>JAGCSE010000138.1 GCA_017964325.1 Victivallales bacterium | reverse complement strand
ATACATTCAACACAAACCAAGACGTAAAATCACTTGGAATATCATTCCCCCCTCCCCATAGTTTATACTATACTACACTATACTATAATTCACTATACTTTACTATAGTATAGTATAAACAAGGAGACAGGGGATAAAGAAAACAGGAAGTAGTTGAATTTCTGTTTCTTGTTTTTATGAATAAGTGTAGTATAATACTTTATGTGACATTTTGGTTGTGAGTCTTAAAGTCAATATATAAATGGTATAAAGACGATTTTGCTTATGGCGCGAGGCGTTGAAGAATCTGATTTGTTCCAAGACCAGCTTGACAGGCTGGGCGAGGGGCATTTTTTGATTCTTTGCTGGTGTTCGCTGCTGGAGGCAAAATCTATTAAGTACAACATTACGAATTGTTTTGATGATTCGAAGCAAGCTGGAATCACCCGTACGAAGCAAACGGCAGTGGCGTTTGTGGAGACATTGTGGGCTTTGTGTTATATAGACATCCGTGAGGAACGTAACCGTAAGAACATTTACATTACGGAACACGGTGGCAAGGCTCTTGAACGTCTTATCAAGAGTGGGCGGTTTGTGGCGAAGGAATCGTCATTGTCGGAGGGCATTGTTTCATGAAAATTATTGGAATTGGCGGTGCTGGCGGTAAGATTGCGGCTAAGATGGATCCTGATGCCGTGCTTGTAAACGTATCAGAAACGGAATTGGATAAAATTGGCAGCGGCTCCGAACATATTGTCGCGCCTGTTCAGTCTATTGCTGGCCAATTCCGCGGGTCGCGAAAAGATCCTGAAATTGGGCATGACGCCTATTTCACGATTCGCCGTCGTCTTCAGGACATAGTCGGGGGTTCCATGATCTTCAGTTCTACGGGCGGTGGTACTGGCAACGGCATTACGACTGGTATTCTCGAAGATATCATCGCCCGTGATGAAGCGGACGAAAATGGCAACGGTCTTCCGATTCAAGAGAAGACTTTCTTCTGCCTTGTTCTTCCGTTTGATGAAATGGAATCGGCAGAATATGTTCGCAACAGTATCGACTTCATGTCCAAGCCGTTGGCTGCAGCTATTGACAAAGGCAGCACCGGCAATATTGTCCTCTTTAGCAACAAGTTAAAATTTGTTGATAAAATAGGGGAGGACGCCTACAACCAGATGATCGTCGATTCGCTTAATGTCTTTATGTCGATTCCAGACAAGAATGATAATTTGAGGTTGCTTGAATGCCATATCGACCATGAAGATTTTACAGCTTATATCGCCAAACCCTATTTCAATCATTTCTGCTATTTTGATTTTGATCCTTCAGTTCCTTTTGGAAAACAACTTGAGAATAACGCAAATAAGCTTCTACTTCCACCCGAGGATGCGATCGAGGCCATGTTCCTTTTGGAAGTTCCTTCAGGACAGGATCATACTATTTTCTTTGACATTATGAAATATTTTGTTGATTTGAAAGTCAACCTTGTTTATAGTGTCGTTGAAAATCCTTCATTGCAAAGACCTTTCGTTACAGTTTCTCGCCTTTATTCTCGAAAGCCCCTTGAATTGATGGATGAATTCAACAGAAGGCATCTTGAGATGGCCGACGCCAAAGTCCAGAAGTCTTTGGAACAGCATGTTGTCATTGAGAAATTGGATGTCAACATGGGCAATGAAGCCAGACGAGCTGTCAAGCAGAGTGGTATTAATGATGAAGTTTTGAATGCTTTGAAACGTATCAATAAGATTTAGTCAATGAAATTGTTTTCTATTCGTTTTATCATCAAAAGATAGTTCCCATATAGATTTTGGATAGTTTCCTATGAACGACCAATCTTCAAAGAAACTCGATAACGAAAATACAGAGGCTGATCAGAATGCCATGAACCAGAATGATGAGCCTCATTCCGTTAATTTTGCTTCCGATGACTTTGCGGAAGAACATTCTGATTCTGAAGGTTCTTCTCAAAACCACACATCCAATCTTTCCGCTAATCTTTCCAAACGCCGCTATATTACCCGTACCGACAGCGTTCGCGTGACTCAAGCCGCGATTACTGCCGCCGCAAACGACCCATACGAATTGAAGGAAGTCATGGCGCGTGGGGCAGAAGCCGTTTTGTATCGTTCTGTCTGCGGGGCGTTTACATTCTGCGCCAAGGCGATTCGCAACAATTGGAACAAACTGCTTGGAACGTCTTCTGGCAAAGCCGTCGAAAAACTTGACGATGTTCCATATCGTACCAAAATGCGTCACATCCAAAACGAATTCGCAATTTCGCAGATGCTGAATGAAGAAGGGACGATGCCAATCGTCCGAATCTACGCGCTCCGCAAGGTGACGCGTTTTGGCGTTGAACTTGGCTATGATCTTTTAATGGAATATCTTAGCGGCCATGATCTTGGCGACAAGGTTTTGAACAAGGTCCTCCCGTTGGAAGACAAAGTCCGCGTCATGTATCAAGCCACACAGGCTCTTGCGTTTTTACACAAGAAAAAAGTCATCCATCTTGATATCAAGCCGTCGAATTTCATGCTTATCGCCGGCAAGGTCAAGTTGATCGACTTCGGCGTCTCCGTTATGTGCGGTCATCAGTCTAAAGCCATAACCGGTACTGGCGGATATCTTTCCCCCGAACAGATTTGCAAAGATACGATCGATGAAAGGACTGATATTTTCGCGTTGGGCGTCGCTCTCAGCGTGTTTATGGGCGGTCAGCCGTTGTCGCAGCCGCAGGATGAACTCTTGACTCATCAGGCTCGCGAAGAGGCTCGTATGCACATGAACCAGTCTGATTTCTGCGCTGTCACGAATGTTCCAGGGCTGACGGAAATGCCGCTGATTGCGGAAGCCGTTCGCAGTTGCACGATCATGCGCCGTGACAAGCGGATTCCTAGCTGCAATGCTTTGCTTGCAAAATTCCGTGAAGCTGCTGAAAAATACGGCATTTCTTTGAATTAATTGTAACATTCCTTTTTGAAGGAGAAAACCATAATGTCTTTTTCCGTCATTGAAAATGGAACGGTGACGAGTCCGTCATGTTTTCAGGCTTGCGGCGTGGTTTGCGGACTCAAGCGGAGCGGCGCTCCCGACATGGCGATGATCTACAGTCCGCGGCCCTGCGTGGTTGCCGGAGCCTTTACGTCCAATCTGTTTGCTGCTGCTCCTGTTGAATACGACCGCGCGATTGTCGCTTCCGGCAATCCCGTGCAGATGGTTGTCGTCAACAGCGGCAATGCAAACGCCTGCACGGGCGAACAGGGCTTGGCGGATGCGCAGCGGACGGCTGAACTGGCCGGCAAGCTGATGATGCTCCATCCATCACAGGTGCTTGTGTCATCGACGGGCCGAATCGGCGTTCCGATGCCGATGGACATCATTGAAAAGGGTGTTGAAATGTGCGTTCGCGAACTGTCTTCCGACGGCGGCGAAACGGCCGCCCGCGCCATCATGACAACGGATACCGTCCCGAAGCATCTAGCTGTCGCTCTAGACATTGGCGGCGCGACTATTCGCATCGGCGGCATGACGAAGGGCGCTGGCATGATCGCCCCGAAATTGAAGATGCAGCCTCCGCAAGCCACGATGCTCTGCTATCTGACGACAGATGCCGTCATCGAGCAAGCTGCTTTGCAGCAGTGCCTTGCGAATGCCATCGGCAATTCGTTCAACCGCATTACAGTTGACGGCGACACGAGCACGAACGACACGGTTCTCGTCCTTGCGAACGGCGCGGCGGGAAACGATGAAATCAAGGCGGGCACTCCCGAATGCGCGGCGTTCGGCGAGGCGTTGCAATATGTGATGGCCGATTTGGCGAAACGTATGGTTCTCGACGGCGAAGGAGTCTCCAAGTTTGTGGAAGTCAACGTCCATGGTGCCGCCAGCAAGGCGGATGCGAAGACTTGCGCGGAAGCGATCGCCAATTCCGCCCTTTGCAAGACGGCTTGGTTCGGCGCCGATCCGAATTGGGGCCGAATCCTCTGCGCGGCAGGATATTGCGGCATTTCATTTGATCCGTCGAAGGTCGATTTGTTCTACGACGGCGTGCCAGTCGTGCGTGGCGGCGTTGACGCGGGAACTCCCGAAGCTGAACTTGTAAAGGTTTTGAAGAACCGCGAATGGAAGATGGACCTGCATCTTGGCGCGGGCGATGCCGACTACACGGTCTGGACATGCGATCTCACATACGACTATGTGAAGATCAACGCCGATTATCATACTTGATATTCGTTTTTAGCTGTAGCGCTTGTCGTTTTTATCGCATTTGCCCTTTTCCATCCAATGAAAGTAAATATGGAGCCACGTCCCGTTTTGGCTGTCAGCCTGAATTCGGCTTGGCAGAAGACTCTCAGTTTCAAGGAGTTGAAGCTTGGAGACGTAAACCGTGCATTTGAATGCCACGAAACGGGCGGCGGCAAGGGGACGAATGTCGCACGAGTAATCCGTCTGCTCGGCTGCCCCGTGTCCGTCGCGGCATTCGTCGGCGGATATCCAGGGGAACGGCTTCGCCATGATTTCGAACAGACGGGAGTCCGCGGTTTGTTGGTAAACTGCCAAGGGACAATGCGCTGCGTCTATACTGTCATTGATCATGAACGCGGAGAGGCGACAGAGCTAATTGAGCCATCGGCAACGATTTCCGCAGAAGAACTGTCGCGTATGCGGTTGCTGCTGGCGGAAGAAATTCCGCGTCACGGAATTGTGGCGTTGTGCGGCAGTCTGCCACCAGACGTGACGTCATCGTTTTATGCGGAAATCGCAAGTATGGCTCGGAGAAGCGGAATTCCCGTCGTGCTAGATGCCGCCAACGATGTCGGTTGTATTTTGGAAGAGGGCGTCACGCTGCTGAAAATCAATTCGGAGGAATTGTCGCGTATTGTTAGTGGCGACAATATCGTCAACATGGGAAAGGCACTTCTCGCGCGTTACAAGGGGCTTTCATGGCTCGCCGTGACGGATGGCGGCAATCCTGCCCATCTGATGTCAAAAGAGGGCGTATGGTGCCTTAAAACGCCGTTTTTGGAACACATTGTCAGTCCAATCGGCGGTGGTGACTGCGCAACGGCCATCATGGCGCGTCGGCTGGCGGAAGATCCGCAGGCCGACGGCCTGTCGATGCCGGGCTATTTTGCGGAGGCACTGGCCTGCGCATCCGCCTCCTGCCTGACGGACACGCCATCTGTTTTCGAGCCGTCCGCAGCGCAGGACATCCTGCAGCGGACGGCGGTGGAAAAAATAGGCTAGAATTTCCAGCGTTTCTAGTGCTTCTAGAGCTTCTAGCACCTCTAGAGCTTCTAGAGCTTCTAGAGCTTCTAGAGCTTCTAGCACCTCTAGAGCTTCTAGAGCTTCTAGAGCCTCTAGCGCCTCTAGAGCTTCTAGTGCTTCTATTTCAGATAAATACCCAGATTGTTGGCATTTGCGCGGAGCCAGCCGCCTTCCTGATGGGTGTAGATTTTCACGGGATCGGGCGTTTTGCCGTCTTCGCCGGGCTGCTGCGGATTCCAGACAGCGAGCGTCGTCGAGCCACCGCCGTCCATGTTGAGGGCGTCATACGCGCCGTATTCCTTCAAATATTCGGCGATTTCGCCTGTGCTGGCACCGATGGAATAATCCTTCTGGCGACCGTCAACCGTGATGAAATAGAGGTAACGGCGGTCTTGGGAAAGGCCGTAACCTGTTCTGGGATGGAGACTTTTGTCTCCCGCCGCCCATGGTGTGACGGTGCCGTTGTCTAGAATGACTGCAAAGCCTGGCACGGAAATATAGAGGTCTTCATTCTTGATGGACGCCTTGTTCTTGTCCGTCCTGAAATCGACCTTCCCGTCCTTATAGACGATGAACGACGGGCGTCCCAAGTCGTTGTCGTCGAGAATTTCGCCCTGTGCGACGGTCAGCCCCAAATGGCATGCGAATTTATGGTTCCATGGAGCCTTCCAGGGGATCCACGGCGAGGCGTTGACGGCGAGCAGCATATTGACACCATAGCCTCCTTCCTCCTTCGTCTGGTGGGCCTGTTTCATGAAGGCTTTTGCGGACTGCCGCCGCGTGACAATCTTTAGGTCCTTTGCGTTCTCCTCAGGCATATTCTGGCCCCATTCCGCCGGTTTGGGAGTCGTAAAGAATCCATATCTTCCTTCTTGCAAATCAATTCTGACGATATGGATTTTCAAGAGCCTCGGTTCTGTCTTTTCAAGCTTGATGAGCTTGATGCCAGGGAAGAGCGTTTCTGCGTTCTTCCAGGGGGATTCCGGTTTTTTGTCTTGTGCATGGACGGACAGCAAGGCAAGGCAAAGGAGGACGAAGAGTTGGAAGCGTTGTCTTTTCATGTTGTTATTTCCTTTGATTTATGTAAGATTCAGCCTTTAAAGCGTTTTTCTAGTTCGGAGTAGGTGATGTGAACCATGGTCGGATTGCCGTTAGGATCGGTATATGGCATGGTCGTGCGGGCGAGGTCGTAGATCAACTGGTCGATTTCCCTCTCTGTCAGATTGTCCTTCAGAGAAATGGCGTGCCGACAGGCGGCCTGCGCGATGTGGATGGCGCTCTGGACATTGGTCGTGCGGGACTGCCGCAAATCGTCGATGATGTCGCGCAACGTCTGGGCGATGTCCTGGTTGGGATAGGATGCGGGCACGGCCGTGACGATGAAGGCATTGCCGCCGAAATGTTCAATCGTAAATCCAAGTGATTGGAAATGCTTTGTTTGCGAATTGAGAAACCGTGCATCCTCCTGTCCGAAGCTGACGGTGACGGGAATCAGCAACGGCTGCTGCGGAATCTTTTGCGCCTTCAAGTTGGCAAGAAGTTTTTCGAATAAAATCCGCTGGTGGACAGCACGCAAATCGATGACGACGAGGCCGTTGGCGGATTCTGCAAGCAGATGGCGCTTCCCGAGGCGACCGCATATTCGCAGCGCGGCGAGGTCGTTGTTGACGGGTCGCCTGGCTTCCATTTGTACAGGCGTGTCCTCTGGCTTCGGCGGTGAAGCGGGTGGATTGACGGATGGTGGACGGTCTGGCAACGGCAGCGAAATCTGCTGTGGTTCGGGACGGAACGGCTCGGCAGCGGGAATAGGGCAGGGCGGCTTTGGCGGCGTTGGAGGCGTTTCGGATTTAGGCTTTACAGTTCTGTCAGGCGGCTGCCCAACGGCGCTGTCGCTGCGTTTTGTGGTTTGGGGAGGCTGAAATGGTTCGTCCGATTGTTGTGATTCTGGAAGCGGGACCGGTGGCGGCTGCATGGCGGGGTCTTCGCCGCCTTGCATCTGCCGAAGCCCTGCGCGGATGGCGGCCGCGATGACGCCGCTGACCTGCCGCGGGTCGCGGAAACGTACTTCCCGCTTCGTAGGATGGACGTTTACATCGACGCGGTCTGGCGGCAAGTCGATGTAAAGGACGGTGCTCGGATACCGTCCTTTCATGACAAGCGTGTCGTAGGCGTCGCGGATGGCGAAGAAAATCGTGTCCGAAGCGGCGGTTCGACCATTGACAATGGTTCGCTGGTCGCGCCGCGAAACACGTGTGAAGCCTGGCTTGCTGATGTATCCGCGTACGGAAATGCCGTCCTCCTGGTAGTTTACAGGAAGCATGGATTCATAGACATCCTTTCCGAAAAGCATGAGGATGCGGGCTCCGAGGTCGCTTGTGGCGGAGGCGCGGAGTGCTTCGCGGTTGTTGAGGATGAGTGAAAAGGAAATGTCTGGCCGCGCAAGTGCCAATTGCAGAACCATTTCCTCAATGTGGCCGTCCTCCGTGTCAGGCCCTTTGAGAAATTTCCGCCGCGCGGGGAGGTTGCCGAAGAGATGGCCTACGCGGATGTTCGTGCCAGGCGCGCAGCCGCAATCCTGTACGTCCCGCATGATGCCGTTTTCCACGACTATTTCCGTCCCGATATCGTCGTCCTTCCGTCGCGTTTGCAGAATGAACCGCGAGACAGACGATATCGACGGAATGGCTTCGCCCCTGAATCCCAACGACTTAATCTGCCCGACATCCGCCTCCGTGGAAATCTTGCTGGTCGCATGGGCTTCGAAGCACATAATGGCGTCGTCGCGGTCCATGCCGCAGCCGTTGTCCGTCACCTGAATGAGCCGCTGGCCGCCTTGTTCAGCCGCGATGCGGATGCGCGTCGCCCCTGCGTCAATGGAATTTTCGACCAATTCCTTGACAACGGATGCAGGCCGTTCCACGACTTCCCCCGCCGCGATGCGCCCTGCGACTTCTGCTGACAATACGCGGATGATGCTCATAGTTCGTCAGAAATCCATGTCCGAAATTTTAGAGGCGATGCGGTCCAGCGTTTCGCGGACCATGGTCGGCCTGTCCGTGATGATGCCGTCCGCACCCATTTTCCAGGCGTTTATGACATCGTTCCGGTTGTTGATGGTCCAGAAGAAAATGGACAGCCCTTGCAAACGCAAGTCAGTGAGATTGAGCAGGAAGGGGCTTTGGAACTGCGCGAAGAGGGCGTCGAAGCCGCTTGATTTCAGGCTTCGTGCGAAATCGTTTTTGCGAGGCCCCGGGACGCCTGTGATGCAGATGACAGTGGCGTCCGGAATGCGGCTGCGGTATTTCTGGGCGATCTTCGGGGAGCCTGTGTCCAGCAGCGCGTTGCGGGTGGCCTTGTGCTTGATGAGAATGTCACAGATGGCATCGACGGCGGCGGCTTCCTTCAAATCGACGAGCACGACGGAGTCCTTTTCCTTTACAATTTTCACAATATCTTCAAACAGAGCAATTTTCGCTCCTGCGAATTTCGGATTGAATTTGGCGCCGGCATCCAGTTCACGCAGTTCGGCGATGGTTTTCTCCCGCGCGAGCCCCGTGCCGTTGGTCGTGCGGTTGAGCGTGTCGTCATGAAGGCAATAGACGACGCCGTCCTTCGAAATGCGCGCATCGATTTCCACGCCGTCGGCTCCCGCCTCCAATGCGCCTTTGACGGCCTCCAGCGTGTTCTCCGGAAACTTTTCGGAGAAGCCGCGGTGGGCGATGACGAAAGGCATGGAGGTGTACATTTTGGAAATGGCGATCTTCTCCTCCATGCTCACCGGCGGCAGTTTCTCCACGACAATGTTGTCGATTTCGACTTCGACGCTTGAAAGGCTGAATCCCGCGCGGCCAGAATGAACGCTGGAGCTGTCCAGAAAGACGAAACGGACGCATTTTCCGTCGATGAACGACCGTGCGATGTTGCCGCGGATTTCAAGGCGGTGCGTCCGCGTGGCGGTGGCGGGCTTGCCGTCCGGTCTGTAGGAAGGTGCGTAGATGCGCCAGTTGAAATGGTTGTTCACGTCAATGACGGCGTCGGCGATTTCCGTCGCGCGGTTGTAGCGGACGGGCATGTGGGTGAAGACCGCCTTGTCCTCCAGATGACGCAGGAAAATGCCCGCCCAGCGCGTGTCGTTGGCTGCCTGCCGGATTGTGACATCCGCCTGGATGGCCATGTCCTGACCGAATGTCGCTTTTGGCAGAAGGAGCTGCGGCATTCCGCCTGTGACAGGATGGACAAGCTTCCCGTTTTCGATTTTCCATTGCCTGCTTTCGAACAACGTGAAGCCGTCCAGCGTGGCTGTCTTATCGAAATTCTCCTGATAGACGATTTCACCGTGCATGGGCGTGGTCATGTCGAGCGACTGTGCGGAAAGGGCGATGGCGAAGCCAAGAAAAAGTAATGCGAATGATTTCATGGTTTGTTTGACGGAGCAGTGGTTTGATATCACATTATACAGGTGTAGGTCACGCCTGCGGGCAGGGGGTCCCATCGGAGTCCCGCCATTGGTTCCTACCTTATTATACTTTCTTTCTTGCAAAAGTAAAATATGAAGTGAATAAAGGAAAAAATCTCAAAAATGGAAGGGAACGCCGCAATTGCGCAAGTCGTGTTTTCGCTGTCCTTGGACCGCGATTTCGACTATCTTGTACCCGATGCGCTGCGCGGCCGCGTGCGCGTGGGGAGCCGTGTGCGAGTGCAGTTTAACAAGGAGGAGAAAAGCGGTTACGTCGTCGCCATGAAATCGAATTCCGACTACTGGCCGCTAAAGCCAATCATCGCACTGGAAAGCGAAAGGGAGCAGATTCCCGAATCGCTGGTGTGGCTTGCCGAATGGATGGCCGACTACTACTGCTGCCCGAAAGAACACGCCGTGCGGACGTTGCTGCCAGCCGTTGTGCGCAGCGGCGAAATGAAGCACAAACAGGCTTTGTTCGTCTCGTTGACATTGAAATCCGCAAATGAAAACGATGAATTCGATGCGCTTTCCGACAAGCGGAAAGAGCTGATCCGCTACTTGCGGCGGGAGGGTTCGCAACCGTTGACGGAGCTGATTAATCTGAATCTGTGCAGTGCGCAGCTTGTCTCGAAGATGTGCGAAGAGGGATGGTTGAGCAAGGAACTGCGCGTCGTGGAACGCGACCCGTTTCTGGACGATGTCGTCCAGCCAGACGAGCCGAAGAAATTGACGGCCCACCAGCAGGCCGCATTGGATGTCATAAACGCCTCGCAGGACGCGGCGGACAGTTCCGTGATTCTGCTGCATGGCGTGACGGCGTCGGGCAAGACGGAGGTGTATCTCCAGGCGATTTCGCGCTGTTTGGAGCATGGAAAGGAGGCCATCGTGCTCGTGCCCGAAATCTCGTTGACACCGCAGACCTGCGAACGGTTCCGCCGTCGCTTCGGCAACATGGTCAGCGTGCTTCACAGCGGCTTGAGCGACGGTGAACGCTTCGACGAATGGACGCGCATCAACGAAGGCCGTTCGCGAATAGCCGTCGGAGCGCGGTCGGCTCTGTTCGCGCCGTTCCGAAACCTTGGCTTAATCGTTGTGGATGAGGAACATGAGAACAGCTACAAACAGGACGAGTCGCCGCGCTACAATGCGCGTGACATGGCCGTCGTGCGTGGAAAGCATGAATGCGCGACAGTTGTGCTTGGCTCCGCAACTCCTTCTCTGGAATCATATTACAACTGCGAACTTGGCCGTTACAAGCTTGTGGAGATGACGGAACGCATCGACACGAAGCCGCTGCCGTCCGTCGAACTCATCGACATGGGCCAGGAGGCGGCTTTGGCGGGCAAGGCGCAGATTTTCTCAAATCGTTTGAAGGACTTGATTTATGACCGACTTCAGAAGGCGGAACAAGTGATCCTGTTTTTGAACAGGCGTGGCTTCGCGACGCAGTTGATGTGCTCAAAATGCGGCTATGTGGCGACTTGCGACAATTGCAGCGTATCCTACGTCTATCACAAGCATGCGGGCATGCTGTCGTGCCATCTTTGCGGGGCGGAGAAGCCTGCACCGTCGGTCTGCCCGCAGTGCGGCGATCCTGAAATCCGCTATTCAGGCTTCGGGACGGAGAAGATCGAGACGATTACGCAGGCGTTGTTTCCGAAAGCGAAGATTGCGCGGATGGATTCCGACACGATGCGCACGAAAGACTGTTACAAAAAGGTTCTGGAGGAGTTCAGGGCAGGGCGGATTAATATTCTGATCGGCACGCAGATGATTGCGAAAGGTCTTGATTTTCCGAATGTTACGTTAGTCGGTGTCGTGCAGGCGGACATCGGGCTGCACGTCCCCGATTTCCGCAGCGGCGAACGTGTCTTCCAGTTGATCACGCAGGTGGCGGGCAGGGCAGGGCGCGGCGACACGCCTGGAATGGTGGTCGTGCAAACTTACACGCCCGACCATTTTGCCCTGAAGACGGCCGTCCGGCAGGATTTTCATGCGTTTTACGAAGAGGAGGCCCCAAGCCGCAAGATGCTCGACTTCCCGCCGTGTTCCCACATGGTGATGGTGCATTTCCGCAGCCAGGAGGAGGCGTTGGCGGCGGCGGCGGCCGAAGCGTTCACGGAGGAATTGAAGCCGCAGCTGGAGGAGAAGACGCAGGTCATCGGACCGATGCCCGCGCCGCTCTCGAAAGTCCAGCGATTCTTCCGCTACCAACTGTTGTTGCGCGGCGGCAACATCCGCCGCCTCTCACGTCTGCTGCGCACGATGATCGTTGCGCGAAAGCAGCCCAAAAACGTGACCATCTACGCCGACGTCGATCCGCGAAATTTGCTGTAGTTTCAATACATATCCGCGACGACGTGTACCCGTTTTGGCGTTTTCGGGTACATATCGCAGACGACGTGTACCCGTTTTGGCGTTTTCGGGTACATATCCGCGACGACGTGTACCCGTTTTGGCGTTTTCGGGTACATATCCACTATTCCTGTACCTCGGTTATAAATATCCAAGTTACCGACTTTGCGTTCACTGGATATCGTCATTTTCCTTTCCTTGGTTCATCAACACTTCTACCAATTGCTGATTGATGTAATAATTCACCCTTTTGACTTTGGTTATGGTCAAAAAACCAGCCCCTACAAGCATTCTCAAGTATTTTGCCGCTGTTTTTCTTTGTACCATCATGGCTTTTTCCATGTGCTCGATTTTGGTGTAAGGATGGAAGAACAAGTGGTTCAGAAGTTCATGCCTGTACTGTTTTCCAAAGATTGGACGGATTTTCAGCTTAAATTTTTGCATCAATTCACGTATGGCAATGACAAGACGGATGGTATCTTTGGCTGTTTCCTCTATGCCTTTAAGGATGAACATCACCCAATTTTGCCAGTGGACGGCATTGTCCTCCGTTTCGCGGATGGCTTGTATCAGACGGTAGTATTCTCCTTTATTATGGGTAATGTAACGGCTTAGATAAAGCACGGGAAGATTCAGCAGGTCATTTGTCACCAAAAACAGGATGGCGATGATTCGGCCCGTTCTGCCATTGCCGTCATAGAATGGATGAATGCTTTCAAACTGGTGATGGATGACCGCCAATTTGACGAGAGGATCCCAGTCACAGAGTTCCGGCATATTGATGAAACGTTCTAAAGCCGCCATATACCGTTCCACTTCTTCGCCGCTTTGCGGCGGTGTGTAAACAATCTTTCCTGCGCTGTTTTTGAGTTCCGTGCCAGGTATTTTTCGAAAGCCGGCATCACTCTCGACGAGCGTTCGTTGAATTTCCTTTATAATGTTATTTGTGAGTAACTTGTCGGTCCTCACAAGTTCAAAGCCTCTCTTGATGGCCTGTCGGTAGTTCAACACTTCCTTGGCGGCGGCTGAGACGATGTAATCTTTGGTTGACAATTCCGTTTTGAAGATGTCATCGTGGGTGGTTACGATATTTTCCACTTCGGAACTGTCCTTTGCCTCTTGAATAGACAGTGTATTAATCAAAATATTTTCATTTGGAATGGTTTGTACGATTCCCTTCAATTCTGCCAATTGCCTGTGCGAGGCATTCAATTGTTTCAATATATCCTTTGTTTCCAATTCAAAGGACAATGGCAAATTGGGTATCCTGTACATTTCCAAACTCCAATTCCTAAACGACGGCGTTTTTTACGTAAAATAACGCTACAAACATCAATATTCCACGCAAACCATCTGCGCCATTGTCACCGATGGCACTGTGAATGAAATGAAGCCGTCAGCATAGTCGAATGCAAGTTCCTTGTTTTCAGGAACTAATTTGACATTCTTCGGCTCTTTTTCACTGCGGTAGCGCACTTTCACGGGGCCAATCGTCACAATGTCTTCAATGACTTCAACCGAGCCGCGCTTCACGGGTGTCGCGTACAAGAGATGGATGATGTCGCGATTTTCTTCCGACTGCGTAGTCACAGAGGCGCGACCGCATGACTGCAAACCGTCAATCGACAGCAATCCCTCGCATCGCGGATACAGCCGCTCGATGCAGTTCATGACATAGTCGCGGTGCAGTTTCATGCCATCTGAATTATACATGGAGAAAACTGGTTGCGCAATGTAAATCAGACTGCCTTTCTGGATGGCGGACGGTGTAGCAATCATCTCCCCTGGAGGCGTGTTGCGATGGGAGCTGAAATGCGCCCACGTACGGTTGAACTGCGGAGCGATTGTGTCGGCGAGAATTTCTCCCGTACCGTCCGACTTCGCGGCGACGCCGCTCTGGTACATCAGGAAAGGACTCGTAACCAGTCCTTTCGCTATGGAATCACGCACTTTAACGTATTCCACATCCCACGGCGACTTGCCTTCGCAGATCAGCCCTGTGTCGAGTGCGAATTTCCAATTGTCCTTCTCCACGCCGCTTTCGGCGGAAATCAGCAGCTTGCCGCCGTTTTCCATGAAGCGGTTCAACTTGTCGCGCACGCCTGGATCAAGGCGGCCTTTGTCTGGCAGGATGATGAACCTATATCCGTCAAATGACATTGTCTCGTCAATGACGGCGTGCGGTATCTGCGCTTCCATCAACATCTTGCCAGCTCCAAGAATAGCACCTTCGCCGCCATTATGGAACATTTCCATCGTACCGAGAATCGCCACTTCCGTCTTGGCCTTCGCACCTTTCAACCATGGTTCGCGCGTTTCGATGTATTCATATGCTTCGCCAATGATACGGTATGTTTCCAAGTCCATCTTACCCGACGGATGAAGTTGGTCGCCCGTGCAGGCCAAACAGCCCAAACTGACAATCTGCGCACATTCATAACGCAGTGCAATGGGATTCTTGAAGCCGCCGAACTCGCCCCATGACTTGTGGAATTTTCCCGTCATGCCAACGACTTGCGTAGGCAGCTGCGTAAAATACCGCGCATTTGGCGGGAAATGGTCATAGCCCCAGCCGCCCGTTGGCAGCGACTCGATTTCGATGTGGCTGTCATAGGGATAAATGTCGTGGCGCGCCTTCAGGGAGGAGCCGTTGTGATAGACGGTCGTTTTCTGATTATACGACCAGACGAGCTGCGTCGTCTTCTGGAGATATTTCATATAAACGAAATCCGCGAATTTCCGCTGATGTTCAGGATTGTCTGGATTTAGTCCCATCTTCGCCATGTCGGCTTTGCATTTTGAGCAAGTGCAGGGCGGCTGTCCCGTAATGTCATACCAGATTCCAGGCGGGTTGTACCGTTCCATGACTTCCTTCGTAACGGTCAATACGTCATTTATGTAATTCGAATTGACGCACATCCGCTTCCATCCCCATGGACGAGGCGAATCGGGATGTCCTTCTGGCGGACAATCTTGGAACATTCCGTCTGGACGGCGGACGCACCATTCGGGATGTTCGCGGGCGGCGCGGTCATTCCAGCCGACCGTGATGTAAATCTCTGCATTGAGGCCTTCTTCGCGGCAGACCTTCAGCATTCTTCCGACCAAATCCGTCTTCAGATTCGGATGCGAGATGCCAAGGCTTGAATCCGGATAATACACCCAGCCATGATGGCAGCAGGCGAAGAAATTGATGGAACGGACACGTCCGAGGCGCAATGCGTCGCGGAAATTCTCCTCGCTGAAATCACCGCCGACATTCAGGCAATGCTCGGACGTGTGAAAATCCAAATGGACTTGACGATACGGCAGATTCGTTGGGAACATGATGCGCCTCCTTGTTGTTAGGTAGATATATATGTAGTTAGAATTATTTTCAAATTTTCTAGAGCTTCTAGAGCCTTAAGCTTTCTTCACTTCCGTTATCTCTGCGCCATTCTCCAACGCTTTCCACACCACTTCGTATCCTTCCAGAAATACTCCGTAAACCCTTCCTATTTCGCGCTGATAGGCGGGGCGCGGGTCGGCGGAGACGACCTTCATTGCCAGATCGCGGAACTGCGGCTTGCCGCGTTTCGCAATCTGCGTGAAATCGCCTTCCGCTTCTGCGGAAACGGTCACAGGCAGGGCATCGACATCGGGAGCCGTCGGCGCGAAACCGCCGACAGCCGTCGGAATACTGTCCGTATAAGGAAGATATGGCTTGATGTCGAGGATTGGCGTTCCATCGACGATATCCTGCCCGCAGACTTCCAGCCGAATCCGGCCATGGTCGCCGATGACGACCTGCTTCAGTTTCAAAACAGAAAGTCCTATCGCGCTCGGCCTGAACGGTGAACGCGAAGCGAACACGCCGACTCGTTTGTCGCCGCCCAGCCGTGGCGGTCGCACCGTCGCTTTCCATCCGTCCCGCAGGGCCTGATGGAAGACGAACAGCACCCATATATGTGAAAAATCTTCCAGCCCGCGCACGGTGTTTGGCTGGTTGTACGGTGGTAGCAATTCGATGGCTCCCGTGGCCTCTTCGATGAGGCCAGGCTGTCGCGGGATGCCGAACTTAGCCTTATAGCAGCTCCGCATGATACCGACTGTTGGAAACGTGTAGTGGTTTTCTTCCGTCATGGCTACTTTTTCGTGCGGAGAACAGTCAAACACATGGCGACGAAAATCAACGCCGTTCCGCTGAGGGTCCAAACGTTCATCATCTTTTCACCAGGCAGAAGTCCTGTTTTTCTAGCAATTTGCGCAAAAATACAAGCCAACACCGGCTTCATGAAGAACGCCATCGAGCCGACGTATGCCGACGTACCCGCAATGCCGCTGTAGTAGAACACGTATGCCAATGCCGTCGCGATGATGACCATATAAGCCATTTCCGGCAACGCCTTTGTAATCTGTGAAAATTCAAATGCCAATGAATGCTTCGTCGTCAGGAAAATCAACGGAAACGACAACAGTCCTCCTATTAACGACGAACCGCCCATGTAAAGCATTGCTCCATATTTGGATACGACTTTTCGTGTAAAGCATACGCTCAATGCGAACAGCAACGCCGCCGCAAACATGACGCCAACCGCCATCATCGTGTTCATGTCGGCTTTGCCCGATTCGAACATGAACAGGCTGACTCCGCACAGTCCGAGCAACGTCGCTAGCCATTTGCGGCTGTTCCATTCTTCGTGATTCATAAACCGCGCAATGACAATGGCAAAGATGGCGTTCGCACTGAAGACGACCGCTGGCGAGGAGGCGTTGTGGAACATATTGATTCCCACATGGAAAAGTCCGAGGCTCAACGTGATGCCGACCACGCCATTGAATCCGAACGTCAACCAGTCTCTCACGGCGAGTTTTTCACCTTTGCTCAAATAGTTCGGCAATCCGAACGCGAACAGGATAACGCCTGTCACGACGAATCTTACGAACACCATCACGTTTGGATCAATGACAGCCTTCGCGTTGATGAGCTTTTGGCATATCTCCACCGTGCTGAACAAGCCTATGCCCAGTATCAGGAAAATCACGCCCATGAAGCTAATTCCCGAACCGCTGCCTTTTGCGGACTTGCCGCTGTTTTCGCCTTTGCTAGCCATATATGAAATCCCGTTTTGTCAGCCCCGCGGAAGCGGGACCTTCCCTGTTATTTCCTCGCATTAATCATATTCACGCCATAGCCTTTCAGCGTGTCAATCCACATATTAAATTCTTCTTTTTCAGGAGGTTCTGTCTTTATGGGCGATGTTCCCAGGCCCAATCTGTCCAGCTTGCTTTCGCCAAGCCGATGATACGGCATGATTTCGAAGCCTTTTGCATTTGGAAGCGATTTCGCCAACTCGCCGATTCCTTTGAAATGCTCTGGCAATGCGTTGACGTTCGGAACCATCGGAAAACGCACAAGTATTTCCGCCCCAGAATCATGCAACTTTTTCAAATTGGAGACGATCGGTGCCAGCGGCCGCCCCGTAACATGTTCATGTCTAATTGGATCCGTCTCCTTGATATCAAACATGAAATGATCGACCAACGGAATGAAACGCTCCAGCGTCGCCCAGCTTGCAAAACCGCTTGTCTCAATGCCTGTGTCCAACTTATGCGCCTTCGCGGATTCCAAAAGCGCAACACTGAAATCCGGCTGGAACAGCGGTTCGCCGCCGGAAATCGTCATGCCGCCGCCAGATGTTTCATAGAACGGCGCATCTTTCATCACTTCCTCGATGACTTCCTCGACAGACATTGTCTTGCCAATCATCTCCAACGCCTCCGCGTAACATGTCTTGACACATTCACCGCAAAGCACGCAGGCGGAACGATCTATGATATGTTCACCTTTTTCGTTCAATTGATGTGCATTATGTTTGCAGGCTTTCAGGCATGCACCGCAACCGATGCACCGCATGGGCGTGAACGACAATTGCGGCTTGCTGCTTTTCGATTCCGGATTGTGGCACCAAAGACAGTTGAGCGGACATCCTTTCAAAAAAACGGTTGTGCGTATGCCAGGCCCGTCGTGGATGGAAAAACGTTGTATGTCAAAAACCGTCCCTTTTATCATAATATTTTGAATTTAAATAAGTTATCAATGATTTAACTGATTCAGCGTCCGTTCGATGGCGCCGCGATATCGATCGACCAATCCACGGGCACGTTTGCCCATTTCCGTTCTAAATGCTTCATCTTCAATCAGTTTCTTCAACGCAGGTTCAAACTCGTCTTCGCTTTGCAGTTCGATGGATGCCTGCGCATCTTTGAACAACTGCGCCACCTGTCGGAAATTCTCCATGTGAAGGCCGTGCAGAATCGCCTTGCCGTAGATAGCAGGTTCGATGATGTTATGACCGCCCGTCTGCCCCGCAAGGCTCTTGCCTACGTATGCGATATCGGATGCGCCATAGAAATTCATCAGCTCGCCGGTCGTATTCACCAACAGCACATCTGCCAGACCAGGCTTCTGTTCGCCTTCGGGTTTTGACAATTTATATGTCAATCCTCTTTCATCCAGCAACTTGCCTACTTCTTCAGCACGTTCGCAATGGCGTGGCACAAGAACCATTTTCAGTTCTGGATGAACGGATTTCAGATTTTTGTAGGCATCGCAAACCAGTTCTTCTTCTCCTGGATGCGTACTGCCCGCGACGAACACAACTCGCTTTTCCGTACCGAAGCAGTCATCCATGACTGCCGTTTTATCGGCATTTTTTGTTTCTGGGACCTGATCGAATTTCATCGTGTCGCAGACGACGACACGCGGATCGTCGCCCATGACGCGGCAGATGCGTTTCTTATCTTCCTCTGTCTGCACGCAGATGGAATTAAATTTTTGGAACAGCGGCTTGAATATGAACGACCATTTTGCGTAGCCCTTGCTGGATTTATCCGACATTCGGCTATTTACGAGTGCGACTTTTGCACCGAAACTCTTTGCGCAACTGATGAGATTCGGCCAGATTTCTACTTCGAAAATCACGAGCATGGTTGGACGGACGGCTTTCAATGTGCGACGTACGGCGAAGAAGCAGTCGATGGGGCAGTAAATCAATTGGACATCTTTTGGAAGTTTCGCTTCCGCAGTATGATATGCCGTACTGGTGCTGCATGAGAAGACCAAGTTGTCCTTCGGAAAACGCTTCTGCCATTCTTTGATGAACGTCAACGCCGCAATCGTTTCACCGACGGATACCGCATGAATCCACACGGGATTTTTCAATTCGCGCAGTTTCGCCTTCTTTTCGGCACCGATGATGCCTATGCGTTCCCAATACTCCTTTGTCAAGCCGCCACGCTTGATGATATGTACAAGATAGAACGGAAGATACAAAAGAAAGAGCAATGGAAACAACAGGCTGTAGATGATTTGAAACAGCATAAATCAATCCTCGTCTTCGGAAAGATTGCGGGAAATGACCATGATTGTCTGGTCGTCAGACTGTGGTGTTTCCCCAGAAAATTCCTTTACTTTATCAATAATCAGATTAATGGTCTTTTTCGGCGACAAGTCACTTGTCTTGAACAAATTACGGAGACGTTCATCTCCGAACAGCTCATTCGAGCTGTTTTTCGCTTCGTTGATGCCGTCGGAATACAGGCAGATTTTCATGCCGCGCGCGAACGGGAATCGGATAGTCTGGTAAACCGTGTCATCGTCGTTCGGCCACATGCCAAGGGCATCGCCAGTAGGCTTCTTGATGAGCAGTTCTCCATCGGCTTTGCGAACCAATGCGGGTGTATGGCCCGCATTGCCCAACACACATTCGTTGATGGACATATCAATCAGCAACGCCGCCAGCGTTACGAATTGGTTGTCGTTGGAATTGGCTTGAACCAAACGATTTAAGTCAAGAAGAAATGATTGCACGTCCGTAAACCGTTCTTTCAGGCAGCGGACAAAACTGGAGCACATGGACGTCATCAAACAGGCGGGCAGGTTTTTGCCCGTAGCATCCGCTACAATGAGCAGAATTCGATGTTCGTCCAAGACTTCGTAATCGTAGAAATCGCCGCTGACCTCCATTGCAGGGGCCTGATAGACGGCGAAACGATAGTCTTTGACCTTTCTCGGAACCTTCCGCATCAGCATCCTCTGTAAATTGGCGTATGATGCAAGTTCTTGGACGATACGATCTTGCTTCTGTCGTTCCTTATAGACGAGAATCAGATTAGCAGAAAATTCCGCCTGGACGGCGAGCCGATGAAATTCCTCCAAATCATATTCGCCATAAGCTCGCATATCGTTTCGACGGTTGACGGCAACCATTAGTCCGATGAATTTTCCTTCAAACGTCAGCGGAATGGCCATCATCGTCCGCACACGGCGCGGAAGATTCTTTTCAGGCGGCAGTCCCTCCCGTGCATCAATGACCATGGGCTTTTGCGAGTCAATCACTTCGCCAAGGAGACCCTTTCCACCTACCACCGTCTCACTCTTGAAATGCGCCGTGCGATTATGCGGATTTTCAAATATCTTGTCCTCCAGCGTGGAATTGTCAATATTGCTGGCATATTCCCTCTCCGATTTTGCTTCGAATATAGGAAACATGGCCGTGCAGGCGGCGCCTTTCAAGACGACTTTACTCGAATCATCTGATTGATCCAATACATAAATACCTATGGATTCGCAACCTAATTCTTCCCAAAATCTAGACACGAGAATATCCAGCGCTTCAAACGTCTCATCGACTGTCGCCAATTTGGACATAAACTGGTTTAGCATGTTGCGCATGGTCATTTGCTTCGCCTTGATTTCACGGTTCTTCTCCTGCAATGCCTGAATGCTGCTCAGGCACCACACGATGAACGCCACCGCGAGTATGACGCATAGCAAAAATATGAATGGAATTAGAAAATTCATGGTGATAGACGCACTTCCCCCCTATTTTAACGTTATTCCTATTAATAATAGCGATTCAGCGTGTTTTTGCAACTCATAAACTTGTGAAAAGCGAACGAAACATTATTTTCTTATAGATGTTTTTTGGATTTTGCTGGCTTGTTTCCGTCTTTCGCAGATTTTCACCCTCGTACCATGGACAGAATCGACTATTTCATACGGCGCATTCTCTTAATATTTCCGACGTTCATCGGCATCACGCTTCTTTGCTTTACGATCATCCAATTCGTGCCTGGCGGGCCCGTCGAACAGGCTATTTTGCGGATGCGTGGCGGAGGAGAAGGCGGCGAGACCGTTTCATCATCGGCTGGCGAGGCGGGCGTGGTTTCCGAAACACAGCGCGAATACATCCGCAAGCACTACGGTTTCGACCAGCCGTTTTTCAAACGATATTGGAAATGGCTTTTCAATGACAGAATCGGCCTGAAGATGGAATCCTATAAATTTCCAAACAAGACCGCCTGGCAGCTCATCAGCGAACGCTTCCCAGTCTCGCTTGTCTTTGGCCTGACGGGATTTATCATGACATATCTCGTCTGCATCCCGCTTGGCGTCCTTAAGGCGTTGAAGCATGGAAAACCATTTGATTTGGCTTCCAGTGTGATCGTTTTCATCGGCTACGCCGTTCCCGCTTTCGCATTGGGAATGATTCTGAAAATGGCATTCTGCGGGACGGTTGACGGCCTGTGGGATATTCTCCCCTCCACAGGCTTCCATTCTTCTGATTTCGAATCCCTTTCTTTCCTCCAAAAGTCAAAAGACCTTTTCCTGCACATGCTTCTGCCGATTATATGCTATATGGTTGGCAGTTTTGCCGTCCTCACGCTGCTCATGAAGAATTCGCTCTTGGAACAAATCAACAGCGACTATGTGCGGACAGTTTATGCAAAAGGCGGCAGTACGTCGCGCGTCCTTTGGGGCCATGTCCTCCGTAATGCGATGATTCCGATTGCAACTGGCTTCGGCGGCGTGTTGACGATTATGTTTGCCGGTTCCGTCATCATTGAACGCGTTTTCGAAATACCAGGCATGGGAAGCCTCAGCATGGAGGCAATTGTCGGGCGCGACTATCCCGTCTTCATGGGAACTGTCGCCTTGACATCTATTTTAGGGCTTCTCGGCAACGTGTTGTCCGATTTCTGCTACGTCGTCATCGATCCAAGAATTTCACTGAAATAGGAAGTGCCATTGGCGTCCCGCCGTTGGCAAGGAGGTGCCATTGGCGTCCCGCCGTTGGCAATTACATTTGGCGCAAGCGAGACGCATACGCCACCTCCAAGGCGCAGGCGGGACGCACGCGCCACCCTCTATCTCCTCGCCGTCACCTTCCCCCCCACAACATCAAACACTTTCGCTTTTCCTTGCAGACATATTGGTAAGAACGTGCCAGCCAATATGATCTGTCCTGCATTCAGCAATTCGCGGTAGAAATTTTCCTGCCGTGAACTGTCCAGTTCACCGACCACATCATCCACCAGCAGCGTAATGTCATCCGCCGTCATTGCGTTCTTAAGTATTTCCAAACAAGCGAATTTCAATGCCAGCGACGTGATGCGGCATTCGCCTTCGCTGCCATAGCGCGACAGCAGCGTCTTGTCCAGCATGCACGTCATTTCCGAGCGGTGCGGCCCGCAATGCGTATATCCTTCGCGACAGTCGCGATCATAATGCTTATTCAGACTTTCATGGAATTTAGCCACCAACCCAGACTCATCGTCATCCGTCGATTGCAGCAGCGAGCCGATTCCCGACAGAAATTTCACCGACATCGTATGGGAACCATCCACCAGCAGTTCCGCTTTCTGGACAAGTGCCCCGTTCAATTTCTCCACGAACTCACGCCGCGCCATTTCCACGGCTACTCCTTTCTGCACAAGCACTTGGTCGTATGCCGTAATCGTCGCCTTGTTGTATTTGAATTGGTCTTTCAACATCGCGTTGCGTGATTTCAACGCTTCCATATATCCTTGCAGATTCTTGAGATATGCAGGCGACATCTGGGAAATGGCGATATCCAGAAAACGACGGCGCAACGTCTCGGGACCACGTACAAGTTCCTTGTCCTGCGGAATAAACGTCACGCAAATGAAATTATTGACGAACTCGCTTGTGCGATAAACGTTATTTCCGTTAATCAACAACTTACGTTCGTTGCCATAATGCACGGCAAGACGGATTTCAGGCAAATCATGCCGTTTGCAGATGCACTCCAATCGAAAAAAATCGCGTTTCCACTGCCGCAAATCCGTTATCTGGCTCGTCCTGAACGAACGCAGTAGAGCCAGATAATAAACGGCTTCGAGAAAATTCGTCTTACCCTGCCCATTGTAGCCGACAAGCACATTTACATGGCCGTCCAACTGTACATGCAGACTGTCGAAATTTCTGAAATTCGTGATGGATATCTCGTTGAGCACGAAGCATCAACCGCGCATCGGCATGATGATGTAGAGGAAGCCTTCATCGCCTGTCAAGGCCACAGGGCTCAAATCGTCGGAGAACTGCATAATCAGTTGCTCACAGTCAAGATATTTCAACGGCTCGCTGACGAACTGCGGATTGAATGAAATGTTAAACGGCTCGTCCGTATATTCGATTTCCATGGGTTCGGACGATTCACCTACTTCGTTGCTATTTGCGGAAACCGTCAACGTATTCTCTGACAATGCCAATTTGACGCTAGAACTGCTGTCACTGACAACCATCGACACACGGGCCAGCACCTCTGCGAAAGCCGCACGCGGAATCAAGACCTGACGGCTGAAATCCTTCGGAATCACCTGGCGGTAGTTCGGATAGTTGGCCTCGATGAGCTTGCTCGTCAGCACCGTATCGGCTGTTTCAAAAGAAATCGTGGATTGCGAAACATGGATGGTCACATCGCCAACCATGTCCAGAGAGCGCGTCAATTCCACGGATGCTTTCGCCGGCAGAATGATGTCACCATCGGCAATGCTTTCTGTATCTGTCGTTTCCAGAGGCTTTTCGACAAGTGCAAGACGGCGACCGTCCGTCGCGGCGATTGTCAGTACGCCATTGCGGAGCGACAGCAGAACGCCGTTCAGATAACGGCGACCGTCTTCTTCCATGCTTTTCGCGTAGGAGACTTTCATAAGGTTCTTCACCAAATCCTGCACGGGCAGCTTCAACGTCCATTCTTCCTGCACTTCGTCGGGCTTTTGGAAATTCTCCGCCGCGAGGCCATGGATTTTGAAATACGATTTCTGGCAGGACAGCGACGTCTGCTCGTCTTCCGTCGTCTCAATGGTCACATCGCCATTCGGGAGGCCGCTGGCAATCTGCATGAATTTCTTCGCGGGAAGTGTTGTCGCTCCGCCTTCAAATACAAGGACGGGGACGCTAGCCTGGATACTCAGCTCCAAGTCACTGGCGGTCAACGTCATAGTATTGTCTTCGGCTTCCACCAATATGTTGCTCAACGCGGGCAGTGTGATTTTTGAGCTGACGGCGTTCACGACTTTCTTGATGGCGGTGACGAGATTTTCTTTGGCGATGGTGAATTTCATATTCGTGTTCCCCCTTGGATGATGGTGACGAAGCTTCGGCTTTCCTTTGCCAGAGCCTTCAACTGTGTTATATTTATATTTGAAATTTAAATTTTATTGGTATTATGTCTGTCGATAACTCGCGATTGCTTTCACAATCCATTTAACTAAAATAACTTCATAATCTTCAAAAGACAATTCACAAACTGTTCACAAGTCCGTCAATAATTTTGTCTTCAATGTTATTGACAAGTTGTGGACCATTTTGTTCCATTCTTATCAACTATGAGGAAAAGCATGAAAAACGAAGACGTCCTTCAAAATCTTTTCAATCACTATCCAGAACTACAAGTATGCGAATCTGATATTCTCAAGGCATTCGACTTTTTGGCCGACTGCTATGATCATGACGGTATCGTCTATACCTGTGGTAACGGCGGCAGTTGCGCGGATGCCGCCCATATCGTCGGTGAACTGATGAAAGGATTCGTTTGCAAACGTCCCCTTCCATCGGAGGAGAAGATTCGTCTTCGCCAAATGGATGCCGTTGACGGCGACTATCTGGCGAACCATCTGCAACGCGGTCTGCGTGCGATTTCCCTCATGGGGCAGGAATCGTTGTCGTCTGCGGTCGGCAACGACCTTGGCGGCGACCTCCCGCCTGCCCAGCAGTTGATTGGCTTTGCCCGTCCATGTGACGTCCTGTGGGGCATCTCCACTTCGGGCAATGCACGTAATATAGCATTGGCTTGTAAAGTTGCTAAATTAAAAAGGCTAAAAATTATTGGTATGACAGGGGAGGGCGGCAGCACGCTCGCGACGTTGGCGGACGTCTGCATTCGTGTCCCCTCGAAAGACACATATCGTGTTCAGGAATATCATCTTCCCATCTATCACGCCCTCTGCATGATGATTGAGTATAGGTATTTTGATGAATAATCCACTAACCACTAACCACTAACCACTAACCACTAATCAAGCTGGTAGCACATAATAGGATTTCGGCGCTTCGCCCGTGATGAAATAGTACAGCATACCGGAGATGACGATGATCAGCCCCGCGAACATATCGCCAGCGATTAGACCAAACATCGCAGGCTTGATTGATTGATAACAACGACTTCCGCCGAATTTCATCACGGCTACCTTAATAATGCCGCCGATGATGAACGACCAGCATGTCATGTATGCGCAATAGTTCGGCCACATGCAGAATACGACGGGATGCAGCGGCCACGATGGAAAATGCAGTCGGCAGACGGAGAACACGATAACGCCGATGAATGTCGCCGCAAACGCGACGAGGAAATTCTGGTTTGGTTTCATGACGCTGAACCGATCGAATCCCTTCACGGTTTCTGACATCTCTAAACTGCCTTGTGCCAGCAAGTTGTTACGCGATTTCAACATACTGTTGATGGATTCCCGCGGGATGGTGCTCGTTGCGAATCCGTCACGCCAGTTCATGCCTTGGTCGTAGGAGAAATAAATGGCGGCGGGCACGGAGACGGCAAGCATGACAATCATGCCGATAAGTAGTGCAGTCGAATATTTAAAGTATTTCCGACCCCCATTTTCCGCGAATTTCACTGCGTTGACGATGTACGGCATATAGGTTTCGCGAACGTCCATGAACAGCAACGTTGTCAATGCGAAGAGGATGACCATAACGGTCGGTCCAAGGGCTTGTTCGCCCATGATGCCGATAAGAAGCACGCATGGATAAACGCCAGGCGACAAGTAGAACATACCTGTCTCCGCAATGATTCGACCTAAAACTAAGAAGCATATCATGCTGATGATTAGGAAGATAAGCGATATCTGCCAATCCAGTCCCAGTAGGCATAAATCAACCATCAGCACGGCGAATCCAAGCAGGAAAACGCGCATGCCCCACACCGATGGTTTGCCTATTTCCTTTGTATCGCCTAATCCGAATGCGCCTTTCAACACGGAGAAATAATAGTGGCGACCTGTGTAGAGCAAAATGGCGAAGAAGCCGACATAGCTGCCGAGCAGCATGCCGGAGTCGATTCTTGCACCATACGTCGCTCCTGCACGTGGTGTCATGCCGAAATTCGACATCACGCCAAATAAATAGTAGAAAATAAACGGTGCAAGTCCAACGGCGAACGACACATCCGTCGGCAGCAGATAGGCGATGGCGATGATGCAGAAATAAAGTCGGATGAAAAGCAGAATCCATCCACCGCCGCGCATGAATGTCTGGCACAACTTGCCCATGGGTGTGAAATTGAATACGCGCTCCACGGGAATCATGGTGTCCGTATGGTAAATGAACAAATAGTTGTTTAAATGGATTGCCAGTACGAAAATCATTGCAATCCAGAACATCTTGTTTTTGAACAGACTGCTGATGCCGCCCGTTTCACTTGGGAACATCGAATTGGCGAATTGGACGACAGGGTAGGGCAGATGCTCATTCTGCGACCACTGTCGATGGCAGACGAACGCAAGTCCCGTCAAGGCAATCCAAAAAAGTCCGAACAACGGCACCCAGAACATGATAGGACGTTTCCATGCCGACCACGGAATGCTGGCGGGATTGAGGAACAAACTGCCGTCCGCTTTCGGGAGGCCTTGGATCATGGCGTTCATGGCTTCGCCGTTGTTGACATCTGGGTCGGCAAGCATCTGCTTTGGAAGATAGTCAGTGGCGGGTTTGTATGTCTTTCCATCCTCTTGTAGGATTTTCCAGCTTGGCATTGTCTTTGCGTAATGGTGCGGCAGCATGGCGGCACGCGGCATAAGGCGCATGAAGCTGCAATATGGAATAGCGCATGTCGGGAGAATCAACGCAAAAATAAGGCACAATTCCTTGTGGTTGAATGGTCTAAGACATTTTATGCCTGTTTTTTTGTAAATAAGACCGAGCAAAGGATTGAAAAAGAGCAGGGCGGGCACGAGCATCCCGAACACAGACATCGGCATGTGGAATCCGATGAGAAGATTTTGGTACAAAACCGCGTCATTGAAGAAACAAATCGCTCCAATGATGATGATACTTATAATTCCGACGATAAATGCTCGTAAAGTCATGATGATTAATAAAATGTAAATTTATATTGTATAAATTGTAACTCTTTCCAGTCTAGCCTCTAGCGCCTCTAGCGCCTCTAGGTCTTCTAGCGCCTCTAGGTCTTCTAGAGCTTCTAGCGCCTCTAGAGCTTCTAGCGCCTCTAGAGCTTCTAGCGCCTCTAGGTCTTCTAGAGCTTCTAGCGCTTCTAGAGCCTCTAGAGCTTCTAGCGCCTCTAGAGCTTCTAGCGCCTCTAGAGCTTCTAGCGCCTCTAGAGCTTCTAGCGCTTCTAATCTTCTAATTCACGTATCCAAATATACTTGTATCTTGTCGGATTGCCGTGATCCTGCAGGGAGAGCGGCCTGCGGCCATGCTTGCTGTACTTGCCGATGGTCTTGTGGCCGGTCGGTCCGAAGACTTCGCGGTGGTTCTGCACGAGCACGCCGTTGTGGAAGACCGTGATGTAGGCGGGCTTGAGAAGCTTGCCGTCTTCCGCGAATTTCGGCGCGTTGAAGATGATGTCGTACGACTGCCATTCGCCCTGCGGGCGGCAGACGTTCACGAGCGGCGGATACTGGCCGTAGATGGAGGCCGCCTGTCCGTCTGCATACGTCGTATTTCCATAATTGTCAAGAACTTGGATTTCATATAACCCTTGAATGATGACACCAGAGTTGCCGCGGCTCTGGCTCTTCGATGTGACGCCGACGGGCGACGCCCATTCGACGTGCAGCTGGCAGCTGCCGAAGCTGTCCTTCGTCCGCAGGGAGCCCTGTTTCGGAACGGCTTCCATATAGCCATCGACAATCCGCCAGCCCGACGGCGATCCGTCGCCTTTGCACCATTTGTCCATGTTCGTCCCGTCGAACAGCACGACAGCATCCGCTGGCGCGGGAATGGACACAAACGCACCCGGCTTCACGACAGGCGGATACGGCCGACGGTTGTCATGTACATGCCATTGCGTTCCAGGAATCAACGGAGTGTCTTGATATCCATCGCCCAAGACTGGCAGATTCTGCTGCGCCTTCGCCGCGCAGAAACTGAACAATGCTAAAATGATAAAAATCTTTCTCATGGTCTTTTCCTTCGTAAATAATTGGCGTTATTGCTCTTGCCACCGCTATGCGGTTCCGTGTGTATTTTCCTATCTTTCCGTAGGTTGTGTTCGCGCCTTCAGCGCTCGCTTCACCAACGGCTTATTTCCTGCCACCCCAATGGGGCTGTATTATTCGTGCCTCTAGAGCTTCTAGAGCTTCTAGTGCCTCTAGAGCTTCTAGTGCTTCTAGAGCTTCTAGTGCCTCTAGAGCTTCTAGAGCCTCTAAAACTTGTCTTCCCATCCTTCAAGCAAACCGCCATCGGCGTTCTTCAGCGCGGCGCAGCCCTCCCAGTTGTGGCTGCCTTGGCTGATCTTCATGAGCAGGATGTTTTTACCCTTCTTCAGTTTGATTGGAATCTTATAGGAAGCGCGTACAAGTGCTTGGTATTTAGGAGAATCCACAATCATCTCGCCGTTCAGCCAAGCCTTCAGCATATCATCGGAACCAATCTCCAAGATAGCTTCCTTGTCGCCATCGGCATAAACGTATGACACGATATAAGCGGTCCGCTGGACGCCGCCGAGACAAGTGTGAAGCGTGACAATTTCAGTGCTTGCGGCGTTTTTCGCGGGCACGAATTTCGACCATTTATCATAGTTGAAATCAGGCTTCTCCGGCTCGAACACGGCCTTGTGGGCGGCGGGGCAGGAATCTTCGCCTTTCTCGTCCTTCGCCGTGAACACATTGGAATAACGCCAGTTATGGATATATCCGTATGGGGCGCAGACTTTCGACAAGGCTTCTCTCAACTCCTTCTGCGCATCGCCTTTGGTCGTCTTGATGAAACTCGTGAGGGATTTTGAAATGATGGCGAATTCAGGCTCGCCGTACAACACGGCGTTTTTAGCCAACGCCGCTGCGGCCATGTCGCCGTATGATTTGTCGCTGATCAATTCTTCCAACTTGTGGTAAGCGTACAGGTCGTTGACGGCGGCGACTTGCTCGAATACCATGCCGCGTTCCAAATCGCGTTCGCAGACGGGAAGCAATTTCAGCAGATCATCGACTTTCTCGTTGGCAGTCTTCGCGATGGCATTCTGTCCATTGGCTTTGATGACGCCGTTAAGCACCCGTGCGCGGTCAAACGGATTATTCAAACCTTTCATATATTGCAAGATGGAAGCCGTCTGATTCGGGCTCGGCCACTGGTTGATGATAGCGACCGCCGTCGCCTTGCGGGTCGCATCGGAATCATCCTTCGCCATTGCGGCAATGGCTTCAAATCCCTTCTGCGTATGGAGTTGCGCAATCAGTTGCAGAACTGTCGCCAAGTTGTCCCCAGACAAGCTGTCCTTCACTTTCACCAACTCGTCCGACCAAATATCAGGCTGCTCGCTTCGCAGCATGGATGTCTTGATGGCATCCGCCATCCGACCAAAATACTGGTCGTTCTTCTTCAAATATCCAATCATCCGCGCCGCATCGTCATCAACGGCCAGATATTTCAATGCCTCAATGGCATATTTTGCGACATCGTCGCGCTCCACGCCGATTTCATTGAAAATCTGGAAATTGTAGGAGCGGCAGCGACGGTCTTTTAACACATTAATGCACAATGCTTTATATTCTGCATGGGATTTCATTGCCATCGCCGTGAAGGCATCGACTCCAGGCCAGTTGACATGCCGCATGAGCCGCCGCGCCGTGTTGCGCACGAGCTCGCTTTTCGGATTCTGGCTTTCGACGATGATGGTCTGCAAGTCGGATATGTCCCCCAGCACGCCCAACGCTTCCAATGCGTTGGCGCGGATGACGTCATCGTCCGATTCAACGGCTTTGCGGACAAGTTCCACAAACTGCGGGTTTTCCGCTTTTGCAAGATTCGCGATGATCAACGCCTGTGTCTTTTTGGAATAGCTATCGTAAGTCTTTGCAAAATAATTATAAAGGCAGTCTTTCGAGTGCATCTGCACGCCGTTGCTGAAAGCGGGGCTGCCCGACGGCTTCAGATGGAGCTTCGCGCATTTGCAGCCGATTTCCAGCCATTTCGCCAACGCGGCGTTCAGTCCGTATTCGTTTTCCGGTTTCGCCAAATCCGCGAGGAACGCGGCGTTATCGTCCGTCGCTTTGCATTCATCCAGAATGAGATGCATCATTGCCGCCGTGCGGACGGATTGGATTTTGCTTTTCGCATAGACCGCCTCGAACATCTTTTTGGCGGCTGGCGCGTTTGGCACATTCCCGAGCATGGCCTCCGCTTCGTCAATCATCGCCATGCCCGCAGCCAATGTGTTCGCTTTTTCAAAATATTCAATGATGGTTTTTGTCGTCTCCGCCGTCAGGAGACCCGACATCGCCTTCACGGTCGCATCCGCCAACGTCGCATCTTCCGGAACGGGAAGTAGCCATTGGACAATTTCAGGCTTCTTGATAGCGCCCAAACCATTGATGAGAGCTAATTTCCAATTGTTGTCCGTCGTCTCTCGGCAAGCTTTGCCCAAGGCTTCGATCGCCTTGGCAGAGCCTGATTTCTCCAACTGCATTCGGGCTGCTTCGCGGACGATGGGATCTTTGTCCTGCAAATCGCGTAGTGCCGTCTTTTCATCGACTTCTGCAAAAACACAGGCACCCGCCATTACGAGCACCGCCGTCAAAACGGCTGTCCATTTTTTTCTCATGTCTGCTCCTGCGTGTTTATGTGAGTTTATGAAAAATCATTGTTCTGCGTTTAAAACGCAATATCTTCATCAGGTAAAATTAGTATTATAGGTTTTTTGGTTTATCTTTCAAGAACAACAGTAAAAATTCTTTTCTTTTTTTATTCTAATTTTTCAATATGTCAATCTGGATTTTTGCCGAATGCAATCATGGCCGCCTCTCGCAGGTGGCGTTGGAACTCATCTCATGCGCCCATGGCCTTGCCGCAGATGGAAAAGTCGCCGCAGTCCTCATCGGTTATCGACTCGATGACGCCGTCGCAGAAGCCGCTTCCAGCGGCGTTTCGCAAATTTTCGTCGCAGACCATCCGCTTCTCGAACATTTTGACGATTGCCGTTATGAAAAAATTCTCACGAATCTTGTCCGCAAATACGATCCCGACATCTTGCTCGGCGGCGCGACGGCCATCGGCCGCGCTCTCCTGCCGCGTTGCGCCGTCAAACTTCACACGGGCCTGACCGCCGACTGCACGCAGCTTTCCATCGAGCCCGAAACAGGTCTCCTTCTCCAAACCCGCCCCGCTTTCGGCGGCAATCTTTTCGCAACGATCAAGACAGCTGAACATCGTCCGCAAATGGCAACTGTTCGACCACAAGTCATGAAAATCAAGCCATTTACGATTAAAAGCGATCTTGAAATCATCCACATCAAGCCCTCCGAGGAGGAATTGCAGCCCAGTTTCGACTGGCTCGATTTCATCCCTAAGCCTGAATCGACCAGTGACTTGCGCAATGCAAAAGTCATTGTGACGGCGGGTTATGGATGTGGCGGCCCAGACGGCGTTCAGCTTGTACGCGATTTCGTGGCCGCCATCGGCGGCACGCTGGCCGCCAGCCGACCCGTTGTTGATGCGGGCTGGCTGCCGTATCCATGCCAAGTCGGCCAAACTGGAACAACCGTCCAGCCGGAGATTTACATTGCTATCGGCGTATCGGGCGCCATCCAGCATTGGGTCGGCATGGGCAACTCGAAGAAAATCATTGCGATCAACAAAGACCCTGATTGCTTCATGATGCAGCAAGCGGACGTCGCCATCCAGGCGGATTTGTTTTCATTATTACCTGCAATTATAACAAAGATCAAAAAGAGCTAGCGCCTCTAGCGCTTCTAGAGCCTCTAGATCCTCTAGCGCCTCTAGAAGCCTCTAGCGCCTCTAGCGCCGCTAGATCCTCTAGAGCTTCTAGCGCTTCTAGAGCCTCTAGAAACCTCTAGCATTCTCACAAAAACTCCCTCTATGCGAACCATTTCCGAAAAACTCTCCAAAGCCGTCGAGCTGATTGAAAACCATTTCACAAATTGGACAATTCCTTCATTCTTTGTCCAATTCGGCACAGGCTTCAACGCAGACCTGTTGTTTGACGATTCACCGCAATCCCTTGAACTGTCGAAACTTCCAAATATGCCCGATTACCATAATCCAGATTTCGAGCATCCATCGCTCCTCTATGGCAACTGCCTGGGCGTACCAGTTCTTGCGCTGCGTGGCCATCGTCATCTGTATGAAGGACTTGGGACATATCCATGCGTGTTTCCCGTCTGCACGGCATGGAAGCTCGGCATCCGCCGCCATGTATTCATTGAAGGCGCTCTCGGACTTCGCACGGAACTGAAGCCAGGCACATGGACCCTCTTGACCGATTACATCAACGGCCATGCCGTTTCGCCCCTCGACGGTCTCCATCATCTTCTGAATTCGCCATTTCCCGACATGATGGACGCGCTTTCGCAGCATCAGAATTCCGAGTTTGTCAACGCCTTTGCCGAACGTGGGATTGACCCGCGCCTCTGTGTCTATATGTCGCGGCCAGGCTCGCAGTTCTGCACAGTCGCGGAGGCGGAAGCCTCCCGACAGGCTGGTGCGGACATCGTCGGCCACGATTTAGTGATGGAAATCATCATGGCTCATGCGTTGGAGTGCAAAGTCTCCGCCTTTGCATTGGTTGCGGAATCCGCTCCAATCGCCACGTCACGCCCGTTGCATCGCCGCAACATCTTGGACAACTGCAATTTCTGCACAACAGATTTCATGCGTGCCTTTCGTCCCGCCCTGCAGGAAATCGACCGTTTGGAAACGGACATAAAACCACCTGTCCTCCCATCCTCCGATGCGGAAGACATCCTGTTCAACGACTTTCGCCGCCCCTCTGGCAAACCCCCAAAGCTCAAACTCGTAAGAAAAATGAGTAATGAGTAATGAGTAATGCTAAATTATTAATGATTAATGATTTAACGCAAAGACGCAAAGATGCAGAGGTGCAGAGTTTTTTGTATTTTATAGATAAAACTACAAAAAATCCAAATTTTTACATTTGAAACTACAAAAAAATCAAGATTTTTATATTTTGAAATATAAAATTTATAAAAACATTACTCATTACTCATTACTCATTAATCATTAATCATTGCGCTTCCGCCGAAGGCGGTAGCGCACGCAATCCACCCGCTTCCCATCACCAGATCTCCGTCAAAGAACGCGCATAACTGGCCGGGCGGGGCGGCGTCGATCGGCTCCTTGAATTCCACCGTGCCGTCTTCATAGACCGTCGCTTCGCGCGGCGTCATCAGATAACGCACCTGCGCATGGCACGCCACTGGCCATGTCGGTTCCACAAACCAATTCATGCCAGTGAGTTGTAGCTTTGACACGCCAAGCTCCTCCCGATGCCCGACCACCACTTCATTCGCTTCCATATCCGTCCGCACGACAAACCACGGCCCTCCGCCAAGCCCCAAACCACGCCGTTGACCAGGCGTGTATTGAAATGCACCGTTGTGCCGTCCAAGCTGTTTTCCAGCCAAATCGACGATCCACCCGTCTTTTCGCAGTGACGGCTTCCGCGCCGCCACGAAATCGCCGATGCCGCCGTTCGGGACAAAGCACAAATCCTGACTCTCTGCTTCATCCTTCGGCACGATTCCGAGTCCTTTCACCATCTCCTTCAAATCGTTTTTCAATCGGTCGCCTAGTGGAAAAATTACGTTATCCAATTGATCCGTAGTTAATTGCGCAAGAAAATAACTCTGGTCTTTCGTCTTGTCGAAGCCACGCCGCAACTGAATTCGACCTAAAGCATCATGCGTCAACCGCGCATAATGACCTGTCGCGACATAATTGCAGCCGTCGGCCATCATCGCCTGTCGCAGCGCCCCGAATTTCAGCTTGCGGTTGCAGACGACACAAGGAGAGGGTGTCAACCCATTGGCATAACCTTCTACCAATGCGTCTAATACATCATGGGTAAACGATTCGCGGAAATCGACCGTTTGATGTTTGATGCCCAGTTTTTCTGCAACAGCCGCAGCCTTCGCGACCATCTCGTCGCTCTCCGCCGTCGTCAGCATCGTGTATCCAACCACCTCGTAGCCGCGTTCCAGCAGAATCATCGCCGCCGCCGCACTGTCCGTCCCGCCCGACAGCCCGACTCCGACCCGTTCACCTTTTCTCGTCTCATTCATTGCGCTTTTCGTATTATGGAATTATCTTAAACAAATGTTTTATCATCCATTGTCCTTTTCATTAATATAATGTCAAAACACCTGTTCTTCATCGCAATCGCCATACTTCTTGCGGGTTGCCTGGAGCTTGAGCAGAAAATCGTGCTCAGCTCGGACGGCTCCGCCGTCTTCACGTTCATCTACGACATCCCAAACGAAAACCTTCCCGCCGTCGAAGGCTTTTTCGCCGCACAGACGCCGCCCGATGGCGGCTTTCTCAGCGAGTCAGCCGTCAAAAAATTCTACAATCGACCTCAGGACGGTATTGAGCTGCGCGGCTACAGGCGGATAAAGAAAGACAATCACACCATTGTCCAAGTTATTGTCTTGGCGCGGAATATGGACAAAGCCATGAAGACGGACTGCTTTCCTTCGGTCGAATACACCAAAAAGACGAAAGAAACGCCGGGCAGGCTTGAATTGAAGCTTCCAAAGCTTCCCGAGAACGCCTCCGAGGCTGATCTCAAACAAGTTGCGGATTTTTGCAAGGGCCTGAAGCTTACCTGCGAGTTCCAAACGCCCGCCAATATCGAAAAGATATCGAAATTCGGTCACCAATCATCCTCGCGCCGCGCCGTTTGGCATTTTAGTGCTGACACCGCCGCCGCTCCGATTTACAAACCTCTTCCCCCAGCTTATGTAGAATGGTAAAACATCATATCCTCCAAACACTTGCAATTCTTATGACTGCGCTTTTCATCTCCGGCTGCTCCTCTGAAAAGGAACAGGAAACTACTCCTCAAGCCAAGCCATCGGCCCTCCCATGGACGAAAGCCATCTGGGTCACTCGTTGGGAATACAATTCGCCTGAGACGGTGAAAAAAGTCGTCGATAACGCCAAGTCCATCGGACTGAACACGATATATATGCAGGTCCGAGGCGAGGCCACGACGTTTTACAAGTCTGACATCGACCCATGGGCGCTCGAACTCAACGGCGGCAAGCTCGAAAATCTCGGAAAGGATCCAGGCTGGGACCCGCTGGCTGTCGCCATACAGGCTGCCCATGAAAACGGCATGAGATTGGAGGCATACATCAACATCATGCCTGTCTGGCAGCGCCGCACACCGCCGCCAATCGAATCAGGCCATGTCTTCGTAAAACATCCCGAGTGGCTGATGGTCAACAAGAAGGGAAAACGGATGGATCCCGCCGTCGATCATTTTTACGCCTGCATCAATCCCGTCCGTGAAGACGTGCGGCAGTATCTTGTCTCCATCGTCACGGAACTTGTCACGAAATATCCGGACTTGGATGGCATCCATTACGACTACATCCGCTTCCCTTCCGATGCGGGCGACTACTCGTATGATGAAATCTCGCTCGCCGACTACGCTCTCCACCATCATGACATGACGCCCACTCGGATGCCTAATGTCTGGCGTAAGTGGCGTTGCGAGAAAATCGAAGCACTCCTGACAGAGATGCACGCCTCCATCAAGGCCGCCAACCCGAAGGCGAACATCTCCGCCGCAACGTTCGCGGGTTATTGGACTGCCGTCAACTCCATGGGCCAGCGGTGGTTCGAATGGCCAGACAAAGGTCTTGTAGATGATGTCGTACCAATGCTTTATGACAATAATATGGAGCGCTTCGAAATCCGCATGAAATCTTTCTTCAGTGAAAAGAACCGCCCGAAGAATGGCGGTCGAATCGTTGTCGGCTTCTGGCCCAACAAATCGTGGAAAAACTATGATCTCGATATGCTGAAGGCGCAGATGAAGCTCATCCACGACTTCCCTTCCGGCGGTTATTCCATCTTCAGCTACAACGCTGTCTTCCCAAAGCACGAGCCTAATGATTTCGCAGCTTACATAAAGGAATACAACAATTTATACGATTCTCCCGCCCCGCAACCACCAAACGACAAACCGACGGAAGACCATGCAGTCAAGTAAATCACGTTACAAGGAATATAGAAAACAACGCGGCTTTTTCGGTCAGAAGCATCCAGATGGTCCACCGGCAGGCGGTGGTCCCGTCAGAGGCATGGGAGTCGGCCGCATGATGCGCGGCATGGGCGGCGGCGGTTTTGGCGGCGGTATGGGCCGCGGCTTTGGTGGCCTTCACGGCGGTTTCGGCGGCCCGCCCATGCCTGGCGACGGTTCACGTAAGCAGCCGTTGTCTTATTACCTAAAACGTTATCTTGGAACGCTTGGCGAGCATAAGAAATACATCTTCACGCTTATTTTCTTCGGTGTTTTCAGCCTTGTTCTCCGCGCTGTCAACCCATGGACCAGCAAATTCATGCTCGACTATGTGTTCGCTGACAAGCCGAAAACACTCGATCTCGGCCCTTTTCTCAACGAACACGTCCTCCATCGCGGCCCGCAGACGTTGCTTTTGTGGACATGTGTCGCGCTGGCGGCTATCGCGTTGAGCGAACTCGTCATCGGCGCCGTGTCGGAATACGTTTCGCGCATTTTGTCGTCGAAGATGCAGGTGAGCATTCGCCGCAAGATGATGAAACACATGCAGGCGATGCCGCTGGCGAAGCTCGAACAGCTCAAGACGGGCGGCATCATCTCCCGCATCGAAGGCGATGTCAATTCCTTTGCGGCGCTGTTGCACGAAGGGTTCCTGACGCCACTGACGAGTCTGCTGATGTTCATCGTCGGGCTCGGTTCACTATTGCTCATAAGCCCTATCGTCACACTGATTTGCACATGCTTCGTCATTGCGCTGGCATTTGTCGCCTATGCCATTTTCAACGTCATGCGGCCATTGTTCCGCGACCTCCATGAAGACCATGCGCGCATTTCCGGCAAACTTGCCGAGACATTCGGCGGCATACGCGTCGTCCGCATCTTCGGACGTGAACCCTACGAGACGGCGGATTTCATCGGGTCGCACCATTTGCTCATCCGCAAGTCATTGCATACAGATAAATTAAATATCGCCATCCACCGACTTGTCCAGCTTATCAACATCGGCATGGACATCACGATTTGGGCCGTCGGCGGCTATTATGTCATCAAGGGTAAAATCACCATCGGCGACTTGATGGTCTTCACGCGTTTCACCCACTGGTTCTTCCAGCCAGTCTTCATGATTATGCACTCCCTCTCGCACGTTCAGAACAGCGTTGCCTGCACGGAACGTATTTTCGATATGCTCGATGAAGATGTCGCCATCGTTGATAAGCCCGATGCCGTGCCCGTCCATCGCATCGAAAAGGGCATCCATTTCGATCATATTGATTTCGAATATGATGCGGGTAAGCCAGTCCTCAAGGATTTCAGCCTCGATATTCCTGCCGGCAAGACGCTCGCGCTCGTGGGTCCGTCGGGAGTCGGCAAGACGACCATCACGAATCTGCTCGTCCGCTTCTACGAACAGCAGAAAGGCTCCATCTTGTTGGACGGAAAGGATATCCGCGATTTCCAGCTTCGTTCCTACCGTGCTCTTTTCAGTCTCGTCCTGCAGGATGTTTTCCTTTTCGACGGCACGATTGCGGAAAACATCTCCTACAGCGTTCCGGATGCGACGCCCGAGCAGATTCAGGCCGCCGCGAAAATCGCCGCCGCCGCGGATTTCATTGAGGAATTCCCGGACAAGTACGATACGCTCATCGGCGAACGCGGCGTCCGCCTCTCCGGTGGCCAAAAACAACGCATCTCGTTGGCGCGTGCAATCTTGCGTGACCCGCAGGTGCTGATTCTGGACGAAGCGACCTCCAGCCTGGACTCACAGTCCGAAGCCGCCATCCAGACCGCCCTGAAGGACATCCTCAAAGGCCGCACGACGGTCGTCATCGCACACCGCCTGAGCACGATCATGGATGCCGACTCCATCGCCGTCATCGACGACGGCCATGTCGTGGAGCAGGGCACCCATCACGAGCTTTTGGAGAAGAACGGAAAATACGCCGAAATGTACAATAAGCAGATGGAAAAGGCCGTCGCGGATCCCACCCATCTCATCTGGGGCGCCCCCGAACCGCAATAACATATTGGAAATAATTTCCATGGATTTCCATGGAAATTATTTCCATACATTTTTATTCCAAAATCTTTTTATCCAGCAGGAATGGACTGATGCCGAGGTGCAACATGCCTTGTTCATCTGCCCAAAGCTTTTCATTTCCACCCGTAATGACCACCTTTCGGAAAAAATCCCTGCAGTACATAAATGGAAGCAGCTCCTGATTTTGCTTTTCCAGCGTATCCATGGCGAAGGAAGATTGGATATAGATTTTGTTAAATCCCTTATTGATAATGAAATCTATTTCATGTTGCCGTAATTCGCGTTTTCCGTCCTGTCTGGTTTCAATCGTCACGACACCGATATCGACGGCATAATCCCGTCGAATCAATTCATTGAAAAGGATGTTTTCCATCAGATGGGACCTTTCCTGTTGTCGCCAGTTCAATCTGGCGTTGCGAAGACCGACATCTTCCGAATATAGCTTATATGGCGTGTCAAAGTACTTTTTTCCTTTTACATCATATCGTTTAGCTTTATTGAACAGGAAGGACTGTGCAAAATACTTGGTGTACAAATCAATGGTGTTACTTGATGTTTTCAGGCTCATGGTGGAGTTGATGGTATTGGCCAGCTTGGTCGGATTCGTCAATGAGCCGATGGATGAACTTAACGTATCGAGCAGACTTTCAAGGAGATACTGATCCTTTATGTCATTGTGTTCAATGATATCCTTGATATAGACTTCTTCAAAAAGATTAATCAGATACGCACGTCTGCTTTGTTCATTGCTGTCGAGCACGGCCAATGGCATTCCGCCGTAGAGCATATAGTCTTCCCATTCATCATACTTGTCGCCGCCGAGGCAGGCATGGTATTCCGCAAAGGAGAAAGGATGGATGCGGATTTCATCGCCTCGGCCACGAAACTCCGTTCGTATGTCATCACTCAGCATTTTGGAATTGCTTCCTGTGACGTAAATATCGACGTTGCCCAGCCGTTGGATGCCGTTAAGTACTTCATAAAAGGAAATATACAATGAATCACGGTCTTCTGGTACGACCATGCGCTCATTCATGTTGTCAAGTTTGATCTTGACACAATACTGTATTTCGTCAATCAGAAGATAGAATTGATTGGTATTGTCCGTTATCCGTTGCCGGATGTATTCATCCAGCAACAGGGGATTGCGCAGATTCGTGAACGTCTTGTCATCCAAGGCCAGTGAGATGATACGGTTTTCTGGCACGCCGCTTTCCAGCAGATAATTTTTGAATAGCGTGAAAAGAAGATATGATTTGCCGCAACGACGTATTCCCGTGATGACTTTTATCAGTCCATTGTGCATTCGGGATTGTAGTTTTTCCAGATATTCAATCCTATTCATTGATAAACATCTATATTTGTAAAGAATTTATATGGATATCCAATAGTTTTTTATGGAATATAAAAATAGCCTTGAAATCATTATTTTCAAGGCTATTAAAAAGAAATTCCATGGATTTCCATGTAAATTCTTTCCAGACATTCTTTTTGTATAGCTTTCAGCTTTTAGCTATTTTATCCCCACAAGCTTCTTCGCCTGTTCGCGCAGCTTGAACTTTTGGATCTTGCCGGAGGCCGTCAGAGGGAACTCGTTCACGATGAAGAAATGCTTTGGCGTCTTATAGAACGCAATCTTGTCCTTGCAGTATTCGCGCAGTTCGTTCTCCGTCAACACAACGCCTTCGCGCGGAATCACAAACGCGCCGACCACTTCGCCGTATTTCTCGTCTGGAATTCCGACGACCGCCGCATCCAGCACCTTGTCTTTGTTTGTCAGCAGAAACTCTTCGATTTCACGCGGATAGATGTTTTCGCCGCCGCGGATGATCATGTCTTTCAGACGACCGGTGATGTACAGGTAGCCCTCTTCATCGAAGATGCCGACGTCGCCGCTGTGCAGCCATCCGCCGTGAGTGATCGTGCGGGCCGTCTCTTCCGGCATGTTGTAGTAGCCTTTCATGACGTTATATCCATAGCAGACGACTTCGCCGGGCACGCCCGGCTTCGTGATCTCCTCGCCAGTCTTTGCATCGAAAAGACGCACGTCGATGTGCGGCTGGCAGTTGCCGACGGTGTCCGTCCGCTGCTTGAACGTGTCCGCGGGATCGGTCATCGTAATCACCGGTGACGATTCCGTCAAACCGTATGGATTCGTGATGTTCTTCATGTTCATCTCCTCCATCACCTGCTTGATCAGCTCGGGCGGGCAGAGGGAGCCGGACATGATTCCCTTGTGGAGCGATGCTTTCATAAGAGGCTGGTATTTCTTGAATTGCGGATGGTTCAAAATGGCGATGTACATCGTCGGAACGCCATAGACGGCTGTCGCATGCGCGGCTGCGATGGAGTACATCACGACCAGCGGGTCGAACTGCTCGATCATGACCGCCGTCGCGCCGTGTGTCAAAATCGCCATGACGCCGAGCACGCAGCCGAAGCAGTGGAACAGCGGGACGGGCAGGCATACGCGTTCGTTCTTCTCCGCGTCGAATTCGAAGAACTGCCGTTCGCCGATGTAGAAACCGTTGTTCAGGATGCCTTTATGCGTCAGCATGACGCCTTTCGGGAAGCCTGTCGTGCCCGACGTATACTGCATGTTCACCATATCCGTATTGGAGGTGTCCTTCTTGGCCGCCGCCAGCCGTTCGTCCAGATCTTGGCTGCAGCAATAGCCCAGCTGGATCAGTTCGGACGATGTGTACATGCCCGTGTGTTTCTCCTGTCCAAGATAGACGACGTTTTTCAGCCGCGGGAAGCGTTTGCTCACAAGCATCCCGCGTGTCGTTGTAAGTAATTCCGGGACTAGTTCATAAACGGTGTCGATGTAGCTGACGTCGCGCAGGCCGTCAACAATCGCCAGCGTGTGCATGTCCGACTGCTTCACAAGATATTCCAGCTCATGCT
>JAGCSE010000137.1 GCA_017964325.1 Victivallales bacterium | reverse complement strand
ATGAAAACGATTCTTTTCCAAGGTGACTCCATCACGGATGCGGGCCGCAACAAGACAGATGAAAACCTCCCAGCAGGGGCAGGGCTTGGAGCAGGCTATCCCATGCTCGTGGCCGCACGGCTTCTTTGCGACTATCCAGGCGAATACACGATCATCAACAAGGCGATCAGCGGCAACCGCGTTGTCGATTTGTATGCGCGTTGGAAGATTGACGCGTTGCACATCCGTCCGGACATTCTGTCGATCATGATCGGCGTCAACGACACATGGCATGAATTCGCCCGCCAGAACGGTGTGGAAGTACCTCGCTATGAACGCATTTACCATGAACTCCTGCAGTGGACGAAAGACGAACTGCCGAATGTGAAACTCGTTCTCATGGAGCCATACGTGCATCCGTTCGGTGCCGTCGGCGACGGCTGGAAGGAGGAAATCGACCAGCGCCGCGCCATCGTGCGCAAGCTGGCGGACGAATTCAACGCCATCTTCATCCCAAGCCAGACGATTCTCGACGACGCCTTGGCACGTGCTCCGCAGGAGCATTGGACAAAGGACGGTGTCCATCCGCTTCTTGCAGGACATCAACTGTTTGCAGATGCTTGGATCAAGGCGGTGATAGGGTAGTTTTACCAGAAGACTTGAAGCATGAAGCGGTTTGGCATAGATTAGTTATTCACCAATTTTGGGGAGTTACAGATAACATTTCTCTGATTTTGGAATTCTTCCAGAGCTTTCAGAAAACAAAAGGCTTGCGGCAAATAAACTGCAAGCCTTTTTTTTGCTTTAAGATTTAAGCCTTAAGCTCTTTGAGATGCCAAAACAATTTATTTCGTAATGGCTTCCACCACTTGCTCGGCAAAAGCCTTCATGCCTTTGACGGACGGGTGGCCACTTTGCTTTTCAATGTCCTTCAAGTCGATGCAGGGTACATTGTAATGCGTACAGATTTCGTGGACGGAGTCGTTAATGACAGGCTTAAGTTCTGAATTGAGAATGAAATAGACTTTTGCTTCGGGATAGAGCGTCTTGAGGTCTGCGAGCAGCTTCGCCATGGCGGGACGGAAGGAGTAGAGCTCTTCTTTTGTCCAGTCGTTCCATTTGTATTCACCGATAGGGGCATTAGCCCAACTGTCGTTTGTGCCGCCGCAGACGAGAATAAGCGACGGATTGCCGAGGCGGCTGGCGCGCGTCACAAAGCTGAAACTGCTGAAATCCTTGGCGTTGTAGCCTGTATAGCAAATGGTGGAGCCACTCCACGATTCGTTTTTCTCCAGTTCGCCGCCGATAGCCGCCGTGACGAGATGCCACCAGCATTCTTCGGCGTTCTTTACATCGTTATTGCCTTTCGTTTGCGGGTAATAGATGGCGTTGCCTTCGGGAATCCAGCCTCTGAATGTCGAATAGCTGTCGCCAAGAATGGAAACGCGGGGCGGCGCGGGCGGCGTGGTGCGGCAGCTGGTCAGAATCATGATTCCAAAAACGGCGAAAAACAGGCAGGAAAGAGTTTTTTTCATGGTTATGTTTCCTTTTTGAGATGGTTTGAGGATTCCTATTAATTTAATATGTGCCGTGGTGTTTGCCAAAAGCTTTTTTGTATATAAGTTAATGGAATGTGGTTTTTCGTTCCATGCCGAAGGGTATGGCAATCCGTTTGCAAATCATAAGGAGAAATGATGAAAAGTCGTATGTTTTTGGGCGTGTTGGCAGTCTGCGCACTGCTGGGCAATGCAAAAGCCGAAGATGAAAACATCGTCGGAAAAAAAGACCCGTTTGACTTGTTCCATGGGCAGGACATCCTGCCGATTCTGTCATGGTACAGCATCCCGCCTGCGGATTTGAGCCTGGAGCGCTTCCTTGAAATGAAAGAGGCTGGCTTCAACATCAATTTCTCGCACATCAGCAGCTATGAAGACGCCCTCAAGGCATTGGATCTCGCACAACAGGCCGGCATCTACAGCATGTTCACGTGCAATAAGTTGCGTGAGAATCCAGAAGAAACGGTCAAAGCAGTCATGAACCATCCGGGCCTTGGCGGCTATTTTCTTGTCGATGAGCCCGGCATCCCGTCGTTCAAAGGTTTGTGGGACTGGGCAAAACGCATCATGGACACAGACCCCAACCATACATGTTATCTAAATCTGCTGCCGACGTATGGCTTCAAGTCGCTGGACGAATATCGGAACTATGTCCATCGTTTTGTGGAGGATGTGCCGATCCAGCTCGTTTCCTACGACCATTATCCCGTCGTGAACGACACATTGCGCGGCGATTGGTATCCGAATCTTGAGATTGTCGCCGAAGAGGCGAAGCGTGTGAACCGCCCGTTCTGGGCGTTTGCGTTGGCAACGGCCCATGGTCCGTATCCTGTTGCGACGGTTGCCAGCCTTAAGTTGCAGATGTACAGCAATTTGGCATACGGCGCACAAGGCCTTCAGTATTTCACCTACTGGAACCCTGGCACGGAGACGTGGGATTTCCACGAAGCTCCCATCACGCTTGAGAAGAAGCGCAATTCCGTCTATGACCGTGTTCGCGAAGTGAATCAGGAACTGCAGGCGAGGGCGTTTGTGTTCGTCCGTTCCAAGGTGTTGTCCGTGAATCATTTGGGCAAAGATATCCCCGAGCTGACGAAGCGTTTGGAGACTCTTCCTCCGAAAGTGACGAAATTGGATACGCATGACAAGGGCGCCGTTGTCTCCCTTCTTGAAAAGGAAGGAAAGCAGTATCTCGTCATCGTCAATCGCAGCCTGCATGACCAGATGGATTTGACCATCACGTTCGAGCCTGGCGTGCTCCGCATCCGCAAGGATGGCACGAAGGTCGCGGCGGACAAATATGTCGATACGCTGTTGGTCGGCCCTGGCGAGTGCGAGATTTTTGAACTGTAAGTATTTGGTGTCCAGCCCCTTTCCAAAACCAGGGAAGGGGCTTTTTGTTGGTGTATAGAGGGCGTGATATGAAAAAGAATTCTTTCTCCATGGCTGAAATTCCGTCGCCATTGGTTGTGCAGGATGCAAAAGGCTATAATTCATGGCCGTTTGTGCAGAATCTAGGCGACAGGCTTGTCTGTGCATACAGTCGCGGCGAAAGGCATTCCATCGATGAACGCAGCCGCGGCGTATATGCCCGCGTATCCATGGATGGAGGGCACACATGGGGCGTGGAGTCAACTGTCGTCAATACAGGCGATTATGGCGAAAGCGCCATCGGAAAAGGGCTTGATGAAGACGGCGCGATGCTGCTGTGGGTGCGCTGCGTCGGAGCGGACTGGCATCATGACCTGTATCGCTCCGCCGACGGCGTGACGTTTGAGAAAATCGCTTCTTTGCGGCCGGATCCAATGCCGATGCAGATTACGGATGTCATTCATGTGCCGACAGTTGGACTGATGTGTTTCTGGTTCGCTGGGCGTTATCGCGACCTGCCGGAAAACGCCTGGGGGACCCTCGCCAGCACGGACAACGGCAGGACGTGGGAACAGACCGTCGTCGAGGCGAATCTGCCGAAGGCGGACTGGCCGACGGAGCAGTGCGGCATTTATCTTGGCGACGGGCGGATCATCGCCATTGCCCGTTGCGAAGTCTGTGACGACTGTCCGCAGCGTCGTCAGTTCCAATTGCAGTCCAATGATTTCGGAAAGACATGGACGAAAATGCGCACGAACATCGGCGACGTGAAGATTTCCACGCCTAGTTTGATTTATGATACTTCCACAGGGCTTCTGTCCAACTACTATTTCCATCGTGGACAAGGCTTCCTGAAACGCCGCGTGGCGTCATTGAAATCGATTTGGGATCATCCGACGGATTGGCCTGATTTCGAACTGGTTGCGATTGGAAGCACCAACGATCACCATGCGGGAAACGTGAATGTCGTCGCGGAAAACGGCGTCCATTACTGCGCATATTATTCCGGTGACGAAAAAAATACCGCCGTGGTGCTGTATCCTGCTGATGCGCCAAAATAAGATGGTAGCACAGTGCTCTTGTGCCATTGGGGCCATAACGCATATTGAAGAAAACTGTAAGTTATTGAAGAATAATATATTATGCTAAATTCCAACAAATTAAAAGTTGAATTTTGTATTTGTTGGATTATGATGTATAATACTTTATCGCAATAGGATAGAAAACCATCATGATTCAACGAAAAATAGAAAAACAACTTCGGTCACTGGCCCAGATGTATCCAGTGGTGACGATTACCGGTCCGCGACAGTCTGGAAAGACAACATTGGCGCGGATGGTTTTTCCGTCACATCAATATGTCAGCCTTGAAAATATTGATGTTCGTGAATTTGCTCGTCAAGATCCCGTTGGCTTTCTGAAGAATTTTCCATCACCTGTGATTATAAATGAAATCCAACGAGTTCCAGAGCTTTTGAGTTATATTCAAACACTTGTGGATGACAATCAGCGTTCAGGGCAGTATATCTTGACAGGAAGCCATCAACCGCTTTTGGGGCAAAGTGTTGCACAATCGTTAGCAGGGAGGACGGGGATCTTACAACTGCTTCCCTTATCCTTTGAGGAATTGACGATGGCTGGAGTGAATTTGGAACGCGACCAGGCAATTTACCAAGGCTTCATGCCACGTCTCTATAATACGGCTCTGGACGCAAAAAACCTCTATCGAGACTATTTTTCGACATACGTGGAGAAAGACTTGCGTCTATTGTTGAACATCAAGGAGTTGCACTCTTTTGAGACATTTGTCAAGCTGTTGGCTGGACGTGTCGGGCAATTAATTAATTATTCCTCTTTGGGAAATGATGTTGGTGTTTCAGGATCCACGATTGCCCAATGGCTGTCTGTGTTGGAAGCTAGTTTCATCGTTTTCCGTCTGCCCTGCTACTATGAAAATTTTGGTAAGCGGCTGGTCAAAAGCCAGAAGCTTTATTTCACGGAAGTCGGCTTAGTTACGTGGCTTCTGGGAATTTCTTCGCCTGAGCAGGTTTGGCGTGATCCTTTGTTTGGTGGATTGTTTGAGAACATGGTGATTGTGGAGGCGTTGAAACATCGTATGAATATCGGCGAAATGCCGGAGCTTTATTTTCTGCGTGATTCACAGGGCTTGGAAGCTGACTTAATCGTCCGTCAACACCATGACAGATTGATTCCCGTGGAAATAAAAGGTGGAAGTACCTGGAATAAAAAATTTTGTGATAATATACTTAAATTGCGCAAATTATCGCCGAAATTCACATCGGGTTACGTGATTTATTCAGGGGATATGACGCCAGAAATCGATGGTGTCCGTTTCTTGAATTTCAAAGATACTGCTTCCATCATTCCATAAAAACATAGGGCCATCCCCTTGGCAGGAGGATGGCTCAAAATGTCGCCATCAAGGCAAATCAAATCGTTGGCATTATTTTACAAGTTGTGCGCGAAGCCGTGTCGCGGCTAGTGATGTTAGGATAGGCTCGTTGATGGACTGCGCCTCTTTGTTCGGTTGCAAGTTAAATGTAATCAAGCTGTTGGGAATCCGATTCCCATTTTTATCCATAAAGAACACCTTGACGGACGCAGGATTGTCAAGTGGCGGTACGGTCAGGGAAAGCGTCATGTTGGTGTTGGGGGCGATCTCCATGTCGCGGATGACGAGGTCGTCTGCGTCGCGCCAATCGACCGTCGGCTGGAAGGCGGGGCGTTGTTCAGGCGGCGGCATCGTCACATCGGCGATTTCCTTTTCGGTCGCGAGACGGAGGACAACATCGTCCAGCATATAGGAAATTTCGGATTCAAGGCGGAAGTCATTGCGGTCGAGGCGGAAGTCCAACCGCAGGTAATTGACGTCATCTGATGTCTTGAAGGTGTATTTTCCTTGTTGCCAAACACCTGGACGCCAAGGAAATTCGTATGTGAAGCGCGTTGATTCACGCCATTTGTCGTCTGGCCCGCGGAAAGTGACGAGCGCCTTTGTCAAGGCGCCTTTGTCCATGAAACGGCGGAAGGTGAGCGTGTAGTATTTTCCGGGCTCGACAGCCATGTCTTGATAGATTCGGCCGAAGGTTGATTTTGGCAGGCGGGTGATTTTGGCGGCGCCGTCAACGACTTCCACGGAGCCGAGGTCCGCCGTCCGGATTTCCTTTTTCCAGCCTTCGAGACCGTTGTCGAAAGATCCGTTGACGACGAGATTGACGGCTTCCGGAACGACTTCCAGTTCGGGTTCGGGCGGCAACGGAAGCGGGGCGGGAGCTTTCGGAAAGTTCAAGTTTTTTAGCTTCAGGATATTGGGCCAGTGGTCCGAAAACTCGCGGAAGTATTTCCATTTGGGGAATTCGACGTATGATTCGACGACATCATCCTTCAAGTTCGGCGACAGCAGGGCAAGATCGATACGGCTCGAGTATCTGATGTTGTGCTCTTTCATCCATGTATATCCGACATCTATGAGGCCTACGTCAAGTAGCTGCTGGGTCGATACATAGTCGTATTTGCCGTTGTTCATGTTCTTTCCACGGCCTTTGACATAGGCCTCGCGTTTGACTGGATCCATTTTTTCTAGACGATCATCGAACCGTTCCTTGTCCAGAGGGGAGTAGTTGTTGAAATCGCCCATCATGATGAGCTTCTCGCCCGCGTCGAGAAGCGGTTTGATGCGGCGTGCATAGATGGCTGTCTCATGGATGCGGCGTTTGAAGTCGAAGGGGGATGTGTGGATGGACATGAAATAGACGCCGTGGATTTTGGCGATGACATATCCGTGGTGCAAATCGACGGTGCGCGTTTCAATCATCTCGAAAGGATGCTTGGAGGTCAAGGCGATGGAATAGTCCGTAAACGGTTTGGCGACAGCCGCGTAGGAATGCCCCCAGAGCCGTGCCATTTCGGCGAAGCCTTTGCTGTCCTGTCGTGCAATCTCTTGAAATAAAATGACTTCTGGATCGTATGAGCGAATCCATTCGGCCGTTTCCAAAAGTTTGGAAGCATTGTTGAAGCCGATTTCAACATTGTAGGCGAGAATTCTGGTCGGTTCGTCCGCAGGAGGTTGCTGCGCGTGGACACAGGCGAAAGTCATGAGAAGGAGTACAAGGAGGATGCGTTTCATGTATGGTTCTCCAATTTGTTGTCCGTTGTAGAAAAAGAAAAGCAAGTTGCGCGGACTGCGCGACTTGCTTTAAGTTAGAAATGAACAGAAGGGACGTGGCGCAGTCGCGTCAGTGCGCCTTGGTTGTGGATTCATCGGTTTTGAAATGGATGATGTAGTCGCCCTTCTTGCAGATGTCATTGTATTCGCGGAGGACGCGGATGATAGTCGGTGCGTGGGCTGCGTCGAGTTTGGCGATGAGATTGCGTTTGTGGTTGATATCCGCGTTCAGCTTGCTGAGCTCCTCCTTCTTTTGATCGACAGCCGCATTGAGTTCGGCGTTTTTCTTGAATTCAGGAGCCAAAATGATGAATCCCACAATGGCGATGAACATAATGACAATGACCAGACAGACATCTTTTGCAGACATGGCTTCTCCTTTTTTTTGTGTTTTTACTCTTGACTCCCGTTTCCCCTCGCGGGGAGGATAAATGGACAATGGCGCATGGAATGCGCATATTCATTATTATTAATAAAGGCACGTGCTGACTTCGAGCGCAATTAGGCTTTGCCGCTGATGCTCGAAACAAAGGATGAGTAAGTCAAGCGACTGGCCACTGCGGCTGTTGTTCAGCCAAGTGACCAAATCTTGCTGTGATTTCAATTCTTTGTTGTTCACTTTCATTATGATGTCGCCTCTTTTGACGACATCGCGCCAGCTTTCATTGTGGGATGCAAACGGGATTTCCTGTGTCATTTCATTGATGACCAGGCCTTTGAGGTCCTGCCTCAAATCCAGTGCATCGCATAGTGCGGGAGTGAGTTCCTGGACTTGGATTCCAAGTCTTGTTTGAATGAGAAGTTGTGGGGGCATTCGCTCCGCCGTGAGTTTGAGTTTTCTGTTGTCTGCGAGTGTGATGATGACCTTTTCGTTGTTTTGGGTGAGACAGACGGCGCGGCCGAAATCGATGAGCCTCGGCGTGGCATGGCCGTTGACGCTCGTGATTTCGTCTCCGGCCTTGAGGCCTGCGCGGGCCGCGGGGCTGTCGGGAATGATGTCTGTGAGGATGATGCCGTGTTTTCCTGTTTCGAGTTGTGTTGTAGGTGAGATTCCGAGGTAAGCGTTTGAGAATCTGCATGGGAGGAGCCAGTGTGAGAGGAACTGCTCGATGCGTTTGATGGGAATCGCGAAGCCGATGCCGGAGGCGTTCTTGCGGATGGCTTGGTTGATGCCGATGAGTTCGCCGTCGAGATTGATGAGCGGTCCGCCGGAGTTGCCTGGGTTGATGGCGGCGTCCGTCTGGAGGATGTCATTGAACGGATACGAGTCGTCTTCATAGCTGCGGTTGATGGCGGAGAGGACGCCCTGGGAGACGGAGTGCTCCAGCCCGAACGGATTGCCAATGGTGATGACGCTTTCGCCGAGCAGTACGTCGTCCGGTTTGGCAAACGGCGCCGTCTTGAGGTCCTTTGGCATTTCGCCGCCGACCATGCGGATGAGGCAGAGGTCGTTGGGCGCATCGAATCCGATGAGTTCGCCTTTGTAGGACATGCCGTTCCACAGGCGGATTTCGATGTTATGGGCGCGTTTGACGACGTGCAGGTTGGTCAGGACGAAGCCGCGGGAGTCGATGATGATTCCACTGCCCAGCGGGTTGTATTCCTTGACGACTTTCTGCTTCATCCTGCGAAGCTTGAAAAAATAGAAGTCCGTAAAGAAATCGTCGTATCCGTCATTGACTTTTACCAACGCCTCCGTTCCGATGTTGACGACCCATGGGAGGGCGTTCGCGACGGCTTGGACGGTCGGCGTCACGCGGTTGCTCAAGGGCTTTTCCTGCGCTTGGCAAAGGGAAATGGCCGTCAGAACCAATATGTAACAGACAAGGCGTTTCACGGATTTTTCGGTGGAAATGAATACAATGAGACTGGGGTTGAAGGCATAGAAAGCCCTCGGTAGTTGGTTTCTTCAATAAGGTATTGACTTTTTATTTTTTTGCAAGGCAAAAAATGAAAAAATTTGACAAAAAAATGCAGAAAAATTGATTTCTCAGGGATTATGGATTTTTTTGTTGAAAATATGCTGAAATGTATTATCATATATGAACGTGCATGAAAAACAATCACAGCGCAGACAAAATAGGAGTTGCCAAAAATGAAACGTGTTCTATCGATTTTCATGGTGTTGGGACTTGCCGCGTACGGACAGGTTGTGCCGAATTCTTCCTTCGAGCAGGGCAACAAAGATTTGGCGGACGGGTGGTCGCTGTCCGCCCGTCCGGGCGGAGTGACGGAGAACGGCGGCTGCACGGGGCGCCGCGCCGCGTATGTCATCGGGAGCGGGGAAGACTCGAACTACTGGCTGTCGCAGCCGCTTGATCTTGTGGCGGGCAGGACGTATCTGGTCCGCTTCAAGGCGCGGACGGTCGGCAGCGCAAGCGGCACGGCGATTACGGGACCTGTCTTCTGCAATGTCGATATGGGTACGCCGAAGGATTATTGGACGACGTATGGCCACGTGTTCGTCGTGCCGGAAAACGCGCAGGGCGAGCCGAGCAGAATCCGCCTGGGCCATTGGCACGGGACGGGGCGGTTTGAGTTCGACGACGTTGAAGTGAAGCCCGTCATTCCAATTTACTATGAAGAGCAGGGGATGCAGCTCGGCGTCGATGAAAAAATTCTGGTGAACGAATATCGTTTCGATTCTGCGTTCGGCGGCGACGGTCGCAACCACAGCCGTTCGCTTGTATCGACGACCGCCACGTTCAATACCAATCGTTGGGTATTCGGAAAAGGCTCGCAGGTGACGTACCGTCATCATGTCGCGGGGCGGAAGCAATTGTCAGGAAAAGTTGATATTACTGTCAATTACTATGTCGGCGGCAAATTGACCGTCGAGGCGAGCCGTGACGGCAAGGAGTGGGTTGTTGTCGGAAGCAAGGAGGAGATGGGAAGCCTGAAGGTGGAACTGCCGTCGTCGCTGTATCCTGCGGATGAAATCTACATCCGCCTGAAGGCGGAGTCCAAGCAGAAGGTTGGTTCGAAAGATTCGGATCCGGGCTCCTTCCAGGTGAATGCCTATCGCTATTTTGCATCCGTAACAGGAACGCCGACGGAAATCGTCGGCGGGACACGGTACATTGAAATCCTTTCAGAAGACAAAGGCTTGAATGTCCGCGTGTTGGGGATTGGCGACGGACTGCCTGGCGGGCAGAATGTCGTGAAAGTCGCCGTCGAGAACACCAGCCCGCGTATGGTGACGTTGAAGCCTGTAGTGACGGTCGGCCGGCCGGACGGTGACGGTCGGCGCTTCGAAGCGGGGGACCAGATGCTCCGCGACGGCGAAAAACGCACGTTGGAAATTCCATACGAAATGAAGGGGACGGGCAATTGGCGGTTGACGGTGGAGCTCGGAGGGGATTCATCCTACAAGATCGCAAACGACTTGTTTGTTTCAGATTTCTACAATACCGATTACGGCGAACTGCTTGGCACGCCTGATTCCCGTGCGGCGATTTGGTGGACGTCGTCAGGCTGGAAGATTCCCGTTGGTCGCGGACTTCCAGACAAGGCAGGTTCGGCATTGACCGTCAGCGCGGCGCGGGGTGAATCGGAGGCGGCGCAGCTGGTGATTCGGCCCGAAGCGGACATGACGAATGTCGCCGTGGCGGTTTCCGATTTAAGGGGGCCGGGCGGCGCGGAGATCGATGCGAAGAACATCGACTTGCTGCGTGTTCATTACCATAATGTTCAAATCAAGACGGACAGCACGGGCATTCTGGGGCTGTGGCCGGACGCGCTGCCGCCGTTGAAGCCTGGTCTCGCCGTAAAAGGCGGTATGAACCAGCCGATATGGGTCCGCATCAATGTGCCGAAGGACGCGAAGGCCGGAAAATACAATGGAACGATAACGGTGAAGGCGGACGGCGGCTGGTCGGTTTCCGTTCCGATGCAGGTGGAGGTTTTCGGCTTTGTGCTGCCCGACACGATGACATGCGAGACGGCGTTCGGCCTTGATTCGGGCACGCTGTGGCGCTACCACAAGCCGAAGGATGCCGCGCAGCGCCGCTTGATTTGGGAGAAATATTTGAAGATGTATTCGCAGCATCACATCAGTCCGTACAATCCAACGCAGCTTGACAACTGGTCATGCGCACTGGAAGGCATGGAAAACAGCTGGCAGGGCGCGGCGATGGAACCTGTTTCTCAGAAGGAAGGCGGCCATTCGATGTATCTGAAGGATAACAAGAAAAATGCCAACGTGTCGTATGTGTACAACAAGACGTTCGACATCGAAAAAGGCGAAATGAAGCTCCATCTCGAATACAAGACGAACCCTGGCAACGTCTTTACGGTCTGTTTCTCGCATTTCGACGAATTCGGGCAGTGGATGCGCGGCCGCAACCACGATTTCCATGTGAAAGGCGACGGGACCTGGCAGACATTCGACGAGACGTTCAGCACATATCCGGAAGGCGCCGTCAAATTCAATGTGAGGGTTTTCGCGACGCTTTATTCGGATGCCGGCGAACGGACTGGCGACGTATGGATAGACAATTTCAAACTGACGAATGCGACGACAGGCAAGGTGTTTATGGACAACGATTTTGAACCCGTTCAGGAGAAAGAACTGAAATTGGTGTTCCATTGGGATCAATGGGACAAGGCCATGGAGAAGGCGTTCAACGAATACCATTTCAATTCCATCAAGATGAACGTCACCGGTCTGGGCAGCGGTACGTTCCATTCCCGCAACGAGCCGTCGTTCATGGGCTATGCGGAAGGGACGCCGCAGTATGACAAGCTGATGAAAGAGTATCTTGGGGAGATCGAGGCGCATCTGAAGGAGAAGGGATGGCTTGACAAGGCATACGTCTATTGGTTCGACGAACCTGACCCGAAGGATTATGAGTTCGTCATGAACGGCTTCCGCAAATTGAAGAAATACGCGCCCGGCATCCGCCGTATGCTGACGGAACAGGTGGAGGACGCCTTGATCGGCGGCCCGAACTTGTGGTGCCCTGTGACGCCGAATCTCAAGAAGGAACAAGTACCGCAGCGGACGGCGGAGGGTGAACAGTTCTGGTGGTATGTCTGCACAGGGCCGAAAGCTCCGTATGCGACGCTGTTCATCGACCATCCCGGTACGGAGATGCGCGTATGGTTGTGGCAGACGTGGGATTATCAGGTCGGCGGAATTCTTGTTTGGGCAAGTAACTACTGGACAAGCCCTTGTGCATATCCAGACTCACTCCAGAATCCTTACGAGGATCCCATGGGATGGGTTTCCGGCTATGACACGCCCGCCGGCGTCCGCACACCGTGGGGCAATGGCGATGGCCGTTTCTCCTATCCGCCCGAAGCGGCCGCCGATGGAAAACAGGACGGCCCCGTCCTGGACGATCCCGTGCCGTCCATCCGCATGGAAATGCTTCGCGACGGCTTGGAGGACTATGAGTATTTCGCCATGCTGAAACGGCTTCTGGCGGCGAAAGGCGGTCAGCTTCCTGCGGCGAAACGCGCTGAATACGAATCACTTCTGACGGTTCCTCAAGACGTGACGCGCACGATGACGGAATTCACGAAAGATCCTGCCCCATACGAGTCCCACCGCCTGAAATTGGCGGCTGCGATTGCAGAACTGTCTAAGTAAGTACTTGAAAAGCAAAAAAAGGATTCAATAAAATGGACAAGCCAAGATGGTCGAAGGAACAGGCGTGGGAATGGTACAATGCGCAGCCATGGCTGCGCGGATGCAATTTCATGGGCAGCGATTGTGCCAATCGCGTTGACCAATGGCAGGAGCTTGGCTTCGAGGAACGGCTGAAAACGGCGGACCGTGAGTTGGAGCTGGCGGCTTCCATCGGCTTCAACTCAGTCCGACTCATCGTTCAGTTCGAAGTGTGGCAGCAGGAGCACGACGGCTTCATGGAACGCTTCGACCGCTACATCCAGACATGCGCGAAGCACGGAATCTCCGTGATGGTCACCATCGGCAACGACTGCTCCGTCCCGAAAGAGCTGTATGAACCGAAAAAGCTTGGCCCTCAGACAGTTGACTGGGGCTATCACGGCGGTGTGAAAAAGTCGCCGCACATGTCGCATCCAGGCGCCCATGGCTACACGATCATGGACGACCCCGAACTGTCCGTGCAGTTCTACGAGATGACGGCGGAATTGATAACGAAATATGCGAAGGATCCGCGCGTCATTATGTGGGATTTGATCAACGAGCCGGGCGCGGCTGGCCGAGGCGAGATTTCACTGCCTGTCGTGCGGAAATTATTTGAAATTGGATGGGACGTCAATCCGATGCAGCCGCTGACGTCGTGCATGTGGTCGCAGATACTGAAGGGGGGCAATCCGAGCGAACGACTGGCGGCCGATCTGTCCGACATCGTCTCCTTCCACTGCTACTCGCCATATACGGACATGATCAAGGTCATCGATTTCCTGAAGGAGCTGTATGGCCGCCCGCTCGTCAACACGGAATGGCTGCACCGCATCTACCATAACAACGTACAGGAGATTTTCCCGCTGTTCTACTTGGAGAAGATTGGCTCGTACAATTGGGGCTTCGTGGCGGGGCTTTATCAGACGTATGAGCCGTGGGAGGGTATCTGGCAACGTGTTGATTCTGGGCAAGCTCCTGATTCATGGGATTTTACAAAGTGGCAGCACGATTTGATGAGGCCAAATCTTCGCCCCTATGATCCAAAGGAAATCAATATCATCAAGACATTCTGCCAGTTGGCAGATGAAAAATACAAGAAAAAAACAAAATAATTCGGAACCATGCGGTTGCAGAAGTGTCGAATATAAAAACCTAAAAAGAAAACCACAAATTAGACAGATTTTTTCGCAGAATGCCTCGCCGCCGTCGGTATTGATGCTTAAAAGTCTGTATTTGCCTTAAGCTTTTAATTGCGAAAATCGGATTGGATTCCGATGGCTGCGAATATCTCGCCATCCTGGCAGAGGTAGCCTCGCGGCTTCCATAAGCTATTACCTTGGGGAATGAAGCGTTGGGAAAACAGCAGATTTTGCGTAGGCGGTATGAAAATCTTTTTCCAAAAACAAGAAATTGAACGATAGTAGTACAGATAGGGCAGTTTTTTTCACAGGTGCCACAATTCACTCATAGGGGGAGATTTTTCATTTTGAAACAACTTTGTCCATAACAATTAGGAGTTGGTGACATGTAACTACATTCATGAGAAAATGCAAATCTATCATGATAAATTAAGTGTTTTTTAGGTTAAACGGCTCAAAATAATCGTTTTTTTACAAAAAAAACAAAAAAACAGAGATTGTCATTTGATTTATTCTATTTCAGTGATACATTAAATAACGTTCTTACAAAAAGAACATTCCATATCAAAACATTTTGGCTCCGGCGAATATTCTCCTTCCCACCTCCCTCTCTCCTCCCCCAACTATTCGCCGGAGCCTTTTTGTGTCTATGACAACGTGTGAAAAAATTGTTTAAAATTCATCCTTTGACATGAATTTTATTGTCAAATCCAAATTACATATTATGATATAGATGGAGTAAGAGCGACAAGGACAGATAACAATAAAAGGAGCAGCATCCATGCAATTGTCGGGTTGTTATACAGCGTTGGTCACTCCGTTTAGGAATGGCCAGGTGGATTACAAGGCGTTGGAGACCATCGTCGAACAGCAGATTGCGGGCGGCGTCTCAGGCTTAGTGCCTGTCGGCACCACTGGCGAGTCCCCAACTTTAACCTACCGCGAGCACGACGATGTCATAAAATTCGTTACGGAAAAGGCAGCCAAACGCTGCCAAATCATCGCGGGAACGGGCGGAAATTCGACGTTTGAAGCGGTGCATCTCTCGAAGAACGCGGCTGAATTCGGCGCGGATGCCACGTTGCAAGTCACGCCATATTATAATAAACCAACTCCAGAAGGCCTCTATCGCCATTTTTCCATGGTCGCGGAAGAATCTGGATTGCCAATCGTCTTGTACAACGTGCCTGGTCGCACAGGGCGCGAGATTCCCATTGACATCGTTGCGCGGCTGTCGAAGCACAAGCTGGTAGCCGCCATCAAGGAGGCGGGCGGTAGCGTCGAACGCGTGAACGCCATCAAGGATGTCTGCGACATCACGGTTTTGAGCGGCGACGACAGCCTGACGCTGCCAATGATGGCCGTCGGGGCTTCTGGCATCATCAGTGTCGCCTCCAACATCATTCCCGCTGAAGTGACAAACATGACGAAAGCCGCCTTGGCGGGCGATTTCGCAACGGCGCTGAAGATTCACCGCAAGTACTATCCCCTGTACCGTGACCTGTTCATCGAGTCGAATCCGATTCCAATTAAAGCCGCCATGGCCGATCTAGGCATGATTTCCGAAGAATATCGGTTGCCGTTGTGTGAAATGACGGCCACGAACCGCGACAAGCTCCGTGCGACGCTGATGCGTGTCGGTCTTCTGACTGGCAAGAACAACAGTACGGGAATTGATACGAAATGCCTCGATTTCTGAAAAAAGCTATTCGATCGACGGAATGAATCCGGATGAGACATTTATACTGGGCACTATCTGAAATCACACGTTTTGGCCGTTCTGACGTCACGGAATGGGACAGGCCTGTTGGATGGCGTGCCTGGATTGCGGGTGTCGCCCTTTTGGACGGACTTGTTTGCTGGCTGTTGGCCACCTTGCTGTACTTGTTGTTTCGGGTTCATTTCGTGGGAATCGTACTCGCCGCCGCCGCCGTATGTCTGTGGGAACATTATCTGCATTCGGAAAAGTTTCCCGATGGCATCGCGGTGGCCGCCCGCATGCTGTTGCGAAAACATGCAGATGAAAAGATTGACGAGACTTGGCTGAATGTCGTCAAATTAGGCGTCACGTTGTTGAAGCCTGTATTGGTGATGGCGATATGCGGCATGGAAATGTCGCATTGGCTGATTGTGTATGCCATGCTTGCGATGTGCATCATGCTTGATTTCAGTGGCGGCGTTTTGGTTCGACAAAAGACGTTTTACGCCTGGAAGTCGGTCGCCCATTGGATAGTTGCCGTTGTGGCGATAGCCTTGCTTGGGCTGGTGGCTGGAGCAGTTTTCACGCTTGTTGCCGTCGTGGCGTTAGCCGTCGCCTTTGTGCTCTCGGAAATATGTGTTCGTTATTTTCCGCCTGAAATATTCGACAAGCGGCCAGTCGCCAAAGCCTTCTATTTAACTTTGGGCGAACTGGTGATGCTAGCCGTCGGAGTCGTCGGATTGGCCATATAGGCAATTGTCGTGTCAGTCGATGTTTTCACCGACATCATGATGGTCGAAACCAAAAAGATAGATATTAACAGCTCCGTTACAGGAATCCCATGGGCGACCGAGCCATCTGAAGATGTTCGCCATATTAAAGATGGCAAAATAATAGGTGTCTTCATGATGGCATTCTCTGGCACATGGATGAGTGTCGTATGGTATGATATTGCGCCAATGTATAACGTTGGACGGCTTGGACTTAGGCTTTCCGAACCAGCTTGTTGGATCGCGTGTGTCGAGAATCAATATTTCACGGTTGCATTTCTTTGCAAAACGGAAAGCCGCCGCCGCTCCCATACTGTGTCCGCGGACGATGATACGGCAGCCTTGCGGTAGCTTTTCCGCGAATTTGAGTGCCTTTGAAATGTCGCGGAAATTGAAAAGTGCGGCTCTGTCTTGACCGAATTCTCGGGCGGATCGTGCATAGTTGTCCTTGAAATATGCACCGTCATCTGCGCCTGAAAACCATACGACAATGTCTGAAGGCTCCGTGGGAACGGTATAGTTTTTGTAGTTGTAAGGTCCTCCAAAATAATAGGATGAGGCGTATCCTGAGATGCAAGCGACAATGGATGGGCAAACTATGTATAGAATGACGATGGATCTTTTTTGTTTGAAAGGGATTTCTTGCCATTTGTGTTTTGTGAGGATGGCCGTAGCCAATGAGCAGACAATGGCGGTGAAGATTGGCCAAATCAAGCAACACCATTTAGAAAAATAGCGGTATTCCGCAGCTGTGATGGGATCGCCGATGACAACAGGTTGGAAATTTTGGATAATTTCGTGGATTTCATTCGCTTCTGGTATGTCTGCTTCTCGCGTTGACAGCCATGGATTTCCATTCTTTTCCTGCTTGTCTGGCATGAGTGCAACGGAGACAATGCCGATTATAAAGAAAAAGGAAAGGACTGCATAAACATATTTATTTCGGTGACGGCACATAGAATTCTACGAAGGTTGTTTATTCAATCGTTGCATAATCAAAATTATAAATAATACATCTTGATTATCAATTGTCAATGGATGTCAAGATTGCAGGAAGCGGAAATAAAGAATTTGGGAAACATTTGCAAAACATTATTATTGCAGTACATTCTTGCAAGATTTTCATCTATAAGTATCGCATATTAATATCAGTTTTCATGATTATCATTCTACATGGAATCAACCAATGAAGAATAATTCTTATTTGCCGTACAAAAATGAATTGCAGGACGGCCTGTGGATGTGGGGCCACGAGACGGGCGTTTATGATGGCCCGGACAACTGCTACAACATTCCCGTGAGTGAGCCGATCGGCATGGCCCACGCCTGCGGCTACATGGGCATCCCGAACGTCTGCTCTGTGCGATGGGAGACCTGCGGCAAGGCGCATTTGTGGCAGTACCGCAACATGAAACGCTTTGGATGGGTCATCGGCCACAATCCGGAAACGTATGCGAAGCTCTATCCGTTCGCGGAAAGCCTTGTCGCCGACTATCCGAATCTGACGGCGTTCGAACTGGACGATTTCTTCGACAACAAGCCAGACGTATTGCAGGCAGATCCGAAGGGCGGCGAGACGCTCGTCTCGCCTGCGACGCTCACGCTGCAGGAACTGGACGCCCTCAAGAAGCGGATGGCGACATTGACGCATCCCGTCGAGCTGCGCATCGTCCTGTATGCGAGGCAGTTGAAGCCGACCATCGTGCCCGCCCTGAACTACGCGGACACGATTCTCTTCTGGACATGGAACGGCGCCGACATCAGCAAGCTGCCGGAAAATTTCCATAAATACCGCGAACTGGTTCCGAACAAACCGACGCTTCTCGGCATCTACATGTGGGATTTCGGCGACCGGAAACCATTGGATCTCGGCTTTATGAAGGAGCAGCTGGCAATCGCTTTGGAATGGTGGAAAAACCGTGAAATCAACGGGTTGATCTTCCACTGCACACCGTTGGTGAACAAAGACCTCCCCGCCGTCGAATACTGCCGCGAATGGATTGCAGAGCACGCGAAAGAGACAAGGTGAGAAAGAATGAGCCTTTTAGATTACGAGTTTGATTCCGAATACGATCTGATGCTATCCGCCTATGGCAAAGGGACCGTGAAGGAAGGCGTTTTCCATACGAATCTTAGCACAATCTACAGAAAATTCAAAAAGGAATACGCACGCGAGCCCAGGGATGTCTCCCTTCTAATCGAAGACACCTTCGCATGCGGATATGGCTATGGTTTCACGGAAATCGACACCGCCTTTCTTGAACAAATAAACACACTTGCGGAACTGGTTCTGCCGAACTCGATAACCAATATCGATATGACGCCGACGTTGGAGCAAATCCTCAAGCGGAACAACGTCCTGATACGCGGCTCCTTCGATTCCTTCGCGGAGAAATTCGCGGAAGAAAACCATCTGCATTTCAGACCGGCGGATTTTCTCTTCGCCAAGGATTTTTTTGAACCCGCACAGGAAACAACGTTACTGACCATGACATTCAGACGCAACGGCAACGTGGTGGTGGAGATATCCGTCAGCTCTCCAGGCTCGTCCGCCGGAAATACCTTTGGCGGAACATTCTACCGTGATCTTCCGAAGAACTTCTACAATGTGAAGACAGCGGAGCAAATCGCCGAAATGTTCGGTCAAAGAACGAAAAAGACAATCCT
>JAGCSE010000136.1 GCA_017964325.1 Victivallales bacterium | reverse complement strand
TAAGTTTTTTGGGGGCGATTCAAAATAATCTGAAACTTGATGCCTAGTCCTTAATTGATTTAAACAGCAGAGCTCCATGTCGCGCTTGACAATCTCAGTACGCACGACGACAGGTGGCTGAAGAACCATTCGCACGTCCATTACTACTATGCTCTGATCAACGCGTAATGGATGAACCAGATAGAGGTTTTCTTCAGCATCATGTCACGGGGGGGGCGGCTTTGAATCCGTCGCGCGGCTCCGCGGGGCCATCAGCAAGTTCATCGCCGCCTACTATGAACGGGCCATGCTGTTCGAATGGAAAAAAACTGTGTGAATCCCAAACACCTGCAAAAGCTGTATTCGAATTAAACCAATTAAGTACTAGTAGCTACGAACATCGCAGATTGTGAGCATTGGAATTTCCAATGCGTATCACTGTTTTATGTTTGGGCATATCATTTTCAATTACAGGATTCTTCTTTTTTTAGCATATTGGACAATTTCTCGACCATTTGCTTTTTTCTATCCCGTCTTTCTGTTTCAAGCCATTTTTGGTAGAAACGATGACGGGAAAGAAAGCCTATCTCTGATTTCAGCCATTCTTTGTTCGTCAATAGGAGTCCGTGCTTCTCTTGTTCCTTGCGGAGAAGGTTTGCCTTCTCCCAATGTTGCTCCGCGCCGATATGGCTGACATCCGCGTCGCAGAGGATTTTCTCCAGTAGATTCTTGGGGGCAACTGGCATTGTCGTCGCCAGTATTAGCGATTTCACTAGTTCTATCTCCTGCGTGTCAAAGCCGTATTGAGGCAGGAGGTCGGCGGCGTATTGCGCTGCAATTGGCTCGTTTTCCGTATATGATTCAATGTAGCCGTAGTCATGCAGCAAGGCGGCCGCCATCAGGCATTTCCTCTGTTTTGCAGAAAGTTCGGAATGTCGTTGCATAAAGGCATACGTGTTGGATACGACTTCCCGCGTGTGCTGTACATTGTGGTAAAGGCAGTCTTGCGGCACATTGGAAGATAGTACCCTTATCACGACTTGGAAGAGTTTCCTGTCCATGTCTGAGAAAAGTGCGAAAATATGATTGCATGTAGGGCATTTTATATAGTAGAAAACATCATTTCCCTGAGTGAGATGCCTACATTTCGGGCACATAACTTTGAAGGATGTGTTGGATCCTTTTGGGACCCTGTGTTCCGACACTTCCAGGGGATTGACAATCTCCGGACGACGGAAAGTGCCGTTCATGGAATGGTATTTGAGGATGGACTTGATTTCGAAGAGTTCGAGGTCCGGATAACGTCCCAGAAGGAGTGCGACGAAACCCGTGACGGTTGGCGTCGCGAAACTGGTCCCGCTTATTCTGGAGTATCCGCCGCCGCTTTGTGCGACAAGCACGTTTTCGCCGTGGGCGGCGAATTCGATGGGCTGTTCGTCGATATGCTCGATACGGAACGGATTGTTGTTGTAGTTAAAATTGTCCACGCTGATGCAGGTGGCCAGTTCTGCGGGAAAACCCAAGTTTTTTCCCTTTTGTAGTGCCCCATTGCGTTTCGAGGCGATGATGATTTTGTGCTTCTGGTATGCCAGTTCGCACAGTCTTTCAAGTTCCTGGCGGGAATTGCTGTCACATACCAGGCTTATGTTGATGATTTTGGCATCGCCGTCTATGGCTGCTTCCAGCCCTGCAAGCACAGTCTTGTTGGAGGAGGATGCACCCTGTCGTCCCAGAGTTCTGTAGTCCAGCAACCGTGCATTTGGGGCGATCCGTGAAATGATGCTGGCCACGGCGGTTCCATGGCTGGGGGTATCGGGGGCTTGGATGGATGAATCGTTGTTGGCATTGCAAGAGAGTTGATTTTCTAAAACAAAGGATGTGTCTCCATCGCCTAACTCCACGTATTCCCTTGCTTCGATGACCTTATGGCGCAGTACTTCATGTGTCGCATCGATGCCGCAGTCAATTATGGCGACTTTGACGGGATGCAGACGACCATTTCTCAAATCAGGTATGGATTCCTGAAGTATGTCTGTCAAAAGTTGCATTGTCATAATTCACCTAACATGGTTAATATTTGAACTATCTTGCCACTCTTGTCAGGATGATTCCTCAGCCATTTGATTGTCTGTTCGAGTGCCATTTTTTCCATGGCTTCCTGTTTGGTCAGGGATGCCTTGACATTAGAATGGAAAGCTTCAATCTGTTGCGACCATTTGAGGATGATTGCCCCCAGTTCGGCGACAATGGCGAATTTTTGGCAGTCATCCGATGAAAATGACTTGCTGAGATCAAATGATACGGCGGTGACAACCCCGAGCAATTCATCGTCCAGCAGAATTGGAGCCGCTATCACGCTGTTGGGGCTTCCGTCATCGGGTACATTAAAAAACTGGTTTCCTGCGGTTCGGGTGCTTGTCTGTATTTCCTTTAACATTGCCGCCATTCCCGTAATTCCCTTGCCAATGGGGACGGTTTCGCCTGTGAGATTCTTCGGGGTGTCGCCTCCGAAGGTGCAGACAAACTGCAAATCCTTTTGCTCTTTTCGATATACCAGCAGAGAACCTTCATCCGCTCCAAGCATTTTCAAACCCAGCAATATCAGAAGTTCGAACGCCTGTGTTACATCTGCGGGATTTTGAATTCCGACGTCCAGCAATATCTTGTCACTTGTTACCTTTTTCATGATTCAATTCTCTTTTCTAACTGTGTCACATTTCGGGATGGCCTGGGATAGTCTTGCCATTTTCGAACTTAAATGCGATTTCCTTCTTTGTGTATGTTTTTTGATAGATGTCGAATGGCATTGATGCCACGCCCTTTTTCACTGGCAGTTCATTTCCGAAGATGAGCAGCGTTCCGTCAAGCAATACGCCATTCGGACGCTCGACAACAATGCCCAGAGGCTCCACATCTCCCGGTATGGACAATTTCATCTTCCATTGATATTCCTTGGGTGTGTCTTTTTCAGAAGAATATGTTAAAACGATTCGCTCGTCACTGGCGGCAATGACTTCCGCCGTTTCAATTGCCAGAAGATTAGTGGCCATTTTCCCTTGGAATATACGCCACATCAATTCTTGTTTCTTCAGCGCCTGGTAATTGTCTTTGTGCGTGACATACAAGTCATAGGCACCTTGCATCTCTGCACTTTCCAATAATTTAATGCAATGTTCGTACTTGATCATGCGAATGGACGGAACGCCGGTTTCCTTTGCCAGTTCCTTCTCATGGCGGTAATCTTCTAGCATATCAAATGCCTGCCGCATGGAATCAGCATCTTTCTTATTCATTTCATCGCATGCGAATGAGGCGATGTCTTTGCTGGTTGATTTCAATAGAAGTTCGACTTGATCGACGACCTTCGTTCTTTCCTTTGCGAGTTCATCAATGTTCTTCATTTTGTTGCCTCCCTTGTTGGTTAGTTGTTAATATGGTTATCTTTTATTTTCAGTTTCATCTTTGCATCATCGGATAGTTCAGGTACATCCGCTATGCCGCGGCAATATATGCAGCTATCTTCATTTGCAGACTGTATAGACGGCTGTTTGAAATAGTCGTACAGTACGTCAACGATGCTATCATGGGCAAACGATTCCAAAAAATCATCCAATAGGTCTTCGTCATCCTCCGTGATATTCTGCGCCAAGATGTCCATGAATGGAAGTTCCCTATCTTCGTCATCCGTTAAAAAATTCTTGAATTCCACGGCGATTTTGGCTGTGCTGCTTTCATCCATTGTGTTTTCGGAATCAACAAAAAGCAGACGTGCAAAGTAATTTTTTTCCTCCTCATTCCTGCCTGGAATCTCGCCATCCAATCGGTTGAGGAACAACGAATTCATTTTTGAAAGGCTTTCGCGGGCATTGATCAGATGTCCTTTCTTATTACCTCCACTAAATAAAGAATCTGAAAGTTTCCAGACATCTGGTGTGCCCCAAACCTGTGTTCTTTTCATGTCCATTTTGCAACGCTTTTTCTTCCACTTTTCGTCATGGGACAGACAGGTGAGAATCGCCCTTGTGTCATTAATGCGGAGGCCAGGTTCGTCTAGCCCGAATTTAGTTTGTTTCATAAGCATTTGTGGAAACCCCACGCGTAGCAACCAAACTTCATATTGCTTGGTTTGAGCCTTTGACATGATTCTGCTAAGTGCCTCATAATAAGCCCAGTGGCTAGCATAGGTTTTCTTGATGTAAAAAGGTTGCTCGGCTATTGAGCGTGCATCTGCGATTTCCTTGTCCAATGCTTCATTGTTGCCGCATTCTTCGGAATCCAGGTCAATGGGTTCGTCAATACTGACGAATGTTGTTACATCTTTTATTTCTTGGGCATATGGATACAATTCATTCACAATGCGTTGTATGACACGTGACAGCCAGCATTTGCGATTAGTCTTCGCATCTGTCATCATACTGATTAAAAGCTGATGGCTGCCTGTCCGCTTAAATGTCAACAAACGCTGCATCTTTACTTTTTCATCGTTTCGTTTGACAGTGGAAATTTCCTGAATATAATTCCAAAGGTCGATTCCCGCTCCAGAACAGTCTCTTTTAGAGATTATTGTCCTCTCCGGGAGAAAAAAAGTTCTAAGTTGCATTGAAATCGATAGTTCGCTTTTATCCCAGTAGGTCTCTTCGTCAAGGCAAAGCACCGTGTCGGCTATGTTTTTTATTGTGTTAATGCAATTTTTTTTCAATTCAGAATCGCTTGGAGCCTCGAAAGCCTTCAATAGGCCTTCGTCAATGACGATTTCATAGAAAGTTTTCTCGTATTCTCGAAATTGCGTTGCCAATTCCTTAGTATCAATAGATTCCTCTATGTTTTTTAGGATTTGTTTAAGGAGGTCTTTAAAATCGTTTATCCATTTTTGACCATTTTCTTTGCCCATAATAAACAGGATGACGGGAGCGAAGAATTTTAATTCTTTGTTGAGAAAACCATTGATGAAATTTTTTTCAAGTTTGATTTCGTTATCAAGGGTGGACATTGGGGAAAACCTCGATGTTGGATTGTGACATTTCAATGGACGAATGAAAGTTCAATAACCTTAAAGTATAACATATTTCCTTGCCAATAAAAAATCAATTCTGTTCTCTTTGTTTTCCTGTCATACTTGAAATTTCCTGAAGTTTGTTGTTTTTTATCTGTCACAGCGATTATGCCATGAAGAATTGGAAAGGTTAAGCTTTTTTCGAGGGTGGGAAGAAAACAAGAACTTTTTTTTGCAGATGGAGTTGTTATGAGAGTGGAAATGTCAGGAAACAGGTTGTTGAAAGTTTGGATGGCGGAGAGCTTTTAGTCATGGTCAAATATGCAATGGAGTCACACAAAAATTCAATATTTTTACAAAAGAATAATAAATGCCATCGGAATTCGCGTTGTTGGCAACACAATTCATGAAAAATTAGCTTGTTTTTGTATAAGTTGTTTTCAATATGGTTTCCAGTTGAAAACCACTCCTAGAATTTCTGGATTCCGCTCAAAGAGGCGGTCATATATGCCAGGAGCTTCTGTTGGATCGGCGATTTGCGTTAGCAACGGCTTGGCCTGAAGGCGTCCTGCAGACATGAAACGCAGCAGAAGAGCCATGTCCTCTTTCATTGTCCAGATGCCTGGGCGGCGTTCGACAAGCGGTCGTGCCATATTGTGCGCTCCAATCACGGTGATGCCGCGACGATGCACAAGATTGTAGAAATCAATGCTTTCCGTCGGAGTCCGATTGCAGCCGACCAAGGCGATGCGGCCAAAGGCAGCCGTCAATTGCAAGCCTTGCACGACCGCCTGCGGATTGCCTGTCACTTCAATGACGGAATCACAGCCACGGCCATCGGTCAATAGAAGGATTTTGTCGTTGAGAGATGGCTCGTCAGGCGAGAAGACGGCATCCGCACCGAGTTGCAAGGCAATGTTGCGCCGCTTTTCATGAAAATCCATGCCGATGACAGGGAAGCAGCCAGAGAGTCGGGCGGTCTGCACGGCAAACTGTCCTAAGAGTCCCAATCCCATGACCATCAGTGATTCACCGAACTCGGGGCGACATCGCCGAACGCCTTGGGAGCCCATGCAGCCAACGACGCAGAAGACGGCCTCTTCAGCGGGCAGCGTATCGTCTTCAATTCGCACCAGATTCCGTTCGGGCATCTTTTGGTAGTTGCGATGTGAACTATGGTAACAGAGGCAACGGTCGCCTTCATGCAGTTCCGTGACGGCGGAACCAGTCTTCAAGACATGCGCTACAGCACTGTATCCCAATGTCTTGGGAAATTTCATGCCGCCCGGGTCCGTTCCGTTGAGGCAGGCGAATTCTGTCCCAGGGGAAATCAATGTACAGACGGTCTTCAGCAAAACGTGGTCCGGTGGAAGCGTCTCGTCGATTTCCCTGTCGCGAAATGCAGCCTTGCCACGTGAGACAAAATCAATGCTTTTGACTTTCATGTATCTAGCTTTCCTTTATTTACGCTCTAATGGATGATGACGGTCTGCCAACGGGAAATCTACCACAGCACGGTTCAATGCCGACTGGTAGGCTCCAGTTATCATCTCCAACGAGCCGACTGCGGAGTCGATTCCCGCCACAAGTGGCTCCTTTCCTTGGATGGCTTGTAGCAAGTTCCAAGCGGCACGACGGTTGTTCTCCACGAAATAGCGGTGGAAATATACGTTCGGATTTATATGCCACGCTTCATAGTCAATCGGTTCCGCATCGGGTATCGGGGCATTTTCTGGTGGTGTAATAATTTGGAAATCAGCATGATCCTCCTCTGGTACGGGAAAATCACGACAGATTCTCAATTCACGGTTGCCTGTGTAGCGGATGGCCAGAATCCCTTTTGTTCCGCAAACTGTCATGCCGAGCCGAACATCCCCTGAATCAACTACATGGCGGCTTTCAAACACACCGTTCACGCCATTCGGGAAACGGTACAGAGAATAGATTTCATCTCCGCCGCACGGGCCTATCGGCTCCGTTGGAGTGAGAACGTCATTTACTGTCAATGGATGGCCATGGCAGCGAATGTCGGAAAAGACCTGTTCAGGCTGTCCGAATATCCAATATGCGGCGTCCATGACATGGGTTCCCAATACGATCATGTCCTCTCCACCGCCGCGCGTGTCTTCCTTGCCGCGAAGATGACAGGTCAGGACTTTGCCGATTTCACCTGCCTGAATCATGTGTTTCATTTCTCGAAACGTCGGTGCAAATCTCGCCAAATGAGCCATTTGGACAAGATATCCAGTTTTGTTGGAAAGTTCCACGAGTTCATCTGCTTGATCAAGCGTTTCAGCGAAAGGCTTTTCACACAGCACATGGCAGCGATGGTTCAAGGCGTAGCGAATCTGCTCGACATGCTCGCCAGGCAGCCGTGAACACAAAATGACAATGTCTGGCTTCTCATGTTCCATCATGTCCAGAAAGGATGGATAGAGGCGCTTCGCACCTGTCAGATGAAACGTTTTTTCCGCCTGTGGGTTGGAGTCTGCCAATGCGGCGATTTCTACGCCGGGCAGCCCCGTGAATGCAAAATGCGTGAAATGACCGCCCTTTCTGCCGCCACCAGTTTCGTAGTTGATACAAACTTTCAACATATTTTTTCCTTTTATAAGGTCACATAAACACGGCCCCTTATGGGTGTTATTCCATGAAATTCCACGGCTTTTTGATTTCATCCATTTGCTTGATGCCGATGTAACCGAGAATGGCGAGATTCAGCAACGCGGCATGGTTCGCACGACCGCAGTCCCAGCCTGGAATCCGTTGGAAATCCCGCCATTTACGTTCTTCCGACCAACGTTTGTCCAAAACAGACAGCCAGTCTTCAAACGCCGTCTCAGGGCCAATGGCATTGCGCCATTCGCGGAACAGCCAATAGACGTATGGTCCAACCCAAAACTCCAGCGGATACTGGTAGCGTTTCCCCTTGATATAGCAGTCGTCAGTCACATAACGATAGGCCTTCAATGCCGCCGCTTTCGCCGTTTCGGCCTGTTCCGTGCGTTTCGCAAGATGGTCCGCCAGATACACGCCGAATAGCCCCTCCCCAGCATAGATATTGCCGAGGAATGTATGACAGCCGCCTTCCACGATGTCTTCGCATTGCCAGTCAAACCAGCCATTGGGCTTCATCTTCTTGTCCATCCACGATACTGTCGCGTCGAACATAGGCCACCAGTTGGCAGGAATTTCCAGACCAAAACGTTGCAACGTATAGGCCGTATAGCCGAGCCCCGCCAAGGCACGCGGCTGATAGACGTCGCATTGTCGCCCCTCCTGATGATAAACGGTGATTCGTTTTTCTTCTGGTCGCGTCATGTTGATGCCAACATGGCGCAGCACGCCGTTGATGCCGTCGGATTCGCGTAGTGAATACTGGATGATGAAATTGCCCGCCTTGAGGCAAACATCGTTCAAATGCTTTACAAAATCGGATCTTTCAGGAATTTCGCGATAATACAACGCCACATAGTTGAGGGCGCGCATCCATTCGCCGATCTGGTTGTTGTCATAATTTCCACGTGCATTGCTTCGCGGCCCTTTTCCGATGCCGTCATCAACGAGTTCATTTGTCATCGTGATGACTCCACCGCATTCGTCCTGCATTGTCAACATCTGCTTTACGGCACTGTCAATCAGGCCTTCCGTAAAAAGTTGGCGTTCCTTCTCACCGTTCCGTCGGAATGCCTCCGCCGCGATTACAAGGCCGGGGACACCTGCCTCATAGCCTTCCGTGTGTTTGAACGTATTGTAGGCAAAGGCGTTGACGAACGCTCGATAGTTTTCCTTTGACGTATCGAACGGATCGTAACAATGGGGTAGGGCGTTCATTGCGGAATGGAAAAAGCCATCATGCCGCAAGTCCTTCAGCCACAGAGCCATGCCTGTGCGCAACGACAGCATGGCGTGAGTCATGCTTTCATCTTTTTCCATCAAATAGAAATCGTCGCTGCCTTTGCGTAATTCTAACAGTGACACGCTGTCGGAAATCAAATCACAAAGCACGTGGTAGTAGCCATTTTTCAATTTTGAGACATCCAGTCGATATTGACAGCGGAAGCAAAGTCCATTGCCGATGCTTTGTCCCAATTTCATGGAAAGTATCGTTTCCTCTCCGTTGAAAACATTGCGTATGTGGAAGCGAAGCTCCGTTCCGGCTTTTATGGTTTTGCCTAGATTGTTCTCCAGTCGCAACGTTGCGGGAAACGTCTTCGTACCATTGGGAAGCAGCACGATGCGGCTGTCTGAATCGGCCCGTTCTCCGAGCCACAACGTCGCACCCGCCTTGCCTGCTGTCAATGGCAGGTATTTATCCTCCTCTTCACCGAGCTCGAAATCCTTTATTTGGAACTCCAGTTCATCCCCATGTTTGTAGGCGTCTTCACATATAAAGAAATGGACGAATTTTACATCTTTGAACATAGTATCATTGAGGCGGACACTCATCTGCTGCCATTTGCCGACGGTCATAGCAGGCAACGGCACATTGATTGGTCCACCTGACTCACGACGCAGGATGAAACGTACAATCTGTGAGTAGCCTACATCCGTCATGGCCCGCATCTTGAAGCGAATGACCTTCTTGCCTGAGAAATCCAGCCATGGATCGGGCCGCATCTCCACGGCGGGCCAGCCCTGTGGATACTGCGATTCGTTGAAATGGTCGATTTTGATCTTCCAATCAAGCATTTTTTCGCCTGTTGCTTCATCCGTTATGATGGTTGTGTGGCCTTCTGGTCCGCCTGTGTCTTGCCACGGCATATCAAGCAACGCCTTCAACGACACTTGCGAATCAGGTTTCAGCACATGGACGATTTCACGCCACGGAAACAGCTCCCGTTCAGAAGCACCTTCGACCGCTTGAAGCGAACATAGTCCTAACATTCCAATACACAGCCACTTATATGACGACATGATTCCAACTCCTTTGTTTTGTCTATGAAAAATGGATAAGCATAATATTATGCTTTCTTACATGGACTGCAATCTGCGAGATGAAAAAAACATCATTCAAAGCATACTGTTGCAAGGAATAAGGGATGTGTCTTTATCAATCCATAGACGAATGTCAATGTGATTCTTAATCAGTTTCACTGATGACGTAGTGATGATTGCTTTGTGATTTTACAAATGAAAAAGAATACCATGTGTTTTTAGCTTGAAATGTTTTTCTAATCATCAATCAAACTTGAAGCCTTTACAATTACATAAGTCATTCCATGGGAGCATGGTAGTCATGAACTGAAAAAATTGTGCTATCCTTTCTGCTGTTTTGGCCGCATTGACGGTGCTTTGGGGAAAACTCGGTGTAAAAGACATCAACACTAATCTTGTCACGGCTATCCGAGTGACAGTCATACTTTTGTTCGTTTTAGGCATTGCATTCAGAACAGGAACTGCTGGACAGATTCGCCAAATTCATAGGCGGACATGGATGTTTCTCGCATTGTCTGGCATCGCTACCGACCTGTCATGGCTCTTCTACTTTCATGCCTTGCAATTGGGAGACGCTTCTATAGTTGCTCATCGGACAAATTAAGCGTTCCATTGACCATCGTTTTAGCTGTCATCATCCTCTATGAATCATTGACATGGCAAACCATTACTGGTGGTTTGTTGATTATAGCAGGCACTTTTGTCCTTCTTCTCTAGCATCCTGTTGACGGTTAATTTTGCTTGAATTGCAAGTGTTGTTTGCAAAATATTCAATTTCCAATATATATTATTGTATGGACTGGAATTGGGAGGAGCTGTTTCAACAGAAAAGGCATTAATAAGGAAGATTATGCAATTCAAGACGCTAATCCGTCCCGAACATCTGAACCACAACGGCCATCTGTTCGGCGGCTACATGCTGCTGTGGGTGGACGAATACGCCTACATCGCCGCTTTGGAGGAATATCCGGACGCACGCTTCGTCACACGCGCCATGGACACCGTCTCCTTCACGGAGAGCGTTTCCAATGGCGATGTCATCACGTTCGACATCAATCGCGTGAAAACAGGCAACACATCCGTCACTTATTCCGTCGATGTCACCGCCCTGGGCGTGCCTGCAGGCGTCCGCCGCGATGTGTTCCACACAAGCGTAACGTTCTGCAATACGGATGGAAACGGCCATAAGGCACCGCTTCCTGCCTTGAAAACACAACCATAATTCATAACCATGAACCACACCGCTGAATTGTTCAACGAACTGGGCGAATATTTCGCCGCAGGCTTTTTCGAAGACGAAAACGCCCCGTACAACGCGCGTACCGCGACGGCCATCGTCCGCCATTTCGAACACGCCCCCGCCCCCGATTTCAAAGGCTACTGCGGCCTGCAGGGCTATCAGGCGTTGTGGTGCATGAACCATTATAAAATTGTCAACTACCAATACAATTTCGGCTTCGCGCTCAACCGCGCGGCATTGGACAAAGCCGTACAGGACATGACACCGTTTGACAGGACGTTACTAGAACGCGCCTTCAACGAAATGTCCTATTGCATCATGCGGCTCGTGCCGCAGCGCTACAGCATCGGCGGCAATGGCTGGATCCACACCGTCCCAAACTATGAACGCGTTCTGGAAGAAGGACTTATAGGTTATAAAAAACGGCTGGACGCCAAGCCGGACAACGACTTCTACCGCCCGCTGAAGCAGGTCATGGACGCCTTGATCGCCTTTTTCAACCGCTGTCCGGGTCTCCTCGGGCGCGTTCCAAACCATCCTGCGAAGACGTTCCAGGAGGCTCTCGTATCCGTCGCAGCCATCTGGTATCTCGATGGTTGCGACTCGTTTGGACGGCTTGACAATATTCTCGGCAAATACTACCATGGCGAGCTGGAAGCCTATGACGCCCTGCGGGAGTTCTGGACGCAGACCGACATCAACACCGCATGGCACATGTATCTGGCGGACAAGCCCGAACACCATGATTTCACCATGCTCTGCATCAAGGCGCAGAACGGCATCCGCCGCCCGAATACAGGCATCCGCATCGATGAAAACACAAGCGACGAGACATGGCAGACGATCTTCGATTCATGGGAGGCCCACAATCCGACGCCATCTCTCTACAACGACGCCATTTACAAAGAGACATTGCCGCAGTTCACGGATGTCCGCCCGGAGGATCTGGAGCATTACGCCATGGGCGGCTGCACGGAAACGATGTTCGAAGGGCGGTCGCAGGTCGGCTCCATCGACGCGGGGTTGAATCTTCTGGAAATATACAGGAATTCAGACAGTTACGAATCCTTCAAGGCGGCGGTGAAATACCACGTCAAGGCGGCCTGCGAAGCGGTCGTGCTCAACCATGAATTCGCGGCGAAATACAATCCGGCCATCATCCGCACGCTGTTCGTCGATGACTGCATCGACAACGGCCGCGATTTCCGCGACTGCGGTGCGCGCTACAACGGCTCCGTCATCAATCTGGCGGGGGCGACGGACACCATCAACGCAATCGCGGCTGACCGCGGCATCAAGGGGATGTTCGGCAACGACAATCCAGAAGTCAACGCCATCGCCCATGAGCTCTATGACTTTGTCTTCAAAGAGATTACGTCACAGCGCACTTACGGCTGGTGCCTGCCGAGCGTCATCCTGCTGACAACCTACGCGGCCTTCGGAACATACGTTCCCGCTTCGGCGGGACGGCCGACCGACGGCGCACCGCTGGCCGATTCGTCTGGAGCCTACCAGGGCACCGACGCGAAAGGCCCCACGTCGCTCATCAATTCCGTGCTGTCCATCCCGCCGAAACACGGCATCGGGACGCTAATCTTCAACCTGCGGCTAAACGTCGAAATGCTGAAGACGCCTGAAAAGCGCGCCATCGTCAAGTCGTTGATAACAAGCTTCTTCAAACGCGGAGGCATGCAGATCCAAGTGACAATCGTCGATCAGGAGACGCTTCGCAAAGCCTACGAAAAGCCTGAAGACTATCCGAATCTCATGGTGCGCATCGGCGGCTACAGCGAATACTACACACGGCTGAGCCGCACGCTCCAGGCGGAAATCCTCAAACGAACCGAACATTGCTGTTGACTGTACCATCATATTCAAGATATTAATCCCAAAGGAGTTCCACATGAAACACTTTTTACCAATCATCGCCCTGCTCATGTTGCCGTCGCTCCATTCGGCGGTTGTCAAGCAAGTCTTGAACTCTCAAGCGGACCTCAAATCCGTGCCATTGGAGAACATCGCATGGAAGGCGTGGGAAGATGGCTATGTCGCGACGGATGAAGGCTTTGTCTGCGACAACGGCAATGACGCCAAGCTCCGCCGTGGCCTCGGCAAACTCGTCGTCTTGAACCAAAAACGGCCGCTTGCCATCCGTGTCACCGCCGAAAGCAAAGCGGTAAACGCCTCGACAGCGGATGAATCGAACTACTCCCTCTATCTTGACATCAGCTATGCGGACGGCACGAACGAATGGGGCGTCAAGTCATCGTTCACGCCCGGAACGCACGACTGGGAGGAAAAGGAAGTCGTTTTCATGCCGGGCAAGCCAATCGAAGCCGTCAATTGCTGGCTGCTATTTCGCGAACATTCCGGAAAAGCCGTTTTTCGCAATCTGAAATTCTACCAAGCGCCTTTTGATCCCAACGGTGCGAGTTTCGACGGCGTTGC
>JAGCSE010000014.1 GCA_017964325.1 Victivallales bacterium | reverse complement strand
TCGGCAGGTTGTTGAATTGGGCGGCCCATTTCGGATCGGACATCATGCCGCCAAGACCAGGCGTTTCCTGATGGTCGTAAACGCGCAACGCCTTGATGCGCTGCTTGTCTGGCGTGACGGCCAAGATGCCTTTGAAGGGGCCTTCATGGCCGTGGCCTTCGATTTCGAATAGCAGGGCGACGAGTTCGCCCGCTTCATCGCGAGCTTCCAGCATTTCCAGATCGCCGACCTTCTTTTCGGAGACTTGTTTGCCGAATTTCTCCGTGACGACTTCCTGCGAATCAGATGAGACGAGCAGGCCAGACGCGTCCATGATGGCGCGGATGCGGTTGAACTTCTCATTGGCCGCCATGCGGCCTTCCCACATGAGCGGCGGGAACGTCAGCAACGTGGCCGCGATGGCGCAGAGGACGAAAACGTACAGAATGGAATAGATGGGGGAGTTTTTCATTTGGCGGCCTCCTCCTTCGCCTTGGGGGCGAAGAGCATGTCCAACGAGGGGGCTATGCAGTCTGCGATGAGTATTGCGAAAACCATGGCGTATGGATATTTAGCGAAGCACCGCATGAGAATGGACAGCGTTCCGACGATGAAGCCGTAGATGATCTTGCCCGGCCAGCGGCGCGGCGCATTGCCTGGATCTACGGCCAGCAGGACGCCCGCCAACAGGAAGCAGTCTTCGGAGAAGATCAACTGGAGGTTGCCTTCAAGCGGAAGCTTCTGGTCTGGAATCACATACGTAGCGAGAAGCCACGGCATCAGCGCCAATGGCAAGTAGATGAACAGCGATGACGGATTGGAGAGAATCTGGATGGCGAGGCAGCCGAGTAGCAGCCAGATGCCGTTCTCCCACGCGATGCCGCCTTCTATGGCGTTCAGATTGCCCATGCTGGCTCCAGCCGTCGTGGCAGGATAGCTGAAAAGAATCATCGCCGCGCCGATCAGAGCGGGATTGAAGATGGCGTTTTTCGCGCCGCCGAAGACTTCCTTTGCGAAAACCGTGCCCGCGATGGCGGCCAGCAGGATGACCCACCACGGCATTGTTGGTGGCACAAGTAGCGAAAGCGCAAGACCATAGACGAATGCGCCGCCTGTCACGGGCTTCTTGCGAACAGCGGCGAACGCGAGTTCGACGGCCATGCCCGCAAAGCCTGCGATGATTGCGAGAACGAGCGGCCGCCAGCCGAAAACGCCTGCGCTGAAACCGACCAGCAGGAGGGAGCACAGCAGCAGGGCGGTCAGATAGCGGGCCTGTGCGGCGGCTTTATCATCCGATTGCCAATTACCGATGAATAGTTGTAGTTGATGCATATTTGATTCCTTATCGGATGTTAGAACTCGTCGGCGAAGATGTTCTCGTTCTTGAAGCCTTTGGCCTGCAACGTCTTACGGGCGGCTTCAAGCATCTTGGGCGGACCGCAGAGGAACGCCTGGCGGCTGGGCGAGGCGTTTTCGGCCAGTTCGCGGGCGACGCTTTCGTGGATGAATCCCGTCGCGCCTTTCCAATCGGGGCACTTTTCGGGTTCGGAAAGGGCGTAGCAGATCTTCATGTTGGGGAGCTTCTCCGCCATGGCTTTGAATTCCGCTTCGTACAACAGCTGATCCGTCGTACGCGCGCCGAAGAACAGCCAGCAGGGCTTCTGCGGATTCGTGGCGGCCACATGGCGCAGGAGAGAGCGCATCGGCGCCATACCGACGCCGCCGCCCACGCAGACGAGTTCGCTGTCCGCCGATTCGTCGAGAACGAAATCGCCGTAGGGGCCCGTGAAGGTGACTTCGTCGCCTTCCTTGACGCTATGCAAATACGTGGAGCCGAGACCGTTGGGAATCAAACGAACCAGCAGTTCGACTTCGTCCTTCGTCGAGGGGACGGAGGCGATGGAATATGCGCGGAAGACCGTCTCTTTCTTGTTCGGAACGAGAACCTGCACATACTGGCCGGGGCGGAAATCGATCGTTTCGCCGCCCGTCAGCTTCAGATGGATTTCGCGAATGTCGGTCGTCATCATCTTGCACGGGCCGACGGTCGCTTTGAACTGCTTGACGTTCAGATATTCGGCCTTGACTTGAATCTCGATGTCATTGCGGATTTTGACTTGGCAGGCGAGGCGTGTGCCATTCTTCTGCTCTTCTTCTGTAAGGTATGGCTCTTCCGTAGGGAGGAGCGGGCCGCCGCCTTTGATGACGCAGGTTTTGCAGAAGCCGCAGGAGCCTTGGCCACCGCATGCGGACGGTATGAAAATCTTCTGGTCGTAGAGAGCGTCCAGCAGCTTGCCGCCGCCTTCCACTTCAAACGGCTCGCGATCATTCACTTTGACTTTGCATGTGCCGTAGTTGCCGAACAGTTTGTTCGCGATAAGGAGCAGGATGGTGAGACCAACGCCGATGGCCGACAGTGTGATGATTGCTTCTAAGTATATCATATCAGCCAAGCTCCACCATTCCCGTGAATCCCATGAACGCCAAGGCCATGAGGCCTGTCACGATAACCGTCGAGCCAAGGCCCTGCAGCGGTTCCGGTATGTCCGCTTCCTTCAGTTTGTTACGGATGCCGGCCATCAGGCAGATGGCGAGGCAGTAGCCCATGCCGGAGCCGAGCGCGTAGACGCTGGTCTTGACGAAATTGAAATTAAGCGTCGGATCGATCATGAAAAGGCTGACGCCGAGGATGGCGCAGTTGACGGTGATCAGCGGCAGGAAGATGCCGAGGCTGAAGTAAAGGGCCGGCGTGAAGCGTTCCATGACGATTTCCAGAAGCTGCACGAAACCCGCGATGACGAGAATGAAAATCAAGAAGTTCAAATGCGTCAAGTCCGCGTCTCCGAAGAACTTGGAGCCTTTGACGAGCACGCCTTTGTACACGGCGTAGTTGAGCATGGCCGTGCAGAACGTCACGAAGGTGACGGCCACTCCCATGCCGAACGCCGTCTTCATGTTGCGGGAGATCGCGATGAAGGAGCACATGCCTAAGAATTTGGACAGCAGGATGTTACTGGTGAACATTGCCGCCAGGAAGATCAGCAGGGGGCCGCCGGGTGTGAAGATGTCCATGTCTTTTTAATTATTGGTTAAAGGATTGAAAAGGATTTAGGGGAAGAATGGCCGAAGCCGAATCAAATCTACAATTTAATATAAATCCATCAATTTGCAAGCATGGGGAGCAGAAACTTTGTTAAGGGAACCACAGATCACACGGATTGCGTTACATATGAGGTTGATATACTGGAAGTTCTGGAGATACTGGAAATTCTGGAGATGTGCGATTTCAGCAATCCAGTTAGTCCAGACAATCCAGACAATCCAGTATCATGATTCCGTCCGCGCAAGCGGTTATGCTTTTGGATGTGCCTTGTGATAGACGTCCATGAGACGGCCGATATCGACATGCGTGTAGATTTGCGTCGTGCTGAGGCTCGCATGGCCGAGCATTTCCTGCACCATGCGGAGATCGGCGCCATTTGCAAGCATGTGCGTTGCAAAGGAATGGCGCAATTTGTGAGGTGTACAATCGATGGGCAGATTGGCCTCCAAGAGATAGGATGTGAACCAACGTTCGACGGAGCGCGTCGTCAACCGTTGTCCTTTTTGGTTCAGGAAGAGGGCGCCGTGGTCGCGACGTTTCGCCAAACCGATGATTTCGCGTTGGCGTAGATATTCGCGCAACGCCTTGTCGGCATAGCTTCCCATGATGCAAATGCGTTCTTTGCCGCCTTTTCCTCGGACGCGGAAGTTGTTGGACATGAAGTCGATATCTTCAAAATTCAGGCCGACGGCTTCGCTGATACGCAGCCCTGCGCTGTAGATGATTTCCAAAATGGCCGTGTCACGTGCCGAGAGAAATTCGCATTCGCGGCGACCGTCTGTCTCGCCTTGCAAATTGGAGTGGTGTTTGGCCCAATAGAGTTTGGGAGCTTTTAGAAGTCGTTCCACTTGAGATACATCCAGAAAAACAGGCAGGCGGCGGCCGCCCCGTGCGCTTTTGACTTGGCTGAACGGATTCCCTTCCAATTTTCGATCGCGCATGAGAAAACGGAAGAACGAGCGCATGCTGGACATTTTGCGGTTGACCGTCGCTCGCGACAGGCCTTGCGCCGTCAATTCCATGGCGAAATGCTTCGCGTGGCGGACGGCGACGGA
>JAGCSE010000135.1 GCA_017964325.1 Victivallales bacterium | reverse complement strand
CTCGGACCGTGTGCTTCGCGGGGGCTCGTGGTACAACTTCGCCAGGTTCTGCCGCTCGGCGTACCGCTTCAGCAGCATCCCGTCGATTAGCAACATCTGCGTTGGGTTTCGCCTCGCCCTTGCTCCAGTTCAATGAGGGAATCCTTTGACAGCCAAAAAGCCGTCTTCGCCACAGGAGCCAAGCACGTCCCGCCTAAGTGCCAGCGCGGAGCGCGTCGCCGTCAGGCGGGCACAGGCGGGACGGCGACGGCTCCGAGGCGAAGACGGCCGCGCGAAAACGATGCCGCCGTCAGGCGGCCGATTTTTTTGGGGGGAGAAGGGGATATATATTGGGACGGAGTATGCGCATTCGCGCATACGGTCGCATTCGCGCATACGATCGCATTCGCGCATACGGTCGCACGGGAGTGCGACCCTCCCGTGTCGTGTTGTCATTGAAACATCATAGGTGGATTATGAAAATCTATTTGTTGGGAACGTGTTCGGGAACGGAGCCGATGCCCGGGCGGAACCATCTTTCGTGGGCATTGGAAAAAGACGGTCGGCTGTATTGGTTCGATGCAGGCGAGTCATGCAGCCATACGGGATATCTGCTTGGGCTGAAATTGACGGAAATCAAGGCGATTTTCATTTCGCATCCGCATATCGACCATCTGGCCGGGATGCCTAAGTTGCTATGGTGCATGCGCAAGCTGGATTCACGTCATATCGGCAGCATGGAGGGGAAGACGGTTGATGTCTTCCTGCCGAGCCAAAATCTCTGGCCTGGTCTGATGGCGTTCATGACGGCGATGGAAGGCAATATCCAGAAGAACTTTACGTTGGCGGACAGGCTGATACTGCCAGGCGTGATATTCGACGACGGGGCGGTTTACGTCGAGGCTCTGCGCAACTGGCATCTGAAATCCGGCCAGTCGTTTTCATTCCGAATCCGCGCTGAAGGAAAGACCATCGTGTTTTCAGGTGACGTAAAATCCATCGAAGAGCTTGCGGACTGGATGGACGGCGGCTGCGACTTGTTCTTCATGGAGACGGGTCACCATAAAGTCGCGGACATCTGCGAATTTGTGAAGGCGCGTCCCCAGGTGAAACGGCTCGTATTCGTCCATCATGGTCGGGAAATCCTTGAGCATTATGAAGATGCGCTGCTGGCGGCGCAGTCGGCACTGGGGGACGGTGGTCGCGTGGAGATTGGCTATGACCGTGAAATCATTGATTTATAGAAATCAAAGACGAAATCGATATTTTTTTTTATATTTTTTCCTTGACTTTTTCCGTTTGCCTTAATAAATTAATGCTAAATTAATGATTTTTCACCAATAAAAGACAAATTCAAACCACAAAGGAGACTCACATGAAGAAAAAGCTGCAGTTTACATTGATCGAGCTGTTGGTCGTCATCGCCATCATCGCCATTTTGGCCGCCATGCTGCTGCCCGCGTTGGCGAAGGCACGTGAAAAAGCCCGTCAGATTGCCTGCACATCCTGCCTGAAGCAGATCGGCACGGCCGCCCGCATGTACGCGGACGACAACGACGACTATCTGATGTACACATCTGCATCCGTGGACGCATACAAAGACCTGAAGGCCGCCACGGGCGAAGGTCAGTGGGCCTCCTTCTGCTTCATCTATCCGTACGTTGGCGACATCAAGGTCCTGAGAGGCTGCGCTGGCCGCAATACGGCTTCCGGAGGTTTTGGCTATGGCATGATCGTTGGCATCGGCAACGGCGGATCGGACGGCAACGCCCGCACCTATCAGAAGCGCGTCAACGAGTCCTACTACAAGGCACCGTCGCAGATCATCTCCCATATCGACAATTACAGCATCAACAACAACATCTGGGACTGGACCGGCGACTCCACCGGCAACAACTCCTGCTGGAACCGTGTGAAATCCGTCCACAACGGCAACCAGAACAACGCCGTCTTCCTGGATGGCCACTGCGAAAGCCGCCGCTTCGCCGGTCTGAACACCCGCGATTTCGGTTCATACGATCTCTATCAGAATCCGATGATCAACCAGTAATTTTCTGGTGAAAACATGGTAAGCTGAAAACATGGCAAACGCCTCGGCGACAATCATCGCCGAGGCGTTTTTTTGTGGTGTGACGCCGCCGGCACACTAGAGTTTTTGCCATTGATTTTGACATTGATGCGTCTTCATGTACATTACATGAAGGTTTTTTTTAAAATCTATCAATCTATTCTTAATCAAGGAACAAAGATGAAGAAATTCAAAGTCGGCATTATCGGCTGTGGTCGTATTTCACCATTCCATGGGATGCCCGCCAAGGCTCAGGAATGCGTTAATCTTGTGGCGTGCTGCGATTTGGACATCGAAAAGGCGAAGGATCGCGCCAAGTTGTTCGGCTGCAAGAAAGTCTATACGGATTTCGAGGAGATGATCAAGAAGGAGAAATTGGACGTCGTCCACATCTGTCTGCCGCATTATCTGCACAGTCCCGTGGCCGTCCGCGCCTTGGAACTTGGCTGCAACGTGCTGACCGAGAAGCCGATGGCCATCTCCATGAAACAGGCGAAGGCAATGATCGACGCTGAGAAAAAGTCGGGCAAGACGCTCGGAGTCATCTTCCAAAACCGCTACAACGCAGGGTCGCAGCTTGTTCGCAAGTGCTTGGATTCTGGTCTTTTGGGTAAAATCAAAGCCGCCAAGTGCAATGTCACGTGGTGCCGCAAGCCTGAATACTATACAAGCAGCAACTGGAAGGGCACGTGGGAGATGGAAGGCGGCGGCGCCATCATCGATCAGGCAATCCACACCATCGATCTTATGTGCTGGTTCATCGGCTACGGCAAGAACGGCTCCAATTTGGATTATGCTGACGTTTCTATCGCCAACCGCGCCCACCATGACATCCACAACGCATCCGGCGCCCTCGTCGATGTCGAAGACAGTGCGGACGGCCTGATTGCCTTCAAGAACGGCGTCAAAGCCTCCTTCTGGTGCATGAACTACTACAGCTTCGACGACCAGATTGAAATCACTCTGGACTGCGAATACGGCAATGTGAAAATCACGGCGGAGGAAGCTGTCGTCACATTGTATGATGGCCGTACGTTCAGCGCAAAGCCCGACCCGAACGACACGTTCGACTATGGCGGCGGCCCATCGTACTGGGGTGCGTCCCATGCCAAGCAGATCGACGATTTCTACGCGGCGTTGGAGGAAGGCGTCGAGCCTGAAATCAGCGGCAAACTCATCTATGCGACGACGCACAAGATGATCATGGGTCTGTATGATTCAGGCAAGTCCGGAAAGCCTGTGAAATTCTGAGGTGAACTTTTCATTTTTGTTGAAGACAATCACATTTCTTTGTCGTAAAGAGGGTTGCAAACATGCAACCCTCTTTCTGTGTCGAGTGGGGCTTGCGTGACCCAATCGATTCATTTTTTGTTCAAAAACAGAACTTCTGATGGAATCCATTTCGTAGCTAAGGCATCTGCTTTTTCAAGCCATCTGTCAATACGCATTTCATTTGGAACACTTTCTCCCCAGTATTCGACAAACAGTTCATCGGGAAGACGTTCTGCAGCCTTTATCATTTCATCTTCAAGCAATTTGAGTGCACGGGCGATGTAAACTCCTCCCTCATCGTCATTTGTTGGATTGGCGACGCTTCCAGCGGAAAATAAATCTCTTGCCTGATGGCAGAGAACACCATGATAAGTGAGAAGAAAAAGTACAAGTTCATCATATTTCCTACGGTTTCTTCCCGACTTGACAATGGCAGGAAAAAGGAGAGCCGCTTCAGCCCTCAACTGTGTTTTCTCATTTTGCTCAAGATTGGTATAGAGACGGACTTGCATAGGCAATGAATGTTCTTCCAAACCTTCCAGCCACCAAAGCTTGCCGTCAGGATGTATTTTTCTTGCATATTGTCGAATATATTTCATCTTATCTTTCATATTAAGCCGACGGAAATCATCATAACGAATTCCCATTTGCTCAAAAAGCGACTGATGACCAGGAATGTCTTCTACTTGAATTTCAACTTCAAATCTAGGAACATGGGAGGTGCGTACATGGATGATACTTGCTTCATATTCTCCCCAACGCACTTCCGGAACCCCACCCATCTTGCCAAAAACAAGATATATGTGCTTGACCGTCTCAATGCGCTGGTTTTCCTGAATGCTGTTGCCCACAGTACGCCAAGTGTCATCCGATGTGAATTTCACTTCCACGCCGAATTCGCCAACTGCAATGTCAGGAAAGGCCTGTGGATGTGGATTCATATTGATTGCGAACTTACTGTTCCTCTTCAAACGGTCGTTCATCAGATGCCTTACACGATTTTCGAATTCTGTGGAAGATGTGAACAATTTTGTCTGTGCGTCTTTTGTAAGTTGCACACAGATAACATCAAGAAGATTCTCGAAATGTTCTTTGTCCATAACCTTATCCCTTGTTTCTGATGACGGCCAAGACGGACTGCGCCACATGCCAGGCAAGGACCGGAGGGACTGCATTGCCGATTTGGCGCTCCGTCGCCCTCAAGCCACCGGGAAATACAAAGGTATCTGGGAATGACTGGATTCTTGCAGCTTCGCGCATGGAGATTCGCCTTGGCAGGGAATAATGGAATTGAATGTTGCCATGGCATTCAGCCCTCATGGTGTAGCCTGGCCTGTTGGCTACAAGTTTGCGGTTGCCTTGTTCTCCGCTGACCTTGGCTTCACTCCAGATATGTGCGAAGGAAACATCACGTGGATGGTTCTCCAAGTCCGCCAAAGCCTCTTTCGCCGTGATAGGCTTGAACAAAGTCGTTGTCTGCGGCGGGATGAAGGCGGGCATGTCCTCACGGGTCCCCACAATGAATATACGTTCGCGGGTCTGTGGGACACCATAGTCTTCTGCATGATATGTTTGATAATGAATTCGATAGCCCAGTGAACTGAAATCGTCTAGAATTTTCTTTCTTGACTCATCATGCTTGCGAAGCATCAGGCTTCCGACATTTTCGGCGACAAACACTTTTGGCTTGACCTTTTCGACCGCTTCGACAATGGCCGTGTAGAGGCTGCTGCGTTTTCCGTTTATTCCCGCCATTTTGCCGTTTATGGAGATGTCCTGACATGGAAACCCTCCAATGACAATATCCGCATAATCGGGAAGCCTGTCGATAACATCATGGATGTCGCCTTCAATAACATCCCCGATATTCCGTTTGTAAGTAACGCAAGCGTCATGGTTGATTTCATTGGCCCAAATGATGTCTATCCCATTCTTGTCGTAGTGCTTGCCGAGAAAATCAAAATCTCCTTTGAACCCCATGTCCATTCCTCCACAGCCGCTGAAGAGTGAAATGAGAGTGACAGGGGCGACTCGCCAGCGAGAAGCAACGGGATAAGGCTCTTCCAATTCGACGACCCAGTTTCTTCCTATTTTACGAGCCGTATGGATATGGCCGTTTTCGGCGTAACGTCGTATTGTGTCACTGCTTTTATTGTATTTTTTCGCGTATTCTACAAGAGATACCAGCATTTCAAACCTCCAAAGCGAATATTTATATGGCTTCCCATAATCTACACGGTATCGTGCATAATTCCAACTTTTCCGCATGAAAATTGCGTTTTAGAAGCTTATTGAATGATGGATATTCTTGAAAACATTCATGTTTTGCCAGCAAATATTCAATAATAAATGTCTTAAATGGCATTCACTTGCTCATCTGTTTGAAATAGTCTTCCACTTGACGGCGGTATTTTAGAGGAGGCGCGAGCTGCGAACGTGACAGTTCGTGCCTCTTCTCCATGGTCAGTTTTTCAAGATGCTCCGCTAGGATTTGGGAGGCTGTCTGAAGGTTACGGAGAATTGTCTGTCCCGCTTCTGAGGGTGTTTCGCCGTTGAACGGAAGACTCATGTTGTCACTTAACTGATTGAGTCGGTTATCTTTAAGCTTTTCACCGAGTTTTTGGAGATTCTGTTCGGCTTGCTGGCGGAGTTGGTTGAGCCTGTCGGTTGCCTGCTGTCCTTCACCGTTCATGTTTTGAGCCGTCTGCCGAGCCTGCTCCTGAATCTTTTCAAGAGCTTCGCGCAATTCCTGCGCGGTCATTTTCGGAAGCATCTCGGAGGCGCTGTCCAGTTCCATCGCCAGGGCGGAAAGGAGGTTGGAGGCATCCGTCTGTTCCTTTTCTGCGCGGTCGAAACGCCTGTACAGCAATGCGTTGGCGGCACGCTGCTGGGCGGCGAGAATTTTCCGTTCGTCCATATTGTGGATGGATTCGCGAAGGGCGCGGGAGATATCGGGATGTTTTTCATCAAATTGTTCCGCCGTCTCCTGCAAGGACTTGCGGAGCTGTTCAGTTTCGTCTTTCAACTGCTGCTGTCGCTGACGGGCCTCCTTCGCGGCCTCCTGTGGAACAGACTGCTGCTGTCGGAAATCAGCAGACTGACCGGCGGCGTCATTTTGGCGACCGCTTAATTCGCGGGCCTTTTCGCCAAGTTTTTGAAGTTGTTTGGCTGCCGCCGCTTGAATCGCATCTTCAAGGCTTTGAAGTGCATCCAATTGGGCGGTGTGGGCGCGGTTGCCGTGGATGGCTCCCGTACGTATGTCATTCCGCTGGAATGCGTTCGCTCCATGCTGCATTTCCGCAGCAGCCTGGGCGATGGCTTCACGGGCCGAAGCCGCCTCCTGCAAGGGGCGAAGCATCTTTTCAAGTGTCGCCGTATCCTGTTCAAGTTGATTCTGTTTGTCTGCAAGACCTGTAGCGACAGCATCTTGTGACGAAGCGGAAGCATTGATGGCCTCTTGTTTCACAATCTGCCGCCGCAACAATTCCGTTGCCTCCTCCAGCTGCTTGGAGATTTCGGCCTGCTGTTGGCGGTTCTGTTCATTTTCCTTTTTATCTGCGCTGTCTTGCTTTTTGTCCTGCGGTTTCTGTTCGCCCTTTCCGTTCTGCCCCTCCTCGCCTTTCTTGCTTTTCATGGCATTGCGGAGTAATTCGTTCTCGATTTTCACAAGAGACGTCAAAGCACGCTCTTGCGTAACGGAACTTTCATCCAGAAGCCTGTCTTTTACAAGGCGGACGGATGCATCCTCTGCCTTTTCCGCCGCCTGGAAGAGGCTGTTGAACGGTTCGGGAAGACTTAAATGACTGTAATTTGGTTCGTCCTCAGACGGCGTTTCATCGTCTCTTTCTTGTTTTTCAGGAACGACGAGCTTCATCAATTCCTCTTTTAATTTGTTCTCTCGGCGGACGATTTCCAACTGCAAGTCAACCAAACCGCGTTGCAGTTCATCTGTCTGGCGTTCACGGCTTTGCGATGGTAGGGACAGCGTGTCCCACGTCAAGCGGAGAAGCCGTTTTGATTCCGCAATTAAATCCGCGACGGAAGTCTTCTGGGAATCGCCGCCGCCATTGCCGTCGGCCTCGATTTCATCTTCATCAGGCTGGACGGTGATGAAAAACACCTCGCCGCGCACCATCTGATGGTTCGGCTCACGGTTGTCTTCGACGAAGAAAAAACAGGAGAGCATATCGCCGTCCTGCAATTTCAAGGCGGGGACATTCCATTGGGCGTTGTGATCCCATGTCGTCTCCCTTGGCGTACCGTCTTTATGTTCATGGAACAGAACGGTTTGCCGTTCCGTTCCATTCTTCGTGAACTGAAGACCGAATGACTGAAGTCCGAAATCGTCTGAAGCTGAAGCATCCAGGCGAACAAAATCGAACGACTTGATTTTGATGTCACTTGTCGGCTGTCGCTGTTCGAGGACGGGCAGGAGGTCGGGCTCGACGGTGACATGGAACCACGGCGTCATCTGCTGGCGGCCATGGTCGTCCGTCAGGACGATCCGTAGGTCATCCGTTTCTTTCAGCATAAAGGAACGGATGTCTAGTTCTTCTTTATGATTCTTTCTTTCAATGACTTGTGTTGCTTTGACGGAAGTCTTCAGCTCAATGTTGACGACAGAACCTTCGATGATGGAGAAATCCTGCAGCTCTGTGAATGTCGCCACTTTCGCGCCCGTGTAGGCGGGCGGCGTGACGGTGATGGACAAAGACGTGATTTCTGGCGGGTCGAAGACGCTGAATGAAAACCATTTGGAACGCAAGGACGGGGAGCCGACGCGGTAACGGACAGGCTGCCGCACATCGTAAAACACGAATGCGGAAGCATTTTCGTCGTTCATGGGGTGCATGGGATGATGCTGTTTGGAGCCGTCGGCGTCGATGATTTCAATCCAGAGATCCTGTTCCCAACGATTGGCGTGGACGACCAGCTGGATGTCTCCGTGGCGGGGATATTCGTCAAGTGTGGCTTTTGTGAATGTAAACGGATTCCTGTTGGCGTGGAACCACTTACGTGTGGCGGGAGCATGGACGGCAGCTATGGCGAGACAGACGGCGAGAAATCCATAAAGGATGACGGGAAATGGATTAAGGCTCTTTTTGAAGGTCTCCTCCACGATGGACGCGTCGTTGACACGGCGGCGGACATCGTCCAGAAGATCGACCTCCAGCGGTCGGAGCGGGGCGGATTCGGCCTTAGTCTCCAGTTCCACGGCGCAGATGAAGGAATCCATGAATTCAGGATGGGCCTTTTCCATTTCCAATGCAAGGGCTTGGACAGACAGGCGGTTTTTTGGGGAAAGGATGTTCTTCGCCAGATAAACCACTGCACAGGCAATGGCTAGATATCCGACGATGGCGCAGAAAGACTCTGTCAGCGGAACTATGGCATTGACAATGGTTAATAGCAGGAAGAAAAGCGACAGGCATGAGAGGGCTTTGGAGACGCTGGCGAAAAGTCGCCTTCTTCTCAAGGCTCCGACGATGGTTTTTAATGTTTCGGTTAATAGCATTCCAGTAGATTTATGTGAAAAGTCTTGATGTTTTTTTTATAATATACGTTGAGGTTTGCCACATAAAAACTATATTAATAGGTTTTATTGTTAATAAAGGGGTAAAAAGACGTTCTGCCATGCGGATTTCAGAAATATTAAGCTCATCAGTGATCAAAACAGACTTGAAAGCGACGGACAAGTATGCCGCTTTCAAGGAGCTGATTGCGCTGCTTTCCGCTAGCGGCCAGGTGGAGAATGCCGCGGCGGCGTACAACGCCGTCGTGGAACGCGAAGAAAAGATGTCAACCAGCATCATCCCTCGTGTTGCGCTGCCGCATGGGAAGTTGAAAGACATGAAGAATGTCGCATTGGCCTTGGGTGTTTCCAAGAAAGGCGTTGAGTATGATTCAATGGACGGCAATCCTGTGAACGTCATTTTTCTCGTGATATCCGAAGAAGGGAAACCAGAGCTTCATTTGAATGTGCTTTCAGGGATTTCACGCCTGATTTCGGAAGATGATTTTGTGCAAGCACTTATGAACGCGGCAAGTGCTGAAGACACCTTGCGGCTGATCACCGCTCAGGAGTAGGCAGATGGACGATTTACTGAAACGATTGCTGGAAACGGAGAAAGCCGCACAGGACTTGACGGATGCCGCAGAGAAGAAAGCGCAGGAGATTCGTGCGCAGGCCCGTCGCCAGGCCGCCGAGTTGGAGGAGACAGCACAGACTGAATTGGTTCGCGAGCGGGATGCCGTCATCGCGAACAGAATCGCGCAAACGGAAAAGGAGCGCACCCGCCGTTTGGAAAATGCGGACAAGGAGATGGAAGAACGTGCAAAAGCCTTTTCCATGAAAATCTCCAGCAAATTGGAATCCGTCGTGAAAGCCTTGGCTTTCAATGAGTAACAAAAAATTTTCAGACCACGCCGCCAGGAGGCAGGCGTTTTTTTCATTTACAGAACACCATGCAGAAACCAGTCGCCAATATTAGCCAAGAATACATCTTCGCAAGGATGCATGGCGTTTGGGCGAATGCGGCAAAAGACAGCAGGCTGTCGCAATTGGTTTCCGCTGGCAAATCGGACGGCATCTTGCGCTTTTTGGAGGAGCGTAAACTGGGCGCGGCCAGCCGCGAGCAGTTCCACCAGAATCTCATCCTCCGTGAAATCAATATCTTGACGAATATTTCCACACAATTGGACGAGAAAACGGCGGCTTTCTACCGCGCCTTCATGGAACGCAGATATTTTGAAAATCTGCAAGTGCTTTTGCACTACAGGTTCTTTCCTGAACGTGAAGCGGACATCGATCATCTGCTCGTCAACGCGCCATGTCTGCCGGAGATGGCGGCGGCTGAACTGCTGTCGTTGAAATCTGAGGACGCCTTCGTCCTAGCACTTCATCCTGCGATATATCCATCTGAAATCCAAGAGATTGTGAAAAAATTGCATGAAGACAAGGATATCATGTTCGCTGAATACGCCTTGGACAGGCTGGCTTACCGCAACTTCCTGACCCATGCCAAACGCCTTCCGCATGTCGTGCGAGAGGCCGCCATGTCGTTGGTGCAGACGGAGATAGATGTCGTCAACCTGTGTATGCTGTTGCGCATTGTGCGTACGTACAGACTGGACGAAAAAACCGTGAAAGATATCTGGATTGACGGCGGCACGCTGTTGCCTGACGTCTTGACGGAGCTGTCGCGCCTGAAGACGGGCGATGAATTTCTCTCCAAGTTGCCAGCCACTTATCGCGAACAGTTGCAACCACTTGCAGATGAAGACCTGCATCAGTCCGAAAATGCCTTGTGGAAGATGTTGTATAGAAAGGCGAAACGCTGTTTTGGGGACTACAGCCGCATTGAGCTGTCAATCGTGGCTTTCCCGTTTTTGCAGCATTTTGAAACGTTGAATCTCGGGCGGATTTACGAGGGAATCCATTTCGAGATGCAGCCGCACGACATCATGGAAATGATGATTTGTTCTTAAATTGATCCATACGGATATGACCATGTTCAAACCTGTTGAAATGTGTAAAATCAACGTTCTGATGCTCACAAGGCATTTACAGGACGTGACTTGGAAGCTCGGGGATCGAGGCATCCTGCATCTGGTCGATGCGGCTGCCCAAACGGAAACCGGTCTTCTGAACAACTGTGACGTTGAAAGCGAATTGACGGCTCTTCGTCAGCTCATGGACAAGACGGAGCAGTTGATCAACCGTCTTGGCATGAATGAAAACAGCGAGACGGCAGAATCTTCGGATATGTCACAACAGGACATAACTACTTTGATTGATGATATTTCCGCTCGATTCAAGACGCAGGATGACGATGATGGCACGAAGGCGTTGCGTAAGGAATTTGGTGACAAACTGTTAGCGGCTCGTCTGCAACTACAGAGGCTTCTTTCCGTGAATGACGCCCGGAGGCATTTTGGGCAGTCATCCCATCTGTCTTGCATATCGGGGTGGATTCCAAAGTCAGAAGTCGATGAAGTCAAGAAACTTGTAGAAGATGCGACGAATGGCATGGGTATAGTCGAAGTAATTGAAGCGGAAGAAGATGCAAGAGTCAAAGCGGGGCTGGAGAACATTCCTGTGAAATTCACAGACAGTCCGTGGCGCCGTCCGTTTCAAATGTTGATATCGAATTTTGGGATGCCGCGCTACAACGAATTGGATCCGACGATATTCGTTGGCATTTCCTTTGTATTGATGTTCGGTTTCATGTTCGGCGACGTAGGGCAGGGGCTGGTTCTGCTTTTGGCAGGGCTATTCATGAAATACTCCAAGAGGAAATTTTCCGATGGCATCCGCAACGGCGGTGTGCTTTTGATGGCGTGTGGCCTGTGCGCAATGGTGTTCGGCCTTTTCTACGGTTCGGTATTCGGTTACGAGCATCTGTTCCATCATCTTTGGGTGAACCCGTTGGAGATGGAAATTTCCGAAGGCAGCTTATTAAGCGATATTCAGCGACTCCTGCTGGCGGCGGTCGGCATGGGCATCGTCTTCACCTCCGTCGCCATCATCATCAACATCATAAACCATTTTCTTTCAAGGCATTACTATGAAGGAGTTTTTGACAAATTCGGCCTGTTGGGGCTTGTCTTCTACTGGAGTGTTTTGGCGACTGGGCTGTGGATGGTCTTCAACGGCTCGATTGCAATTTGGCAGATTGTCATCATCATCTCTCCTCTGGTGCTGCTGTTCATCCGCGAACCATTGCACAACTTGTTGAGGAAACACAGCTTGTTCCATGGTGAAAGCGCATTCGGCGTTATGCTGGAAGGGATTATTGACTTGATGGAGACGTTCACTGGATACATCAGCGGCACGGTTTCATTTGTCCGCGTAGGCGCGTTCGCGATTTCCCACGCGGCGTTGTGCATGGCGGTGTTTTTGATTGTCGGCATGATGTCCAAGCTGCCCGCCAGTCCGCTGTGGCAGTTCATCATCATTGTCATCGGCAATGTGATGGTCATCGCCTTCGAGGGGATGGTCGCGATGATCCAGTGCATCCGTCTGGAATACTACGAGCTTTTCGGCAAATATTTCTCCGGCGCGGGCGTGGCCTACAGACCATTTCGGCTTAATGAAAAGAAATAACTCAACCACAGTAAGATAGAAAAACAAAGGAGTCAAAGACAATGAAAATGAACGTAACAAGGTTTTCCCGAGTGATGAAGGCTGCGCGACTTTCCGTGCTGTTGATGCCATTGATGATGATGGCGGCGATTGCGGAACCGGCGGCGGAAGGCGTCGTTGCGGCGGGCACGGGCGATGCCTCGAATATCGCAAAATACACGGCCATCGCCGTCATCATGGTGTGCGGCAGTCTGGCGGCTTCCATGGCCGTCAGCAAAATTGGTTCCGCCGCAATGGGAGCCGCCGCCGAAAAGCCGGAAGTGCTGTCGAAAGCCATCATCTATGTCGGTCTGGGCGAAGGTATTGCGCTGTTCGGTTTTCTGATTTCGCTATTCCTAATTAATAAATAGGAGCGGCATTTCATGTCTGTGTATCACATCATCGGCGACCAGGACACGGTTCTCGGATACCGTTTTGCGGGCGTTTCAGGCGATGTCGTCGAAACGGCTGACGAAGCGGAGGCCGCGTTTCGGAAAGCGTTGGATGATCCGTCAGTCACCGTTCTTCTGATCACGGAGGCGGTGGAGGATATGATATCAGAAGGTGTTACGCGCCATCGACTTGCCGCTCAGCCGCCGTATCTGGCGGTCGTACAGAGCGTGCAAGGGCCGATTGGAAATCGCAAGTCGTTGCAGGAGTTGATCAACGAAGCTGTCGGAGTCCGCATTTCGACGGATGAGGAAGAAGACGACAAACCATGAACCAGGAAGAGAAACTCAAGCAGGAAATCATGTCGGAGGCGAAAGCGCAGGCGGAGGAGACCGCCGCCCATGCGCAGGCCGAAGCCGACGAAATCGTTGACCGCGCCCGTCGCGACGTTGCGAAGAAACGGGAGGCTATGTTGGCTGAGGCGAACGCTGAAGCGGAACGGCAGGCCCAGGCCATGTTCACGGGAATCGGCATGGAGATGAACCGCCGCTGGCTGTTGAAGCGGGAGGCCTGTATAAACGACCTCTTGCAGACGGCATTGGCGAAAGCGGACAAGGCGGAGGGCTTTGATCGCGCCGCTTCTCTCGCTTCGCTCGCCAAAGGAGCTCTGTGCGAAATCGGCGACCGCGACTGCACGGTGTCGTTCAATCCCGCTGACGGCAATATTGTCACAACAACATGGCTACAGGAATTGTCAAAAGAGATATATCCCGAATCGACAATTACTTATACATTGAAACCAGACCCATCGGTGGACGGTGGCATCGTGCTGGAGACGACGGACGGCGCACGCCAGGTCGATAATTCGTACAAAACGCGCCTTTTGCGCATGAAAGATGTTTTGCGGATTATCGTCGCCGGCGACGTACAGGATTCTTGAATGAATGGAATTAGGGGATGCTGAATGGCAGACATTTTGGCAAAAGGTATCATTACGCGCATTAACGGGCCGATTGTGGAGGCCCGCGAAATGGAGCGGGCGGGAATGCTTGAAGTGGTCGAAGTCGGGGAAGAACGGCTGATCGGCGAAGTGATCCGCATCCGTCCAGGCGGCTTTGCGACGATTCAAGTCTATGAAAACACGTCGGGCCTGAAGCCTGGCGAAGGTGTGTATTGCACAACGCGGCCGCTGTCCGTTGAACTCGGACCTGGCTTGATTGGAACGATTTACGACGGCATCCAACGTCCGCTCGACCGCATTGCGGCGATTTCTGGCGCGATGATTCATCGCGGCGAAAAGACGGATGCGCAGGATTTGGACAAAATCTGGCATTTCAAGCCGTGCGTAAAAGAAGGCGACATCGTGAAGCCAGGCGTGCAGTATGGCGAAGTGCAGGAGACGCCGTCCGTCCTCTTGAAGCTCATCACGCCTCCGACATTCAAGCCGGGCCGCGTGAAATCCATGAAGGCGGAAGGCGACTACAACGGCCGCACGGTTTTGGCAGAGGTTGAATACGATGACGGCTCGACAAAGCCGTTGGGCTTCTACCAGTATTGGCCTGTGCGCAAGCCACGCCCTGTCCTTTCACGCAAACCATTGGAAGAACCACTGTTAACAGGACTGCGTGTCATTGACACGTTCTTTCCGATAGCAAAAGGCGGCGCGGCAGCCATTCCAGGCGGTTTCGGAACGGGCAAGACCATGACGCAGCAGGCGTTGGCGAAATGGTGCGATGCGGACATCATCGTCTATATCGGCTGCGGCGAACGCGGCAACGAAATGACAGAAGTTTTGCGTGAATTTCCGGAACTGACGGACCCCCGCACGGGACGGTCGCTGATGGAGCGGACAATTCTTATCGCGAACACGTCCAATATGCCCGTTGCGGCGCGCGAAGTATCCATCTACACGGGAATTACGCTGGCGGAGTTCTACCGTGACATGGGCTATCACGTGGCCATCATGGCGGATTCGACCTCCCGTTGGGCGGAGGCTCTGCGCGAACTGTCGGGCCGTTTGGAGGAAATGCCTGCGGATGAAGGATTTCCAGCGTATCTTCCTGCTCGTCTGGCCAGTTTCTACGAACGGGCGGGCTATGTGCACAATCTGAATGGAACCAATGGTTCCGTGACGGTCATCGGAGCCGTTTCGCCTCCTGGCGGCGACTTTTCAGAGCCTGTCACGCAGCATACGTCGCGTTTCATCCGCTGTTTCTGGGCGTTGGACCGCAGCCTTGCGAATGCCCGCCACTATCCCGCCATCAGTTGGCATGACAGCTATTCGGAATATCTTGTGGAAATCCAGAACTGGTGGAGCCGTCAGGATACGGAATGGAAGGCGAGCCGCGACCTGCTTATGGAAGTCCTCCAGGAGGAAGTCGCTTTGCAGCGAATCGCCAAGCTCATCGGACCGGATGCCCTGCCGGACCACCAGCGGCTGACACTGCTCGTCGCCGACATCATCAAAAATGCGTTCCTGCAACAGAACTCGTTTGACGACATCGACATGTACTGTTCGCCCGCCAAGCAGACATGGATGCTCCGCCTGCTGGCGACATTCACATCCCATGCGCGGAATCTCATCAAAAAGGGTACGACGCTCGCGGAAATCAACGCCATTCCCGCGTTGCCGCGCCTCCTCCGCATGAAATCCGAAATCAAGAACGACGACAAGGCCGCCATGACGGAACTCGACAAGCAAATCAGTTCCGCGCTGGACAATCTTTCAATTCACAATTCATAATTCACAATTCATAATTCACAATTCATAATTCACAATTCACACTTTCGGCCACTAACCACTAATCACTAACCACTCATTATATGAAAGGCTTGGAATACAGAGGCGTGTCGTCCATCGACGGCCCGTTGGTTTTCATCGAGAACATTTCGAACGTCGCCTACGACGAATTGGTCGAAATCACGTCTCCCGACGGTGCGACACGGCTAGGCCAAGTCCTTGATGTGACGGCAGATTCGGCGGTCGTGGAGGTGTTTGGCGGGACGGACACGTTGTCGCAGAAAGACACGAAGGCGCGTTTTCTCGGCGAGTCGCTGCGGATACCCGTCTCGAAAGACATGCTGGGGCGCGTGTTCGACGGATTGGCACGTCCGAAAGACGGCCTTCCCGCGCCGTTGACGGCGGATCGGCGTGACGTAAACGGCATGCCTGTAAATCCTTACGCTCGCGAATATCCGCGGGATTTCATCCAGACAGGCATTTCGTCCATCGACTTGATGAACACGCTTGTGCGCGGTCAGAAATTGCCGATTTTCTCAGGCAACGGCCTGCCGCACAACCGTATGGCTGCGCAGATTGCGCGACAGGCGAAGCTGTTGAACGAAAACGTTGATTTTGCCATCGTATTTGCGGCCATGGGCGTCAAATATGACGTGGCGCGGTTTTTCATCGACTCGTTTGAGAAGTCGGGCGTCCTGCAGAACGTGGCGATGTTCTTGTCGTTGGCAGACGATCCGTCCGTCGAACGATTGATCACGCCGCGTTCCGCCTTGACGCTGGCGGAGTATCTCGCGTTTGATTTGGGGATGCACGTTTTGGTCATCATCACGGATATGTCCAACTACTGTGAAGCGTTGCGCGAAATCGCGACGGCTCGCGGCGAAATCCCTTCCAGAAAAGGCTATCCGGGCTATTTGTACTCTGATTTGGCATCCATGTACGAACGGGCGGGCCGATTGCGCGGCAGGGAAGGCTCCATCACGCAGATGCCGATTCTGACCATGCCGTCGGACGACATTTCCCACCCGATTCCGGACCTGACGGGATACGTCACGGAAGGCCGGATCGTGTTGGATCGCGATATGCATCAGCGTGGCATCTACCCGCCTGTGGCAGGCCTGCCGTCGCTTTCGCGTCTCATGAAGGACGGCATCGGCAAGGGGCGGACGCGGCCCGACCACCCGCACATCGCGTCGCAGCTGTTCGCGGCCTATTCGAAAGTGAAGGACATCCGTTCGCTGGCGTCCGTCATCGGCGAAGAGGAACTGAGTCCCGTTGACAAGCAGTACCTAAAATTTGGCATGGAGTTCGAGAACCGCCTTATCACGCAGGGGGAATACGAAAACCGTTCCATCGAAGAAACGTTGTCCATCGGCTGGGAAGTCCTGCGCATCCTGCCGCGCTCCGAACTCCTGCGCGTCTCCGAAGAAGAGCTGGCCGAATACTACGACCAATCCGCCAACGTCACGTCCAACAAGGGGTGATTGAGCCATGCGTCTGAATCTGCCTCCAACCAAAACGAACCAATTGGCCTTGAAGAAAGATCTCGCCATGGCCACCGAGGGATACACGCTGCTCGAACAGAAGCGTGAGATTCTCGTCATGGAATTGATGCATCTCATGGACATGGTGAAGGAAGTCCAGGAAGAGGTCGAAACGCGCCGCAAAAAAGCGTACAATACACTGAAAAAAGCCGTTGCCTTTAATGGATATCATCATATACGCAACGTGGCGACAGGCATCCACTACGACCACAAGGTGACGTCAACGACCCGTGTCGCGGCTGGAATCCGCATTCCGTCGTTGGAGTTCAAGCAAGGCGAATTCAAATCGCAGTACGGTTTGGCGGGTACGGATTCATTGGTTGACCAGACGATGCAAGACTTTTTGAGCCTTTTGGAGGCGACTGGCAAGTTGGCGGAATTGGAATCTTCCGTGTGGCTGTTGGCCCGCGAACTGAAAAAGACACAGCGCCATGTGAACGCACTGGAGCACATTTTCATTCCAGATTACAAGGAAACGCTGAAATACGTTGACCAAGTTCTTGAAAGCAAAGAGCTGGATTCGTTTTTCACGATGAAAGTCGTGAAGAAGCGGATGGGCGGAAAGGCTGAAGATGGCGAATCTGCCAAAGACCCGCTGGCGGACAACAATGCGAAGACGCCAGACATAGAAGCATGATAAGACAATGATCGGGCATGGGTGCAATGGCATTGTCATGACGCGTTTTGACGTGAACGCGAACTGATGCATTGAGACGATAAAAGAACAAGACGGGGCCGCATCAATCACCATAATATGCTACGCCAACCTCCGCGTCCGCCTTTTTGTGGATCGTAGGATTGGCGGCGTTGATGGCGGCATAGCATGGGCAGTCTTTGGAATGGTCGTTGATGATGCCGCACGCCTGCAGGTGGGAATAGACGGTGATAGCTCCCAAATATTTGAAACCGCGTTTCTTGAGATCACGGCTGATGCGGTCTGAAAGGCCGTTGCTGACGGGAATCCAGCCATTCGCATGGCGTGAATAGAGGATGGTCTTGCCGTTGGAGAAGCCCCAAAGATAGTTGCAGAACGAGCCGAACTCGCGGCGGACCGCCTGGAAGCAACGGGCGTTGGCGATGACCGCCTCTACTTTTCGCCGTGAACGGATCATGCCGTCCGTTTCGAGAATCCGCACGATGTCTGTTTCGCCATAGTCAGCGATCTTGTCGTAGTCGAAACCATCGAAACATTGGCGGAAGATGTTGCGTTTGAGCATCATCATGTTCCAGTTGAGGCCGCATTGCATGACTTCCATCATGAGAAATTCGAATTGCCGTCTGTCGTCATGAAGGGGGACGCCCCATTCCGTGTCATGGTAGCGGATGTTGATTTCAGATGTCGTATCCCAGTCGCAATATGCCATGTGGCCTCCTGTGCTTGATTGTCATACAATGATTATTTTACCATGAAAACGCCTGTTTGCAATCTGCCCGACAGGACAAATAATAAGGTATTGCAGGAGGAATTGGGGGCGGTTTTCATGGAAAAAAAAGCAATAAATGCTACTGTAGATAAATTAAAGCAGAAGATTATTGTAAGACTTTTCTTAACAGAGGAGCACAAGTCATGAAAAAGAATTTCGGAGTAAAAAATTGGATGTTTCCGATGCCCGTGCTGATGATTGGCACGTACAATGATGACGGGACGCCGAACATGATGAACGCCGCATGGGGCGGCGTGACGATGGAAGACCAAATCACCATCTGCATCGACCCAAATCACAAGACTTGGAAGAACATCGTGGCGAAGAAAGCGTTCACTGTCGCTTTTGGAACTGCCGATACAGTCGCGGCTTGTGATTATCTTGGCATCGTCAGCGGCAACCAGACAGCAGATAAAGTCGCGAAAAGCGGCTTTACCGCCACAAAGTCAGAATTTGTGGATGCGCCTGTCATGGCGGAACTTCCGCTTGTGCTGGAATGCGAATTGATCTCCATGAATGACGAGACTTGCGACGTGGTTGGACGCATCGTCAACTGCGCCGTCGAAGAATCTGTTCTGACAGACGGCCAGCCGGATGCCGCGAAGATGAAGCCAATCTGCTTTGACTGCTGCCAACATGTTTACCGGCTGATGGGCGAGGCTGTCGCCAAGGCGTTCAACGTCGGTAAGACGTTGAAAAAGTGACAGTTGCCAATGGATGTCACACTATGCAACATGTGCATGATTGAAGATGAGCAAGGCCGCGTCCTCGTGCAGCATCGTCTGCCAAAGGCGACGAACCGATGGTGTGGCCTCGTGTTTCCAGGTGGACACGTGGAGGCGTGTGAATCCGTTACCGCGTCAGTCATACGCGAAGTCCATGAGGAGACGGGACTTGTCGTTTCAAATCTGCGGTTGTGCGGCATCGTTGAATGGGAAATCATCGGGGAGCCTTCGGAGGATGACGCCGCCGAAGTGACGGCCGATTCGAAATACATCGTCTTCCTTTTCAGGACGAAGACGTTCACGGGAGAACTGAAATCGTCAGAAGAAGGGAAGATGGAATGGATGACGCTGGACGAAATGCGTCGCGGCGGTCTCGCTCCGCACATGGACAAGCATATCCGCGTCATCCTAGATGACGATGTCACACAGGCTTATGGCATCAGTGGAAGCAACAAGTTGGAGATTATTCAAGGAAAATAATCATATAATTAAGAATGATAAATTCTAATTTCTTAATTAAAAGCATTTATTAATGGCAAAAATAACCATGAAGAAAGTCCATTTTGACATCAAGGGAATGTCCTGTTCGTCCTGCCAAGCCCATGTGCAAAAGGCGGCGGAAGGCGTGGCGGGCGTCTCGCGTGTCAATGTCAATCTGTTGAAGAACTGCATGGATCTGGAGCTTGACGAGAATACGACATCAGAAGATGCTATCTGCCAAGCGGTTGCATCGGCTGGATATGAAGCCGTCGTATCCAGAAGCGGTGATGATGCGGCGCGGAAAAAAACAAAGAAGACGGAAAGCGGACCGTCGGAATTCACACAGATGAAGCAGCGTTTCTTCCGTTCGCTGGCGTTTCTCATCCCACTGATGTATCTGTCCATGCAAAGCATGGCGCATTGGCCGTTGCCGAGCTGTCTGCTTGGTGAGCGTAACACACTGCAATTTCTATTCTTGCAATTTCTCCTGCTGTTGCCGATTCTGTTCTTGAACCGAAAATTTTTCAGCAACGGCCTACGTCATCTGCTGTTGCGTTCACCGAACATGGATACGCTGATCGCACTCGGCTCGGGGGCGGCGCTCGTCTATAGCGTGGCGGGCATCTTCAAGCTCGGGACGTTGATGGCGGCGGAAAATTGGGAGGCTGTCGGAATGTTGCGAATGGATGTGCATTTCGAGTCATCGGGCATGATTCTCGTCTTGATTACATTCGGCAAGATGTTGGAAACAAGGGCGAAAGGACGAACGGGCGAGGCGATTTCCAAGCTGATGGAACTGGCTCCCGCGACAGCGGTCGTCTTGCGCGACGGTGTCGAATCGGAGATTCCGCTGGAAGAAGTCGTGAAAGGCGACACGGTGATTGTGCGGCCAGGCAGCCGCATCCCTGTTGATGGCATGGTGTTGGAGGGGAAATCCGCCGTCGATCAGTCGGCCATCACAGGCGAGAGTATGCCTGTGGAGAAGACCGTCGGCGACAGTGTGACAGGCGCGACGGTCAACGGCGGCGGCTATCTGCAAATCCGTGCGGACGCCGTTGGCGACGACACGACGTTGGCGCAGATTGTGCGGATGGTCGAAGAGGCTTCCGCCTCGAAGGCTCCGATTGCGAAAATCGCGGATCGCGTATGCGGTGTATTTGTCCCTGTCGTTCTTGGACTTGCGTTGCTGGCGACAGTCTGCTGGCTGTTGGCGGGAGCCGCATTTGGCGTCGCATTGACGTATGGCATCGCCGTCTTGGTCATCAGTTGCCCATGTGCGTTGGGGCTGGCGACACCCGTTGCGATCATGGTCGGCACAGGCCGCGGTGCGGAACTGGGCATTCTCTTTAAAAATGCAGAGGCGTTAGAGACTTTCCATCATGTAGATACGATTGTCTTGGACAAGACGGGAACGGTGACGGAAGGGCGCCCCGCCGTCATTGATTGTGCGTTGGCGGATGGCGTCAATGAAGTGGAATTTTGGTCATTGGCAGCGGCATTGGAGCGTTCCTCTGAACATCCACTGGCGCAGGCGGTTCTCGCCAAAGCGAAGGATTTGAATGTGGAAGAGCTTCATGCGGAGGACTTTGAAACGTTACCAGGCATCGGCGTGACGGCAACGGTGAAAGGTCGCCGGCTTACCATTGGCAACCGCCGCATTTTGGAAAGCTTCGAAAATCAATCTTCTTTGGCAGAGCAGGCCGAATCACAGGCGGAAGCTGGAAAAACGCCATTGTATCTCGCTGATGACAAGAAACTTCTAGGTTTTTTGACTGTTGCGGACAAGCCGCGAGCCAACGCCGTCGAAGCATTGAACGCCCTGCGGCAACACGGCATCAATTTGGTCATGCTGACGGGAGACAACAAGCGGACGGCGGAGGCCATCGGCAAATCGTTAGGCTTCACAAAAGTTTATGCAGAGTTGTATCCCAATGACAAGGAACGAATTGTGCGTGAAATGCAGGCGGAAGGCCATCGCGTGGCGATGGTCGGCGATGGCATCAACGACGCTCCCGCCTTGACACGCGCCAATGTGGGCGTCGCCATCGGCGCGGGGACGGACATCGCCATCGAATCGGCGGATATCGTGTTAAGCGGCAGTGACTTGTCCACGCTTGAGACGGCTTTGGCCTTGAGCCAGGCAGTCATGCGCAACATCAAGATGAATCTGTTCTGGGCGTTTTTCTACAATCTGTTGGGGATTCCAATCGCGGCGGGAGCGTTGGTTTCGTTGTGCGGCCTCCGCCTGACGCCGATGCTCGGAGCGGCGGCAATGAGCGTAAGTTCTGTATTTGTAGTTACTAATGCGCTTCGTTTGCGCTTCTTCCGTCGTGGAAAAGATGACAAGACAGCAGTCGATGATCCAAATACAATCGTGTTGAAAGTGCGTGGTATGCATTGTGAACATTGTGTCCGCTATGTGACAGAAGCGTTGCGTGCCGTGGATGGCGTGGCGGACGTATCCGTGTCGCTGGAAGGGAAGAAGGCGGTCGTGAAATTGTCGCATCCCGTGCCGAAGGAACAATTGGCTGAAGCCGTGAGAAAAGCGGGCTTCAAAGCTTCCTTTTGATTGTTGTTGAGCGGCCCTTTTCATTTGAAAAAGAAAAGAGTAAAGCTATCTTAAATTTTCCCAACTGAACAAAGAAAGGTCAATCCACAGGAAATACGATGCTGAAGCAAGCCTTTGAATCAGATTGGGCGAAAATCTACAGAATGGAAGGCGACGGAAAGGTCGAACGCTATGTTGCGACGACACCCGAGACACGCGCCATCTGCAATGACCCGCAAATTGCGGGCATCGACTACACGGACAAGTTGCAACAAGCCTGTGTCTCCGTACTTAAGACGTTGGATCTGAACATTAAGGAGAGTGCGGGAGTCGTTGTGAACATTCTGCGAGGCGGCTTGAACTACGGTCTTCGTCATGCGTTGCACGACGCCTTCGGATGGAACCGCCATACAACCTGCTTCATCAGCGCACAGCGCGCACGGGACAACGCCGACCCGGAGGAATGGCACATCACGGAAAACGCCTACCGCAAGGTCTATCTGCCGCACACCGCATCGCTTTTCATCGGTGATGTCGTGGCGACTGGCACCAGTTTGCGCTATGGATTGAATGAATTGGTCGCCTCTGCGAAAGCCATGGACACGGAGTTGCAGGATATCGTCTTCTTCACAATCGGCGGGGCGATTGCCTCGAAGATACTGGAGGAAGTCGATACGGAATGCCGCCGCCTGTTTTCGGGATATCGTCGGACAGTATTGGTCTATTTCGAGGGATGCTTCGGCGTTCCGGATTTGGAGTCGCGGCTGATGATTCGTCTGACTGGCACGGATTTGACGCGCGGGGATGCCGTCATGGCGCCCGAATTCATCGAATCGCAGTATGAAAATCCGTCATATCCCATTGAAAGATGTACGATTTACGATGCTGGCTCCCGTGCATTCCATGTCAGCGAATATGCGGAGGATGTGCGCGGTTACTGGAAGCAGGTATTGGATTTGGCGGATCAGGGGGTGACGTTCAACGCATATTTGAAGGACAGATTCCCAAGTTTGGATGCCAGCCGTTTTGTCGGTGCGTCGCTTCGTGAAGTCGCCGTCAGGCAGATCAATGCGATGACATCGCTTTTGCAGAATCAATAGATTGTCACAAGTCCCGTTTTTGACGGGACTTTTTTTTGTTTGGAAAAGAAAAATCAGAAAAGAGGACAGGACAATGGCAGATTATGATTATTCGCAATCGAACGTGCCGCAGGAGCAGAGGCGTGGCTTTTGGGCCATGTTCGTGGTCATGCTTGGATTCACGTTTTTCTCGGCGTCCATGTGGACTGGCACGACGCTTGGCAGCGGGCTGACGGTCTCGAAATTCATCTGGGCGGTGCTGATCGGCAATTTGATTTTGGGCGTTTATACATCGGCGTTGGCGTATATGGCGTCATCGACGGGGCTTTCCGTGCATCTTCTGGCCCGCCGCTCGTTCGGAAAACGCGGTTCGGCGCTGCCGTCGGCGATTCTGGCGATCACGCAGATCGGGTGGTTCGGCGTCGGCGTCGCAATGTGCGCGATTCCGATTCAGACATATCTGAAAGAGAAGGGGATGAACTGCAACATCTGGATTCCCGTCATCATTTCGGGCATTCTGTTCACAACATCCGCATATTTCGGCATTAAGGCATTGACTATCGTGTCGCTTGTGGCGGTTCCCGCCATCGCCATCGGCGGCGGATTCTCCGCACTGAAAGTCTTCTTCGACAATCCGAACGCATGGGACAAATTGATGAATTTCGTCCCCGAAGGCGACAAGGCGTTGACGTTGAGCGCGGCAGTGGCTCTGACCATCGGCTCCTTCATCTCCGGCGGCACATGTACGCCAGACTTTGTCCGTTTCGCAAAAGACCGTAAAATCGCCGTCAGCACGACGGCCATTGCGTTCTTCATCGGCAACAGTTTGATGTTTCTTTTTGGCGCGGTCGGCGGTATGTTCTACCAAACGAACGACATTTCCAATGTGCTTGTTGCACAAGGACTTCTGGTTCCTGGTATCATTGTTTTGACGTTCAATATCTGGACGACGAACGACAACGCCCTCTACACCTCCGGCCTCGGTCTCGCGAACATCACGGGCTTTCCGAAAAAATATTTGGTTCTTGTCTGCGGCACGCTGGGCACGATTTTCGCCGTTGCGCTGTACAATAATTTCTGCGGCTACCTGAACATCCTGAACACGTTCATCCCGCCTGTCGGCGCCGTGCTGATGGCCGATTTCTTCGTCATCCGCCGCTATATCAAGAAAGAGACTGTTCCTGGCAACGGGATTCCCGCGATTCTTGCATGGGCATGCGGCACGCTGGTGGCGAATTTCGTAACGGTCGGATTCACAGCCATCAACGGCATGGTCGTTGCATTTGTGTGCTATGTGTTGTTCAATTGCGTTTTAATCATCCTCAAGGCGTTTGGCCATGTCTTGGATGATAATGGAACTGTCGATATAAAACTCATGAAGAAATAACAAAGTTATTGTTCTGAAGTAAAACTGAAAAGGCTGTTGCTAAACCTTAAATGGCAGGCAACAGCCTCTTTTCATAATTTTACAAAGCTTTTGGGAATCGTCATTTATAGCGTTTTGTTATTTGTGCGCCATGGCCTTCTGGCAATTCCGTATTCGGCGGATAGATGTAGCCGCGATTGTCTTTTGCATAGCCGCCGCGGGCGAAGAGAATGTTCAGCCATTGTTCAAGGAAAGTGTCTGGAACGGAGGGACTAATGGCGAGTTTTTCACGGAGGGCGTCTTTTTTAATGTATGAATCCTTCGGCCAGTGGTCGATGACGGTGGCGAGATTGTCAGCGTATGTTTCGGGGGAAACGGGCAGGGCGTGGAGAAGAAACTCAACAGTTTCTGGCGTAAAATTCGTCTGTGGCAGACGTATATCCCATAATCCGAATGAGTTAGGTGTGCAGAGGATGGTGGGGGGCGACAGGGCGGGGCGGCAGTCGTCCGAGAGGGCGGTTGCGGCGATGATAAGCAGGTCGTGGCAGGATGTGCGCGATGCCACGGACAGCCGTCTGCAAAGGAAATTTCGCAGGATGGTGATGGCGTCCGACGTGACGGATGCGCCGTCGTCATGGTAGAGGACGGTGGCGATGATACGGAAGGAGCCGTCGTTGCACAGGGGGAAGATTTTGACGATTCCTTTCAAGGCTTGATCCGCCACGGCATTTTCGTGGATGAAGCCCATGAATCGGCCCGAAATGTCCTGCGGAGCGCCAAGTTGTGTTTTCTTCTTGAAAATTAATGGCTTGCGTTCTTGGAAAAGATCATACGGAAGTGGGTGGGAACCGTTTTTCAGGTTGTTTTCCAATGATGGGAAAAAGCTTTCCGCCAAAATTGTGTTGTTCGTTTGGGTGTTGTCTTCCGCCATGAACGTCTCCTTGTGTTTTTGCAATTGTATCTAAAATGGCATGAAAATGAGCAAATGCAAGAAACAGGCAAGTCTTCCATGATTGTACAGTCTGAAAAAAACATTGGTTGTCATCTTAATGGCAGGGCAAAATGGAAAAAGACATTTATATTTTAAGAGATATTTTGCCATCATGTAGGGATATCCTATATGAGGCAGGAAGATGCGGCAAGGGTTGCAAGATGTAACTTGCTGTGAGTTATATAATTGTGTGGCAAATCGTTGATATGGGAATAATAGTCAGTCGTTGGGAACATCAAAGGAGGTATGTATGATTTTGATACAGAAGGTGAAGGATTATCGGGAAATCAAGTTGTTGGAGGATCCGCTTGCGGTCTTGAACATCTACGAGCTTGTGCAGAACAACGACGGCGAAAGGTTATTCATGCCATGCTCTGTGAAGGAGCCTGGCTGGCTGGACCAGTTGATTGGCCATAACAGGTTGGATAACTGTTACTATATCAATCCGAATCACTTGTCCATTTCCATGGAAGCGGAGATCAATGGACCGATTGGAATTGCGTTGAATTTGACGGTGAAATTGGATATGCAGAACTCCGATTCGGGCAAAGGGCTTGCCGACTGGTTGGCGGGACGCGGGAAGGAGGCTGTTGACAGCGAAGACATGAGAAGTTTCTTGCAGAAGACATTGACAGCGGGCATCTTGGAAGACCGTCTGGAGTTGTCCGGTAAATCATTAGAGGAACTGCGTGGTCTGTGTTTTGGCGCGGATGCCCTTCGCGACGTGTTCCAGCGTTGGCTGGCCGTGGAATGCAAGGTGATGGATGCAAAGGAAATCCTGACACAGACGCAAATTGAACGCGATCGTTTCGCAAAGAAACGGGAAGAAGATGAACGCAAACATCAGGAGGAGCTCGCACAGAAGGACAGGGAGCGCGAGGCGCTTGTGAAAGCAATTGAAATCCAAAAGCTGGGAAACGAGTTGGCGAAGATGAAGGCGGAAAAGGCCGATGTGGAAAACGGCGGTCGAATCGCAATGCTCCGCACGATGCGCGACACGCTCCTTATGACGCAGATCACTGACAGGCCGTCATTTGGAAAGCAGCATGTAGAGGGCGAACCCTATCCGGCGGAACGGCTTGTGCTGAAATTCAAGAGCGCATGTCTTGAACTGTGTGCGAAGCGGGATGTGATATTGGGCAGGATGCAGCCCAACGCGGATGTTGTCGTAACGATTCCCGCAGGGGCCATGGAAGAGCGGCAACGGCAGGATGAATGTGGCAAAATCAGCCGTGCGCATTCACGGCTGGAATATCGTGGCGACACCGTGAGGCTCAAGAATTTGAGCGGCACCAACAGGACGTATGTCGATGGAAAGGAAGTACCTGTGGACGGGATGGAAATCAGGCGGGATGCGGACGTGGGCTTTTCGTCGGACGTCAGTTGGAGGATGCATGTCCAAACGTGCACGGGGCGGTTGCGGCTGCCGTGCTGCGACGGCTGCAATGCCCATGGCGTGAAATCGGTGGTGTTGGAGTATCCAGGCTGGACGGCGTTGTACAAGGTGTTCGTCTGGGAGTGCTGTGAGCTTGCGAGGATAGATTCACGGCTTCCGAACTGGCGTGTTGTGTATCTGCACGGCGCACAGGGGTCGGAGGGTGCGTTCTATCTTTTAATGGAAAATAGAAGGATTATCTATCTGTCACCAAATCAAGAGATAATGGACAACGGCGTGGAAATGGCCGTGGAAGAGTAAAACAATAGTTGTTAGTTTGATAGTGGTGACATGACGTGAGACGTGAGACGTGAGACGCGAGGCTTAAGACGTAAGACGACGAGACATGACGTGAGATGTGAGACGTGAGACGTGAGACGCGAGGTATAAGATGACAAGACATGCGAGACGCGAGATGCAAGGCTTAAGACGTAAGACGACGAGACATGACGCGAGATGCGAAACGCGAGGCTTAAGACGAGATGCGAGACGCGAGACGCGAGTGAAGGATGAGCCAGGAGACAGCCAGACAATATAAAGACTTTTGAAATCACCTCTAAGGAACATGACAAATATGGAACAGGAGAATAATTACAAGACTACGAAGATGGATTCTCATGAACGGTTGCGTAATCTGTATTTCCAGCCGGGCGATGTCATCGCGGGGCGCTATGAGTTCGTGCGCGAACTGGGGCGCGGCGGCATGGGATGTGTCTTCCTCTGCCGCGATATGCGGGCGGACAACCGCGAAATGGCCCTAAAGACCGTTCCCGATATCCTGCGCAATAACACGGAGGCGGTGGCGGAATTGAAGCAGGAATACAACACCATGTACGAGCTGACGCATGACGGCATCGTCGCCGTGCGGAATCTTGTCGATGATGTTTTCCGATACTATGTCGTGATGGACTATGCGGATGGCGAGACACTGGAGTCATATCTGAAAAATCATCCGAAGCCAGGGCTGGCGGTTACGCAGGAGGTCGTCCGCCGTCTGGCGGCGGCTCTGGACTACGCGCATGGAAAGGGCTTGATCCATCGCGACGTGAAGCCTGCCAACGTGATGGTTCAGATTGACGGCGAAAAAGTCAAATCCGTGAAATTGCTGGATTTCGGCCTCGGACGCTGCATCCGCGAGAGCTTCTCCCGCACGACGGGGCAATGGATGACGGGCGGTACGCCCGCCTACAAGTCGCCCGAACAGTGGAATCCTGCTGCATTTGGCAATCCGACCGCGAAATCAGACCAGTACTCGCTTGGCGCATTGGCCTACGAGATGCTGAATGGGACGTATCCATTTGCGGGATGTGATTTTGAGACGTTGGGTTATTCCGTCCTGCATACGGCACCTTCGACAATCGTCGGCGTGTCGGAAGCCGTGAACGCCGCCTTGCAGATGGCGCTGGTGAAGAAGCCAGACGACCGGTTTGAGAACTGCGTTGCGTTCGCAAAGGCGTTGGAGGGCAGGGCGGCTGCCGATATTTCCGTTGTGGAGGCAGCGCCTCCACAGGCTGCCAACCAAACACCGTCATCGCCTGCTGCCGCATCTGCGGAAAAGAAGGACAATTTGACATTCAAATTGGCGGACGGCGTGGATTTGGAGATGATCTGGATTCCCGCAGGGACTTTTATGATGGGGAGTCCGGAAGATGAATTGGGAAGATATGATAATGAAACTCAGCATCAGGTGACGTTGACACAAGGCTTCTGGATAGGTAAATACCCAGTGACGCAGGCGCAGTACAAGGGAGTCACTGGGGGGAATCCGTCACATTTTACTTCTTTTTTTGGTGGTATGAAAAAGGACAATCCTGTGGAAAGTGTATCTTGGGATGAAATTGGCCATTTCTGTTATGTATTGAATGAAACGCATGAATCGGAACTGCCTTCCGGGTATAAGTTCGCTCTTCCGACGGAGGCGCAGTGGGAGTACGCCTGCCGCGCGGGGACGACGAGGGCGCTGAACAGCAATCAGAATCTGCTGAATGGAAATGGTTATGATTCGAGGTTGGACGAACTTGGGTGGTATGACGCAAACAGCGGCGGCAAGACACATCCCGTCGGTCAGAAGAAGCCGAATGCCTGGGGACTTTATGATATGCATGGCAATGTATGGGAATGGTGCAGAGACAACTGCAAGTACGCAGGTGGCGTTGCGACGGATACATATCGGGATGGCGTGGTGGATCCGGTGTGTTGCAGTGGCTCGAACCGTGTGCTACGCGGGGGCTCGTGGCGCAACTTCGCCGGGTACTGCCGCTCGGCGAGCCGCCACGACCGCGACCCGTCGATTAGCCGCAACTACGTTGGGTTTCGCCTCGCCCTTGCTCCAGTTCAATGAGGGAATCCTCTGACAGCCAAAAAGCCGTCTTCGCCACAGGAGCCGAGCACGTCACGCCCAAGTGCCAGCGCGGAGCGCGTCGCCGTCAGGCGGGCACAGGCGGGACGGCGACGGCTCCGAGGCGAAGACGGCCGCGCGAAAACGATGCCGCCGTCAGGCGGCCGATTTTTTGTGGTATCTGGCGGTTCTAGAGTCTCTAGAAAATCTATAGCTTCTAGATCCTCTAGAAAATCCAGCCTCTATTTCGGCTGGATGGAGAGGTTATCCAGATAGACGGTTCCTACGTTGGTCTTGAAGGACCAGAAGAGGAGGCGGATGGCCTTCACGCCAGCGGGCACTTTGTATTCAGAGACGAAATGAGACCAGTTCCGCGTCGATTTGCGGCTCATGAGCACCAGCGGATAGCGGAACGTGCCTTTCGCTTCATCATCTTCGTACTCAACAACATATACGCCAATCCCTTCATCGTGTTCCAGTTCGGAGCACATATCGCCTGACACGGTGAATTTCTGCCACTGCTTGACGGGAATCGCCTGTGACCAGGCGCGGGTGTGGTCTTTTTCGCCTTTTGCGCAAAACAGCTTCAGGCAACGCTTTCCGCTCTTCGCCTTCTCATCCGTCGGGCCTGCGTTCTTTTCCAAAATCCAGTTGTCTAACGCATCTTCGAAATCCCATGACAGGGAGGTGTGGTTTTCGACGACAGGCTCCGGCGGCGGCAGAGGCTTCGGCGTGGTGATTCCCGCCGCCCTCACAAGATATTCGCACAGGGCGTCCGCCACGATTTCATGGCCCTTTGCGTTCGGATGCGCCGTGTCTGCCATGTAGGTATCGCAGAAATCCCTCTTTCCGAATGCTTTGAGCAACTTGCTGACATCAAGGCATGGCAGGTTGCGCTCGGCGGCGAGTTCGCGGATGGCCTGCGCATAGTCGTCCATCATCGTGAATCGCGCCCCCTTGCCCGGGCCGGGCGTTATCAACAGGAAGGCGCTCCGTCCCTTCGTGATTTCCGCCACGCGGTCGATGTAGTCTGCGACCGACTGCTTGTAATACGCGATGGTGTTGCAGCTCGACTTGTCGTTGTAGCCGATCCACAGCGTCACTAAATCTGGGACATCACCGTCGAAATCCCTTGGCAGCCAAGCTCTTTCGTCATTTGTCCGTGCTCCACCGACGGCACGGTTGACGCATCTAATCTTGTCGTTCTTCAGCCAATTCCGCAGAAGTTCCTCCGTCTTGATGGAATACCGTTCCGTCACCTTATCGTGCAGGCTTGTTCCCGCCGTAATCGAATCTCCTTGGAATTGAATGACTAACGGTTCACCGTTCTTCAGTTTTGCAAGAACGCCGTCAAATGGCGCGGGGCGGTATTGATTGGCGGGACGGGCAACAACGGGCTCCAATTTGATGTCTGAAATCGCAATGGAATGTTCGGGAATCGTGGCGTTGTCGTACCAGATTTTCCAACGGCAGCCGACACGCAACGTCGTTATGCCGCAGGGGGGAACGCCACCCGGCTGTCCAATCAGACCGCACTGCCCTTCAGGAATGAAATCACGCCATGCGACCGTGTATTTCACCCAGTCCGTATTCTTCAGCGGGACAAAGTAATTGTAAGTGTAACTGCCGTTGTGGACGAGGCTGATCGTCTCCCAACAATCGGAACCATCGCCTTTTACATAGAACGACACGCCTTGGTACTGGTCGAAGGAATCCTGTACATCGTCGTCAAACGACAATGACAACTGCGCGATGCCTTTTGGCAGATGGCTGAAGAACATCGCGGAGGCACCGTTGGGGCCAGCGGTCTTTTCGACAGTGACGCCGCCATTTGCTTTCCAATGATCTGGCTTGTCCAATGGATCCAGTTGGAAAGCGTCCAACGCCAAGCCAGTCAATGCCAGAGACAACATCAAACAGAAAAATTTCTTCATAACCATTTCCTTTTTAACGATATATTGTTCTATTTACTTTTATCCTTCAGCAGTAATCCGAAAGCGGCCATTGTTTCCGCCTGTGTTTTCACCATCCCTTCGTCCATGGCAATCGCCCAATGGCAGTCCACAAAAGCATGCATAACGGCGAAGGAACTGTCATGAGAAGGATAGACACTCGATGTATAATTATAGCCTTGTCCATTTTTGTTGGGGCCTTGGACTTGCTGCCCGGGCATGCACATCCCACTTGGATTGTAACGGCTGTTGTGCAATGGCGCGCGGACGGTGCGTTCACCCAACCCGACAATCCAACTGATGTTCATCGGATTCGCGCCCAGCGTGTTGTCTGCTGTCCGCACCATCCATTCAAAATATTCATTGCGCTTTTTCACGTCTCTTGTTACCCCCCAGGCATGCCAAACGGGTACGAGAAAATGTTCATACGCGCCGGTCCCCCAGGTGATAGGGGCGAAGGGATGGCGAATGAATTTGTAGGCCATTTGTTCCGAAGCATTTATATACATTTGCACTTCTTCCTCGATGGCTCGTATGACGGCGTCTTTCAACGACTTGTCCGCCATATCGTCTGGAATCATCGAATAGGCGTATGCCGCCAATGACAGATCATAACTGTTGTCGTCTGTGATCATCTTTGCCGAAGGAGTTTGAAGCCATGGTGTAAATTCCTTGAAATCTTGATGATATGTATCCATTCCAGTTGTATGGTACAATTGCGCCGCCGCGTATGTGCGTGATGTAATCGCATAATCTCCGTATGCTTTCATGTCCTTTGTATTCGGCTTGTTGAGGCTCCCCCACTCATACGCACGCCGCGCACGGTTAAGATAATCTTCCGCCATTTGCGATTGTCCCAGGCTCTTCAGGATGCGGGCTGCCTGGGCAACTGCTCCCGCGAAAAGAAACGATGCCTTGCAATCCTTCGCCCAGGCAAAATCACCTTTTGGATCCAATTCAACAGTTTGTATGAAATTAGGGTCTCCGTCTGACTCCGTCCCGTTAAACACGCCGCCGTCATTATCCTGCAATCCAATCCACAGTTTCAATGCCCACAGGGCTTCATCCAGAATGTCGGGAATGCCATTGTCATTTTCAGGAATGTCCAACTGCCCGTCAAAAAATTTTTGCGGAGCCAGTTCGTAAGCATCCATAAGATTTTGAGCCACATCTATATGTGAACGCGGATTGTAGTCACCTGCATCATGGTGGCCACCTGATGCTGCAATGCGTTTGGGATTTTCGATTGTCACTTGATATTTCGGGTCGATGAACCCTTTGGAATTGATTCGCTCCTGGCTTGTCTCAATGATTCCGTCCGCATGGCAGGCGATTCGCCGCCACGATGTATAGGGAGGTCCCAACTCAATGCCGCAACGTTGAAGGAAAACGCCAAGCGAGGCCATCTTGAAAGCGGACTGATAAACATCGTCGTCGATGGTGAACTCAAGGCTCCGCCCAACGCCTTCCACTGAAATGAAATAGCGCCCGGGTTTGTTGAAATCATTGAAATCCAGATAATAGACATTTTCAGCGGAATGATTCACCTTGCCGTCCATCTCAAGACCGTTGTGGCCCAAAACCGCAGTGCCGCGATAAACTTCAACGCCGCTTTCTGCGTCAATCAAATAGAACACGGGCGGCTTGATGAAGGAAAGCGCGAAGGGGGCGACAGTCGCATTCCCGTTGTTGGCCGGTTTGCCTGAAGCTGCGTTGTAAAAACTTTTTGCATCAATAACTATTTTTTTGTTCTCATCATTTGGGTTGACGGCATTCTTGTCGGGAAACGAGCCGAGCCACCGTCCGAGATACGCCCGTTTCAACGGCAGTTCAGCCAGATAGCCGACTTGGTTCACCTTGATGGATTCGCTGAACGTGCGACGCGAATGGAACGTGAAGCCAGTCTCGTTCGCTCCCGAACAGACTTTCGGAGAGACTTTCACCCTTATGTCCGCCCCGTCGGAAATCGGTTGGTCCAACTGTAGGAATATTTCATGCATCATGATGGTTTTAAACGGCCATCCAATGGGAAGATAGGCGTCTATTTTGCTCCTGCGCCCCATGTTCAAGACATTGGCTCTCTTACCGTTAATTGTTATTTCATAATGTTTTAGGTGGTTTCCTGCTTCAGGAAAATATGTCGCCCCGAACTCTAGGCGGATGATGTCGCCGCCAACGGGGTCCGCCCCGCGCAGCCCCATCACGGTCAACGCCTTGATGTCCGTCTGGACATCAAGTGGCTTGACAAGTCTGCCAGCACGGTATGTCAGTGTCGCCGCTGTGCACGCGGAAGACACCATCAATCCGTCAACGCCAAGGCAAACGACCGAATAGCGTTTTCCTTCCTCCATCGCCTTCGGCAGCTGCAACGCCACCAGATGACGGTTGAAGACCTGTTTTTCATCTTCGTTGACGGACAGTTCTTTCTCATGCCCCTTGTTCAGCACAGTTGCTTTCAACGGCTTCACGAAACGATTATAGGCATAGAAAGGATCTTCCTCGCTTACAATGCGATAGGAATTGTTTTTCCCCAAGACGCCATGATTGGTGGCATGGCCTATAGTCAGGCGAATGTTCTTCGAATCAATCGCCTCCGCCTTTCGCACGCCATAAACCTTCCAGATGGCGGGCTTCTTGTCCGTGCTGGACACGATTCCCGGATCGGCTTCCAGAGCCCAGCCGTATGCGATTGTCAAACTCAATAAAAAAAACGTCCATTTCATAAAAAAGAACATACTATCCGGTTATGATGCTTATGGTTATTTTCCTTTCATTATTATATTATGTTATTTTGCCATTGCCATTCACGGAGGTCGATTTTTCGTTTTTAAAACCATTTGTCGTCATGTCCAATCAATCTATCATAAAAGGAGCCATTTTGGCTGTCCTGTCCTGTTTCCTGTGGGGCAGCGTGTTCATATTCGCACGGTATCTTCTTGGAAGTCCGCAGAAAATCGACCCGTATTCCCTTGTGTTCTACAGGTTTTCCATCGCATCCACAATCCTTTTCATCTATGCACGATGCAAGCGACAGCCATTATTTCCGAAATCATGGAAGCAGTTTTCAGGAATGGTTACGACGGGAATTTTCCTCTATTGGCTCATGTCGATGCTGTTTTTCATTGGGCAGCGGACGGTTACGGCGATGACGTCTTCGCTGTTCATCGAATCCGGCCCCGCCATCATTCTCATCCTTTGGAAAATCATTTCGCGGCAGAAGACGACGAAGGCGGAGCTCGTGGCTTGTGTTTTGGGTTTCATCGGCAGTATGTTCGTCCTCAACATCATCTCCCCCAAAGGATTACATCTTTACGGCAACCCTTGGGGAATCCTCTGTGTGTTCATGGCGGCCGTCAGCTGGGTGATCGGCGGCTATTTTGGAAAGGATCTTATGAAAAGCGGGCCGCGCATCACGGCCGTCGCATGGTGCATGCTGATCTGCGCACTGCTGGAGCTGCCTGTCCTCGTCATCATGCATAAGTCGTTGATATTTCCGAATTCGCCGTCCGCCTGGTGGGCGATACTCGGAATGGCGGTCTTTCCGACGGCCATCGCCTTCATGACATGGGGGGAGGCGATGGCTCTGCTGCCGCTGTGGCAGTTGAATCTTACACAGAACCTCACGCCCGTCTTCACGCTTATTGGCTCCTATTTCATTCTTCACGAACCAATTACGGTGTGGAACGTATTTGGAATCGCCATCGTCCTGCTGGGGCTTTCCGCCGCCGCGCTGAATTCACGGAAAACTAGCTGACATTTTCCGTTCTTGCTCTATATTATTATGTAATGTAATTGGTTTCACCATAGAACATAACAAAGGAGTGTCCAAAAGTCATGAAACGACATCTAGCCAGCCTACTGCTTCTCATCTTCTGCGTGGTTTGCTTCGCGGACGAACACGCCATGCTCGACTTGAACAAAGTAAAGGAAATCGCCGCCGGCGTCACAAAGGAAAAGTATCCCGACGCCGAAGACGTCATGATCGACGACATCATCTCCATCACCTACCAGAAGGACGGTACGTCCGAAACGTGGGATGACACATGCGTCAAGATCCTCACGGACAAGGGGGTGCGCAATAACAGGACGCTCGGCGCGGGCTACAACATCAGCTACGCCAAAGCGTTTTTCACCACCATCGAAATCATCAAGCCGGACGGACGAATCATCCCCATCGACATCGAGAAAAACTCGAAGGAAATGGTCAGCTCGGGACAGATGGACTCCAACATCTACAATCCGAACCACAAGTCGCTGCGCGTCGGCGTTCCAGGGCTTGAAGTCGGCGACATCCTCCATTACATCAAGAACACGAAAGTTTATAACACACGTCTCCCAGGCCTCTTCTGCCATACAGAGCTGTTCGAATACTCCAGCCCGATGCTGAACTACACCGTCAGAATCAACGGTCCCGCCGAACATCCGCTCCGCAGCATCGCCCTGAAGGACGAAATCCCCGGGACGGTCACGCATGAGAAGAAGGAGGAGAACGGCCGCATCCTCTACACATGGACGGTGAAGGACGTGCCAAGGATGTTCTCCGAGCCGAACATGCCGTCGCTCTCCAGAGTCGTGCAGCGCCTGGGCGTCAGCACCGCCGCCAGTTGGAAGGAAGTCTCGCAGTGGTTCTGGAAAATCAACGCGATGCATTTCCAGGAGACGCCTGAAATCACCGCCAAGGTCAATGAATTGTGCAAAGACGCGAAGAACGAAGACCAGAAGATCAAAGCCATCTTCAAGTTCGTCTCACAGGAAATCCGCTACATGGGAATCACATTGGAAAAGGACGCCCCCGGATACGAGCCGCATGACGTGTCGCTGACGTTCAACAACCGCCACGGCGTCTGCCGCGACAAGGCGGGCCTGCTCGTCGCCATGCTCCGCATGGCCGGCATCGACGCCTATCCCGTCCTCATCGACACAGGGCCGTTGAAAGACGCGGAAATCCCGATCCCCTATTTCAATCACGCCATCACCGCCGTGAGACGCAAGAACGGCGAATACATCTTCATGGATTCCACCAACGAGACGACGAAGGAGCTCTTCCCCGCTTACCTCTGCCACCGCAGCATCATCATCGGCACGCCCGAAGGCGAAGACCTCCGCATTTCGCCCATCACGCCCGCCGAAAAGAACATGATGGAAATCACCACCAACCTGTACATCGACAACAAAGGCAACCTGACAGGCGAAAGCTTCTTCCAGTTCAACGGCTACAACGACAACAGCTACCGCGCCACCATGGCTCGCCGCACGCCCGAAAAGCAGCGTGAGTTCTTCGAGAGCATCGTCAAAAACATCGCCCCTGGCACGCGACTGCTGGAAATGGACATGAAGCCGACGGACATGCGGGACACCAACACCCCCATGACGCTCCGCCTCACCTTCGCAGCCGATTCCATCATGATCGACAACGGCAAGATCGGCATGCTGAAGGTTCCAGGCTTCTTCTCAACTGTCGGCTCCGCCAACAGCATGCTGGGCAGCACGACTTTGGACAAGCGCAAATATCCCATGATGGTGAGGGTCGCCTGCGGCATCCATGAGACTGTCAACTGCACGTTCGACTCCTCGTGGGGCGCCCCGGTCTATGTCCCGTCCTATCCGAAAATCGACAGCGACACGATGCTGAAGACCTGCAAGGTCTCCTTCAGCAACGACACGCTGACGCAGGAGAGCACATACGCCATCAAGACGGTCGAGTTCTCGCCCGAACAATATCTTCAGTTGAAGAAGGATTTGCGCCGCTTCCCCGGTATCGGCAAGATGCCTATCTTCGATCGTTCCGTCCCTCGTCGGAAGCCCATCAAGACGGACATTCAGGCGGCGAAGAAACCGTCCACCCAGCCGGAAGCGGATTTCGAACTGCTGGACAGGCAGGATATCTATACGTTCACGGATGCCTGCCATTGGAACGTCAAAACAACGGTTCGCCGCAAGATCCTCACCTACAAGGGGAAGAAGGATTTCTCCGAACTGAAGCTGAACTATGCACCCGTACGCGAATCCGTCAAGCTCAACTACGCCCGCGTCATCAACGGCGACAAAGTCCAGGAGATCAGCGAGCAGGAGAAGAACCTCATGGACTCATCGTGGGTCGCTAGCGCGCCGAAATACGATCCTACGAAGATTCTCGTCTGCAGCCTGCCTGGCGTCGAAATCGGCAGCATCATCGAATATGAATATGAAATGGACTGCACAGGCACATGGCCCTGCCAGGCGACGTTCATCTTGCAGGATTACGCGCACGTCGTCCATCGCAGGCTTGTTGTAAACGTGCCCGAAAAGCTGCCGCTGTATGCCAAATATCATCCGGGAGGCTGGCTTGTGAAGACGAAAGGCTACGATAAGCTCGTCACCAGCACTGTCGAAAAGAAGGACGGCGTGAAGACGCTTGTATGGGATGCGAATGATATTCCCGCGCTCGCGCGTGAAGTCGATCTGCCGTCGTTTAGCATGTTTACACCGAGCGTTGTCATTGGTTTCGGCAACTGGAAGAACCATGCCATCGAAGTGTTCTCGCAGTTGAAGCGGCACGCGGTGGCAGGGCCTGAAGTCCAGAAGCTCGCGGAGGAGCTTCGCGGGAATGATGATTTGGAGACGCTGCGTAATGTCCGCAACAAGGTGATGAAAGACATCCGCATCGCGGGGCCATATTTCAACTATCTGTCATACAGCAACATCTGTGATGCTGAGGAGACTTTGCGCGACGGCTACGGCAATCCCGCCGCCCGCGCCATCCTCATGTACGCCATGCTGTCACACCTTGGCTTCAAGCCAGAGTTCGTACTTGCGAATCCGACGGCATTTGACAAGGCTGTCGATTACGACCGCGAAAGCTTCCACTACAACGCCTGGAATCGCGTCCTCGTCCATATCTGCCTCGGCAAGCAGGATTTCTGGCTCAACGACGCAGGCGAATATGCGGAACTGCAATGCACGTCCTACGACGACCGTTCCATACTGCTCGAAAACGGAAAGTTCTCCAAAATCAATGTGCCGAAGGAATACAAGACCCGCACGGCGTTCGACGGTCATGTCAAGATGAATGACGACGGCTCCGCCGATGTCACCGACACATACTACTACTATGGCCTCGACCATGCCTCCAAGAAGCGCTTCTTCGCCGAACAGACGCCCGAGGCTCGCCGTCGCTATTGGCAGGAACTTGTCTCCAATCATGCAAAATCCGCCAATGCCGTTGGCGAACTGGTGACGGATTTTGAGTCATATCCAGGCAAAATGTCCTACACAGTCCATGTCCAGTTCTACAGCACGCGTGCAGGTGAATACATGTACATCAAGAGCGGCAATCCGCTCTCCAGCTATGTCAATCCGCGCGCCGACACGAGAATCTCCCCCATCTACTGGAGCTCCCATCGTATTTTGGACAACCATATCCGTTTCGACATTCCCCCGCATTACGCCAAAGTCATGATGCTTCCAAAAACCATGAAATGGAAGACGCCGACGAAGCACGGCTGGATTTCGCGCAAGGTCAAAGCCGATAATAAAGGCTATGATATGTATTACGAGGCGGATATGAATCCTGAAATCATTTCCGCGACCTATTACCAGAAATTGATGGACATGGCGCGGACGCTGCGCCATCCATCGTTTACGACGCTGCTGCTCCAGAAGACAGGCGAGCCCGAAAAGAAGAAGGTCGAGCCCGCCAAGAAGGCGGAGCCGGAAAAGAAGGCGGCAGAGCCGGAGAAGAAGGCCGAAGAGCCTGTGAAGAAGGCGGCTTAAGTCATTGCGTAGAAACATCATCAAGGCGGAGACGGCAAAAACGTCCTCCGCCTTGATTGTATTTTGCCGGAATGCAGATGTGATGCCATTTTATCAAAAACAAAAAAAGAATGACTGTCTTTAGAAAAAACTGCGGAAATCTGCTATAAGTTTGCAAACGAGATGCTTGAAGGCATCAAGAAATGTCTGGAGACGTTTTTACAATAAATCTTTAATTAAATATTAGTGATGGAAAAATGGGTGAAATCAAAAACTTAAATGGAAGTTATTTTGATGGGGGAAATATACTGCCGCCACCTCCTTTTTACATTAGTGATTCAGAATTGAAGAATTGGTCATATAATTATATGTATGGCCGATGGGAGCCGTCTTATGGCGAAAGCAGCCAGACGCCGCGGAGAACGACTTTTGTTGATAGAATAAGAGGATGGGCACTCTACTTATTCATCTATTCGATTCCCGTCTTCTATTTCCATTTCTTCTGGGCACCGGAACATGGATGGTTCCATAAACTGATATTTTCCTTTTATTACGCAGGGTTGAATGTCGGTGTTGTCAATGGGATTGTCCGCAAGAACTTGAAGCAGTTTTTCTGTGGTGTTTTCCTTTGGATTGCAGTATATGCGTTATTCGACAAGCAGATATATCCATGGGGAATGCAGGTTGTGGTTGGGGTAGAGCAATTTATTTGCAAGTTAGTTCATATACAATATCTGATGATAAGACCTTTGTTGACGATTCTTAATTTCTTTTTTCTGTTGTTCATATCAATGGAAAGCATGGTGATTGCCTGGTCAACAAACTCGAGCTTGAATATATCCGTTGAGAGCCATGCCCGCCTTATTCAGTTTTGCTGGATGTTCTACACTGCAATTGTATGCGTCGGATTGTTTACTATTTTCTTTGATTCAACGATAATCATCTTTTTTATCATCATTGGTTCAATTGTCATTCCCCTTCGTAATCATAATGCTGCGCTAGAATGGGCAAATTATATAAAATGGGAAGAAGATATTGAAAAACTTCCAGGAGAACAACGGGAAATAGCATTGTTTCTAAAGAGTTTGTATTGATTTTGGGTGGAAAGCCGCTCTTGAATTCTTCATTGTAAAGAATGCGGCCTCCCCAGTCAAAAGGACGGGGAGGCCGCTTGAATTACTTTTCTTTGAATTGTAAAATGATTTTAACTAATTACTTATAGTTTATTCCAAGTATGCTGAAATCAATGTACGCGCCGCCTGTCGTGTTCTTCGTGTGAACGGCGACGACATTGCGGCCTTTCTTCAGAGCCTTCAACGCTTCGGGCAAAGCATCGAGATGGTCATAATTGACATTGTAGTTATGGAATTCTGCGATCTTCACACCATTCAGATAGATTTCAGTGTCTTCATCATAGAAGATGCTGAAGCCGAGTTTCTTGAAGGCGGCGGGATCGCCGTCGTAATCGAACGCCCTGCGGAGCCAGATGTCGTTCGTCTCCCAGCTGGTGCGGACGCGGGACGCCTTGTGGGCACGGGTGATCTCCGTGTTGCCGAAGCCGGCCTGGCCTGTTTTCCACGATGAATCGTCGAAATCCGCCGTCATCCAGTTATCAGCCTTGTTTTCAAACGTATAGCGCCATTCCAACGGCTCGTTCTGGCTCGACGGCATGATGACCGTCCGCACGGGGATGAGCGTCCATCTGGCGGCGTTATAGACCATGCTGTGAATATCCAAGAACTTTTCGGCAGGGACTTTCTCGACCTTGCGGTCATAGGTCAATAGGCCGTTCGTCTCGATCTCCACATCTGTCGTCTGCGTATAGACGGAGGCGGCGAGGCCTTCCTGCGCCATGCGGGCCAAGCTGTTCATTTGGCGTGTGTAACGTGCGAAATAAGCATCTGGCGAAGCATCGCTCACATAGCCCCATGTCTTCTCCGCCCACAGATGATCCTTCACTTGGAAGCCAATGCCGCCGAACTCGCCGAGAACGGAAACACGGTCGTCCATGACAGGGAACATACGCGGATCGGAATAATGGTGCATGTCCTTCGTGTCGCCGACGCCGTAATCCGTCCAGCCGGAGGGACCATCGACGAGGCGCGTCGGATCATAGCGCTTCACCCACTGCATGACTTGGTTGGTCTTCTCTTTTCCAGGCTGTCCCCAACCTTCGTTGTAGGGCACCCATATCACGATGCTCGGGAAGGTCTGAAGCAAGTCCATCATGCCTTTAAGTTCTTCGCGGTAAAGCTGATAGCGGTTTTCCACATCTCCGCCGCCGGACGGCATGTCCTGCCACAGCATGATGCCCATCGTATCGCATAGGTAGTAGTAACGCAACGGCTCGATCTTGATGTGTTTGCGCATCATGTTGAAACCGCAGCGCTTCAGGAAACCTATATCGAAAGCCATCGCTTCGTCGGAAGGCGGCGTGAGGAATCCGTCTGGCCACCAGCCTTGATCCAACGTGCCCATCATGAACGTCTTCTCATTGTTCAGATACAGCCGCGGAATGCCTTTTTCGTCCTTCCGCCAATCGATTTTGCGCATGCCGAAATAGCCGCGGACGACATCTTTCGAACCGTCCTGCGCTGTCAGCGTGAACTCCAGAAAGTACAGATTCGGCGATCCAGGCGACCACAGCAGCGGATTCTCCAGCTTCAGAGTGACGGGACGGCCCCAGGCCGTCACGTCGCCTGTTGTCAGCGTACTGCCGTCTTTCCTATCCAAGACGGCGACCGTCGCTTTCGCATTCATCAGATCACCTGTGGCTTGCAACGTCACGGAAACCGTGTTTTGATCGATGTCCGTCACGACTTTGTATCCCGTAATATAGGTTGCGGGAACGACTTCCGTCCAGACCGTCTGCCAAATGCCGCTCATGCGGGTGTACATGCATCCGCCGGGCCGCTGCACTTGTTTGCCGCGGGATTGATTGCCCGCATCCGTTGGATCCCAAACCTGCAGGACGAGTTCGTTTTCGCCCTGCTTGACGAAATCCGTGATGTCCAGCGAAAATGGCAGGTTGCCGCTTTCATGTGGCACATCCGTCGCTTCCACGCCATTGACAAAGACTTGCGTGCGGAAATCGACACCTCCGAAATGGAGCAAGACACGCTCTTTCGCGGCGTTGAACGCCACGTTGAACGCACGGCGGTACCACAGTTGTTCACTGGGCTCCAGCAGTCGTTTCACGCCGGAAAGCGGCGTCTCAATCGCAAATGGCACGAGAATCTCACCCTCCCATTTTGCAGGACGGTCAGCTTTGCGTTCATTGACGGCATATTGCCATAACCCATTGAGATTTTGCCAGTTCTGGCGGACAAGATGCGGTCTTGGATATTCCCGCCAGGCGTTTTCGGGCGTGATTTTCTCGCCCCACGGCGTCATCAGCGGATTCGGCTGGATCTGATAGTCGCCGAACAACGGCGGCAACAACGCCATGAGCAGACATACGACGAATAGTCTTTTCATTTTCGTATCCTGTTGTTGAAAATCAACTTAGTAGCGGCGACCATCGACGACTTCCTGCGTGATGTTCTTCGAATCGAACACGCCTTCAATGGATTCGACACGCGGCGGAATCGGTTTCTTTTCCTTGATGTAAGCTTCAATCACGTCGAACAGCTGCGGACCGATCATCGGGTTGCATTCAACCGTGCAGTTCGCCTTGCCGGCCAGAATCATCTTGAACATTTCCTTTACGCCGTCGCAGGAGATGATAACAATGTCTTTTCCGGGGACCTTGCCGGCTTCTTCGATGGCCTGGATGGCACCCAGAGCCATGTCGTCGTTGTGTGCATAGAGGACTTTGATCTGGTCTTTTTCAGGCGATTTCATGAACTGTTCCATGACTTCCTTGCCTTGCGAACGCGTGAAATCACCGCTTTGCGACTTGATGATCTTCAGGCCGGGATGGTCTTTGATGATCTCCTCAAAGCCTTTTTTGCGCTCGATGGCGGGGCCGGAGCCAACCGTGCCGACCAGTTCCGCAATGCCCGCGTTCTCGCCGACGTTTTCGATGACCCAGCGGGCCGCCTTGCGACCTTCCTCCGTGCAGTCGGAGCCGATGTAGCAGCTGTAGAGGCCTTCCTCCGAAACCGTCACTTTGCGGTCGATGAGGATGACGGGAATGCCTGCGGCCTTCGCTTCTTTGAGGACGTCTTCCCAGCCCGTTGCCACAACTGGCGCAAGGCAAATGATATCCACACCCTGCGCGATGAACGAGCGGACAGCTTTCAGCTGGTTCTCCTGTTTCTGCTGCGCATCTGAGAACAGCAGATTGATGCCGCGCTTCGCGGCCTCCTCCTGGATGGACACCGTGCTCGCCTTGCGCCAATCGGATTCGGCTCCAATCTGGCTGAAGCCCACGAGAATCTTCCTTTCATTTGAGCTTTCACTTGAGGTGCTGCCATCCTGTTTCTTGCAGGACACCGCCAATACCATCATCGACACGACGAAGAACGTCAGCAACTTTTTCATCATTCTGCTCCTTGTTAGTTGGATTTCAATGGATTATGGTCAAAAAAGCATGGTCATTAAAGGTTTTGTTGGGAGGATCGCATTTTGTGCGACTGTGCATTTTTCCTTTATAAAGACAATACTATAGCATTATCTTTTGTGATTGCATTGTCAATATCGGATTCAGCAACAAAAAATCCAATCCATACAACTGAAAAAGCATGGTCTTGTTTGCCATATCGACTCTCATCGGCGCACGTTTTTCTTTTTTGTTGCTGTCTATGATGAAGCAGGATGTTTTTTATGTGATATAAACGGTAGAATGGTTGTATTCCAACGCTACCATTGCCCGAGATGGGCATAAAAATTCAATTCAAACAATCTCCTGTTGTATGAACCGCTTTTTATAGAAATTCTTCACTTGGTCAAACTGGCTTGCGGTGATTCCGAGCAGCGAGCGTATGCGCAAATCGTCAAATTGTGTTTTCATATTGGCGTATGTCTCCGCCCATGCCTCTAGTTTTCCTTCTATTCTGCCTTCTTCCTTTCCTTCCCTTCTGCCTTCTTCCTTTCCTTCCCTTCCTCCT
>JAGCSE010000134.1 GCA_017964325.1 Victivallales bacterium | reverse complement strand
GGTGGTCGGCGTCGGTTTCATCATCGGTGTCGTTCAAGATTCTGTCGAAACAGCTCTAAACTCTTCTGGCGACGCGATTTTCACGGCTTGTGCGGAATATGCGCATTGGCGCAAAATCGGCAAGAGCCTTCCGAAATTCCTCGGCGGCACCACGGAAACGGATATTTAACATGCCCCTCGATAATATTCTGATATCCCTATTCTTGCTGTTACTGCCGCTCGTGCTGTGGAAATGCAAGAATACGTGTGAAAAGCATCCGTCAACGATTGCTTTTCGCTCCGTCCCACTGGGATGCCTTTCCATGTTGTTGCTGCCGACTTTTGCGGCAATCGTCATTGGCTTTTTATATGATCTATATGAAACCAATCCAGCGAATTGGACAAACATCATATATGACTGGATTCTGCATCCTCTTTCCATCGCCATCGGAATCGCCGTCATCGTCCATTTTTCCAAACGCTTCTCAAAAGGCAGGGAAAGACCATCGTTCGGCGTTCATGCCGCCGTATTTGTCGCAAGTCTTGTCATCTCTGTCATCATCTCTCTCGCCTGTCTTCCAATACAGTACAAATTCAGCTCTTTTGCTTCCAAATCATGGTATAAAATCTATCTGCCGAATCTTGGCGATGTGCATGTCGCCTTCGAACAGCGTCCATCCCATCCTTTTCTGGCTGAATACGACTATCGTCTGCGGTTGCGCCATGGAAAAGAACAGCGCTATTTTGCCTTATTCCCAAATACAGGCGGGCGGACGTTCATCAACGTCTATAAATTGCCAGGAGACAAGCTGTTCTTGAAGGATACGCATGCCAACTATCTCGTTGATGCCGCCGACATGCAGGTCTATTTACTGGAAACAACGGATGGTTCTCCGCATGCCGTCCCGCTTTCAGAAAAAGCTTTTACGAGCATTGGGACAAGCCCTACAGGCGGAGCCATGGTTCATTTCAAAGACGGCACGCATGCCATGAGTATTCCATTAGCAATTGACTTGCAGGAAAAGACATACATCGGCTGCATCATGGACTATTCTTTCTATACGCCGGACAAGCAGCCCGAAGGGGAAGGCCACCCAAAATATCGAGAGAAAGACTAACTCTTTTGTGCACATATCTTTAGATTTCGAGTAGTATCTGCATATAATCTACGTGTTTTATATGCAGAAAATCACTTGTTTCTGCACATTTTATAATAATATTATATGCATAAAAATTATTTCGGCGTGCTGCCCAGCCAGATGTAGTCGATGCGGACAGTGCCCGTAATCGGCGTTTCGTCGGCGGAGAAATCAATCCGCAACTGGCGGACGGTTCCCTTCCAGCCTGCGCAGACGTCGAGACGAATTTGGTACAACGTGTCATCGTTGTCGTTGGGCACGACGTCGAATTCCACGGCATCTTCAGATGACCAATCTGTCATAGCATCTGTTGTGAAACTCACCTTCATTCGTTTGGAGTTTGTGTGATTCTGCATGCGGATCGTCAGAACGGGGCATTCATCGCATTTCAATCCAAGTCCTTCCGCCGAAAGGATATGCGCGTTTTTCGCATCCTTCACGGCCATCACATAGTAGTCGCCGCAGACGAGATTGACGGGATTCGCGAAGGTGCCCCATTCAGGCTTGTCCGCCTTGAAATATTCTTTGACAGTGCCCAGATCGGCGTCCGTCCAGCCTTCCTTGTCCAGATTCTTGTCAAAGCACCACGCCTTCTTGACACTCGTCCCCTTCGGCAGGACGTGGACGGCAAAGCGAGTCGTTGTCCAGAATACTTCGTTGTCGAGAACGAATTGAAATCTGTAGTCACCGACACGTAATTTTCCTGTTGACGACATATTGGCTGGTCCTTCGATTTGAACAAAAGACTGTATCCAATTACGCACTTCGGTATTTTCGGGATTCTCATAGTAACTTTTTACCGAAGCACCGAACTTCAAAGTATCACATTCTGCCCAAATATCGTAAAAATCCCGTTTATCTGTCCAAAATTCATAGCCAATGTAGCGTTCAGGCGGCTCTGTATAGGGCATCGCCTTGTTAAGTTCTTCAGAGGTGGCGTATTGCGTGTTGTTTGCAAGCTTCCAGTCCGGAATCGTCGATGTTGCCTTGTTGACGTAGAACTCGATGCCGTCCCGCAGCACGTAGCCATTGTTTTCAATGACGCCGTTGGAACAGACGATCGACCGATCCGTCGTGCCGCCCCAAACGAAAATCTCAGACGGGCCGAGCTTCGTCGCCGTGTTGTTCTTGTCAAAACGGCAGTTGCGGATGGCGACATTGCGTGTCTGCGGCGTGCGAAGGCCGAGCACTTCGATGGCGGCTCCCGCGTTGTTGCGGAACGTGCAGTGGTCGATGAGATTGTTTTCGCCATCTGCCTCAAAGTCGATACCGCCTTCATCAGAAGAATTGGAATCCGGCTGGTTGATGAAATAGCAGTTGCGGACGATGAAGCCGTAGTTCGGGCCGAGCATGATGCCCATCGTTCCGGCGGAAGCGTTCCATCCGGACGAATCGAAGACGGAATTCTGCAGAATAGAACGCGTCGTCATGGAGACGACGGGATGCGGCGACGTGTTGTGGGCGTAGTTGTCATGGCAGAAAATCCTGTCCATGAACACGTTGTCACCTGTCGTCCGAAACGCGACGGAGCATTGGTACATCTCGCAGTCGCGGAGGATGACATCCGACATGCTGTATCCGCCGACGGATATTCCGCCGGCGTTTCCGGAGCCGGGCGCTCCTTTCTTGTCACGCCATTCCGGTATGCCGTGCGCGTTGAAACGGTACAGCCCTTCGATATGATGGGCCAGACAACGCTCAATGAGAATGCCGCGATGGCCGGACTGCTGATATGACACGTCTATTCCCTTGCCCGCGTTGCAGACAATCAGATCGCGAATCACAAGATAGTCCGGATTAAGGACATACATGCATCGATCATCGATGTCGCGATTGCGACGGATGATGGGGCGGCAGCCTTCGCCGTAGCTGTCGATCACCGCCCAGTTGTCCGCCGTGCCTTTTGCGGAAATTTGAAGCTCCTCCCGGAAGACGGAGCCGCGTTTCAGACGAAGCCGTTCTCCCGCCTGCAACGTCTTCCCGTTGATGTTCTTAAAGGAGCGCCAAGCTGTCTTTTCCGAATGGCCATCCCGCGAATCATCGCCTTTGACGGAATCAATAAAATACCACGTTCCGCCTAATGTCTCCGGTTGGAACTTTTTGGCGGAATAATCTGGAACTTCCTTCGGCAAAACGACAACGCGGCGTGGATACTTCCGAAGCAGCTTGTCGTTGGAATACAAGGAGATAGTGATGTTTCCGCACACGGATTCCGCCGCCTTCAGTCGCCACTCAAGCTTCCTTGAACTGCCGCTTGGCAACCGCCCGATTGCCATCCGCGACGGTGTCGCCACCAATCCTTTCGACGGCTCGACCACCACGATGCAGTCCTCCAGATCGCTGCCTGCGTTGTCCAACCAGGCCTGATAGCCGAACTCCTGTCCGGCCATCGGCAGGAGTTCCGTGCAGCGCATGTCCCGCAGCAACGGCATGGGCAACTGCGGATTTTCGATGACGAGATGATCCATTTTCCCTTTGAAACCGCCCAAAACAAGCGGATTCTCTGTCGGTGCGGCAATGCCGATCCGCGCCTTGTCAATGGCTTTCCCATTGACATGCAGATAGTTGAACATGCCGTCCCATGCGGCGACGATGCTGTAACGCTTGCCGATTTCCAACGGCATGGGGCATGTGACGCGCGGTTCCCAATGGCCGTTCAGATGGCTGAAGAAGTTGAACGCCCCCGTGCCGTCCTTTCCCATGTCGTAGCGAAGCAGATATTCCTTTTCCTTCTGTATCAGATATGTCTCGCCCTGCGGCATTTCATCGAAAACAATCTCGCATTGCAGGCGGAAGCATGGAGACAACTGTAGTTTCTTCGTGTTCGCAACCTCTTGTTTTCCAATGACATGGTCCCATTTTCCCACGACATGGGAATCATTCGGCCGCCCCGTGATGCGGAAATCAGACAACAAGCCTTCGATCGGTCCAATCTGCAATGGCGCGAAGTTGCTGGCAACCGGCCCTTTGCGTTCACGCCGCGTCACGTCGCCATTGACGGACAGCCAGATTTCATTGCCGTCCCAACCAGCCTCCAGATCGTACCACACGCCGGTCTTCACAGGTTCGCGGGATGAAACGCGCGGCTCCGGCCGTCCGTCGATATTGATGAAAAAACTGAAACGGCGGTTCTCTTCCGGCTTGTCGATGCGAAACGTAAACGAACCCATGCTGTTGACATGCCCTTTGGAGGCGATGGTCGCCCAGCCGTTGCCGACATCCAGGCTGTCGAATTTGACACGACATGCGAAACGGAAGCCGGGCTCCAGTCGATACAACGGGTCGTCGTTGGACGTATAGCTACCCAAAGATGTCATTTTCAGCATCTTCCGTCCATCCACCATGACGAATTCAGGCGGCTGTTTGCCTTCCCGCAATGGACACAGCCCATGGGCTTCCTCCAGACTGCCGTCAAGCCGCCATTCACGCGCCCAGTCCGTTGCATTCTGTCCAGACAGCGCAATCGTGACAAGCAGGCAGATCATGAACCATTTCATCCGAATCGCATTCGTTGATTTGATCATTGTTTGCTCCAGTATATCAGGAAAAGAACGATAATCCCCCATACGGTCCTGCTCCCCCATCGCCCAAAGGCGTATCCCGCGGCAAGCATGGCCACGACAAGGCATACCAAGATGATGATAAATGTCGTTTTGCTCATGTGGGGACAGACAGGAAAAATGTTTGTCAAAAATCTTTAAATCATAATGTATAGGCGAAAACGACGACTGCAAGCGGTGTTTCCGAACAATTTTCCCTCCGTCTAGTAGCGGAACTCCCTTACAGGTATTACATTTAGTAAATCCGCAACTGTAAAAAAACATTCAAAAGGAACTGAATCATGAAGAAAATCCTGTCCGTTTTCACAATCGCGGCTTTCGTCATGGCATTTCTCGTCTCCTGCGGCAAGCAGGGCAACGCTGAAAAATCAAAGCTCCGTTTCGTAACTGGCGGAGAATCAGGAACATATTACGCGTTCGGCTCAGTCATCGCACAACACGCAACCAACAACGCGGGCGTGACCGTCGTCGGACTCGCAGGCAACGGCTCGCAAGCCAACATCATGGCATTGGAGGACAAAACCGCCGAACTCGCATTCTGCCAATCAGACGTCATGGCATACGCCTACAACGGCACCAACCTCTTCGCTGACAAAGGCAAAATCAACTGCTTCTCCACACTGGCCGCCCTATACGTGGAACAGGTCCAGATCGTGACACTAAATCCTGAAATCAAGACCGTTGCAGATTTAAAAGGCAAAGTCGTCTCCATCGGCGCGGCAGGTTCGGGCGTCTATTTCAATGCCATCGACATCCTCAGCGTCTATGGTTTGACGGAAAAGGACATCAAGCCTACCTATCAATCCTTCGGTGACAGCGCCAACGCCTTGCGCGACGGAAAGATAGACGCTGGATTCATCGTCGCAGGAGCTCCCACGACCGCCATCACCGATCTTGCAACCACCAAGAAGGTCTATCTCGTCTCCCTCGACCAAGAGCACGTCAACCAACTCATCGCCAAATCGCCATACTACGTCCCTGCGACCATCGCCAAATCCGTCTATAATCTTGATACTGATACACTTACCGTCGGTGTCGGTGCCGTCGTTCTTGTCCGCGACGATGTTCCTGCGGACACTGTCCACGCCATCTGTGCCGACATCTTCGACAACGCAACCTCCCTCGTGTCCAGCCATGTCAAATACGGCGAAATCTCCCTTGAATACGGTTCCTCCATCAAATCCGTCCCCTACCATGCGGGAGCGGCCAAGTATTTTGTCGAAAAAGGCATCCAAGTCCCTGTAAAATAAGCTGTTCGACTTTGCAAGCACATGTCCGAAGAAGGTAAAGAATCCGTTGCAGTCGAAAATCTCGACGACGTCATGCGCAAGTTTGATCGCGAGTCCAACACTCGCGTTTGGACGGGATGGCGGAATATCGTCATTTCGTCGCTATTGGCGCTGTTTTCCATCTATTGCATCTACATGACGTTGGTTTCCACAGCCTTGCCAGAAGTGCGGCTGTCGCTTTTCATGGGCTTCATCCTGCTTGCAGGCTATCTTGTCTTTCCTGTCAGCCGAAAGCATGTAACGCCCGACCATATACCATGGTACGACATATTGCTTGTTATCGTCGGTTCGAGCTGTTTCTTCTATCATGCGGCCAAAGCGCTGACCATTATCAAGATGATGGGGCGAATCGGACCGTTGCAGATAACCATCGGCATCGTTGGCATCCTCTGCCTTGTGGAACTTTGCCGTCGCTGCGTTGGGCTACCGATTCTCATCGTTGCGGGACTGCTTCTCATTTATACCTTCTATAATAAACTCTCATTCGGAATGGCGTTGAGCATCGCGTTGCGGGACATCGTCAACACACTATTCTATTCGACATCAGGCATCATCGGAACGCCTGTCAACGTCTGCTTCACCTATATCGTCCTTTTCATCATTTTCGGAGCGTTTCTGGAACGGACAGGCATTGCAAGTTTCTTCATCGCCTTCGCAAACAGGCTGGCTGGACGTTCCAGCGGCGGCCCTGCGAAAGTCGCTGTCATATCTTCCGCACTGTGCGGCATGGTTTCCGGCTCGTCTGTTGGAAACACTGTCACAACAGGAGCCATTACGATTCCGATGATGAAGAAGACAGGCTACAAGCCCGAATTCGCGGGTGCCGTCGAAGCCGCCGCCTCGACAGGAGGCCAAATCATGCCTCCTATCATGGGCGCTGCCGCATTTCTCATGGCGGAATACACAGGTCTGCCATATGCACAAGTCGCCTTGAAAGCGATCATCCCCGCCCTGCTCTATTTCACAGGCATCTTCATCGCCGTCCATCTAGAGGCCAAGGCATTGAAACTCAAGGGCGTATCAACCGTTGAACTCCCAACTTGGGCTTTTCTCGCAAAAAACTGCTATCTCATTCTGCCGCTGGTCCTTCTGATATGGCTTGTCTCAACGGGAGCCCGTACAATGGCTTTTTCGGCTGGCATTTCCATCATCGCTGCCTTCGCGGTCGGCTTCATCCATCATTTATTCACAGAATTCACCTCCTGCAAGGATAGAAAATTCATCCAGACGGCGAAGACATCCATTTGCGAATCAGGCATTAATGCCTTTGACGCACTGACGGCAGGCTCGAAAGGCGCCATCACCGTCGCCGTGGCCTGCGCCATCGCCGGCATCATCTCAGGCTGCATCACCACGACGGGACTTGCTTCCATTCTCATAAACGCCATTGTCAAACTCGCGGGCAACGCCACCATCATCGGACTCGTTCTTACGATGTTCTGTTGCATTGTGTTAGGCATGGGCGTGCCCACGACGGCCAACTACTGTATCATGGCCTCCACCTGCGCTCCGATTCTCATTCAGCTTGGATTCGCTCCCATCGCGGCCCATTTCTTCGTCTTCTATTTTGGAATCGTAGCCGACATCACGCCGCCCGTCGCCCTTGCCGCTTTCGCAGGTTCTGCCATTGCGAAAGCCAACCCAATGAAAACGGGCCTCAATGCCACAAAACTTGCCATTGCCGCCTTCATCGTGCCGTATATCTTCTCCTACCATCCAGCCATGCTGCTGGAGAACCTGACAGGCGGAGGCTGGTCTATCTCCCTGCAAATCATAGTCATCGTGATATCCGCGATGTTGGGGCTATTCGGTGTCGGAACCGCCCTCAACGGCCATCTCTTCAGACAAATCCATCCATTTTTCCGCATCCTTTTTGCAATCGGCGGCCTGCTGATGATCGTGCCCGGCCTTTTGACAGACGCCATCGGCCTCGCCATTGTCACAGCCATGGTCATCGTTCAACACATGAAAAACCGAAGACAAAACGCCTGACAGAACAGACGGGGCAAAAGCAAAGTTGTCACTTGTCACTTAATCTTCAAGTATCAATATGTTAGCATCTATCAGAAGGTATGTTTCACACCCTACTCCACCATATATTTAAAGTATTGATTATATCTTCCGTATATGTCCCTAACCCATAACCAAAGGAGGATTCATCATGAGCAAGACATTGGTTGCATTTTTCTCGGCCAGCGGCGTGACGGCAAAAATGGCGCAGCGCCTCGCATCCGCCATCAAGGCGGATCTGTTTGAAATTGAACCGGAAACACCTTACACGGACGCGGATCTGGACTGGCGGAACGACAAAAGCCGCAGCTCCGTCGAAATGAAGGACAAATCATCCAGGCCGCCGATCGCAAGCAAAGTGGCGGACATGGCGCAATACGACGTCGTGTTCGTTGGCTTCCCTGTCTGGTGGTATCGTGAACCATCCATCATCGACACATTCATGGAAGCCTACGATTTCAGTGGCAAGACCGTCGTTCCCTTCGCGACATCCGGTTCCAGCGACATCGGCCCCTCCGGCCAGAACATGCAGGCCCTCGTCCCGAAGGCAAAAGTCGATAAGGGCAAACGCTTTGCGGCAGACGCCTCGGAAAAGGAACTGGGCGACTGGGCCAAGAAATGGCTCTGACGGATACGCCGCCTCTCTCCCACATAATTCATTGCGGGAGAGAGGCTTCACCTTAAGCAAAAAGCATTATGAATCGTGTTTATGTCGTGCGATTAGATGATTCTGCAGATTGCGCTCAATCAGCTTGAACATCTGTGAATAGCCTGCGACACGCACTTGCAGATTGCCGTAATGCTCCGGATCGTCTTGCGCACGTTGCATGTCCTCCGTCGTCACGACGTTCCACTGCAACTGGCCGACGCCTAATTTGAAGAATGCAGTGCGGATCAGTTCCGCCAGCAGTTTCGGACCGTCAACACCGTTTTTGAAAAGACTTGGATGCAAATCAATGATGGCCGCACTGCCGCCGGCAGCCTCTTCATGTGGTTGCCGCCCAAGGGATTCCAGCATCCGCGTCACGCCAGACTTGTCGTTGCCAGGCGCGGCGGACAGTGAATATGCAAACGATTCGCCAGAACGACGTCCATCCGGCGTCGCCGCGATCTTCTGCCCCGCATAGACGTTCTGCAGGAAGCTGAACAGATGCACGAAGAACTGGCTGCCAGGCTCGCTGAGACGGTCCATGACGGCGATGAAATCACGTCCAAGCCGTGCCGCCAGATCATCGACCTCCAGAATGCCGTTGCCGTATTTCGGAATGCTGTTCTTCAATTGCAAGCGTTCCGTCTCATGTCCTTCGAAATTATCTTCCAGCATCTTGCGGAATTCCGCTGCATCCCAATGATGCGTTTCGAATATCTCCTTCTTCAAGACCATCAGCGAATCCGCCGTATTCGGAATGCCCATCAGACAAATGGAATGCCAATTGTAATGCGCTCCGCGATCGTTGATTTCACGACCGTTATGAACGCAATCATCTGTCAGCAGTGAAAACAGAATCTGCGCCCCGAATTCACGCTGCGAAAATTCGCCGCGGCGGCAGAAATACACCATGCGTTCTGCAAGATATTCCATATTAGCCGTATAGGCGCGATAGAACTCTTCAAACGTTCCGTATTCCTCCAGCTTCTTGCAATGGATGAACGTCTGTCGTTTGTGGAAGACATCGTAACCGCCATGAATGGTCAGTTCCAACACCTTAAGCAAACTGAACCAGCCGGAGACAGCCCGTGAGACGGCCTTACCAGGAATCGTCAGCTCCACGCAGCCGATAGGAGAATAGTTCCGCGCATCCGCTAGCGAAATGCCGCGTTTGTTCAACGCGTGGATGAAACATTGATCATTGAAAAAGAACGGGATGCCGCCGCCGCGCAACACCAGCTTGCAGGCCTTTTCCAGCAGTTCCTGTGGCGTGTCAGGATGGATGCGGAAGGACAAATCACGCAATTCGCCGAAATCCGCCGTCGCATCCAAGATGATGTCCGTCAATTCGTTGCATGCGCAACTGCCGTCTGGTAGCGTACCGCCAAGCGTCGTCGCCTGCACATCATAATTCTGGTAGAGTTTGATGGCGAAATCCACCATCAGCTCATGGGCGGCTTCCTTCGTCAGCCTGCCGTCTGAAACATCCTTCCGATAATATGGAATCAGCAACTGATCCAGCCGACCGATGCTGTTCGCATTGATGACAGACTCCTCCGCGCAGGACAGCAGATGGCCGAACCACAGCAATTGCACGGCGCCGCCAAAGCTTTTCGCGCCGTTTTCGACGGAAAGGCACCATTCTGCAAGAATTTTGTTTCCAGCTTCTACCGCCATTTCCGCATAACGATGGCCCAACGTCAATCCCGCTTCGCAGATGGCTTTCAACGCACGGTAGAAGCTTTCGCTTCGGACGTAATCGACGCTCCATGGTTCGCGGGACGCCATCGCCTCCTCCACATCCTTCAGCAATCCGCCGAAGCCTTTTGCCAACAAGCGGTCGAATCCGCGAACCGTATGGTTCTCCATCCAGCCGATGCCGATGAACGGATTCATGTCACCCCACGAACCATTCATGACACCGTCGGAAGCAGGTCCCATGCAGGAGTTTGCGACGGTACGCATGACATTTTCACGAAGACAGCGCAACTTGTCCGGCTGCTCGTCGCAGCCAAACTGTTTCAACGTCTCCGCGTCTTTTGCGGCATCGCGCCCTTTGTCATCCGCATGGAAATGCCATTCCAGATGGACGCCCGCCAGAAGGCTGTCATCCTCAAGTTCAAGTGGCGTCAGACGCGTCAGTTCCAAAAGCGTCAAGGCGCGGCATTCGCCCTGCGTCAGACCAACCGTCCGCATGGCGCGCCATGCCGCCGCATCCCGTGTCAGCGACACATCCAGCCGCGACCGTGCGCCATCCGTCGCTTTGTATCGTTCCAGCAAATGTTTCTGACGTTCATTCATAGTTATCTTATCTTGTCTTTCTTCATCTGAAATTTTATATTCTCAACTCTTTGAATATTAGTAAATTTCAGAAAAGTCACTAGTTATAAAAAACGACGTGTTTTTACGAAAACTGGAAAAGAATCTATCAAATTCTTTGCAAAGTGAATAACATTGGCAAGAATTGGAGATTTTGCATTCTTCAATTCAGAGACTATATCCAAATCCATTGCAGGTGAATAAATCACATCGTTGAAACACCAAGGATATTCAAGCTGAGGAGAATTATCAATTTCTTTCCCTTTGTTGGCATTAGCAGGCTGTAAGCTTTCAATTTTCTTGATAAAATCAAAGCAGAGTTTTAATGTTGGATTATCCTTCCATTTTTTATACTTTGTTGAACTTTTCTTCAAAGCACTTAGAAAATTACCAGCTGCTAAATGATTCTTTGGTGGCAACTGTCCTGTCTGAACACAAAAAACAGCTTTTGCATACTTCTCAAAAAACATTTGAAGAAGCATGCAAACTGATGAACCATATTCTATTTGAGGAATATTTTTCATACCATGCAATGCAAGATAAAAATCTTGTTTTGCCTGGGTTAAGTAAGCATCAGCCCATGTTTCGTGCGGCATATCAATCCTTATTTGCCTCTTCAAGCATTTCTGTCTTTTTGAACAATTCTTCACCATCTTCCAGTTTTCCCCAGTCATCTGGAAGTGTCAAATCTCCTTGTCTAATTTTTTCATAATCTTCTTGTGAAACGACAATAATTGTACAGGGATACTGCATTCCTTCCTCTTTATCAGGAGCAAACGTCAGCGGAAAAACGAGTCCAGACGGCAATACATCGCTGCTGACTTCCAACAATCTGACCTCTTCTTCCTTTTTAGATTGAAAATAGAGAATCAAAAGAGTCTGTGGATCAAATTCACAATGAGCCTTCACCAATTCCAAGGCTTCGCTTCTAATTGACTTCTTCACCATATTGATCCTCCTGAAAATTTTTACATACCTTCACAAGTAATGACATGAATTAATTTAGTCATTTTCAAAACATTTTCAAGAAGAAAATCAAACAAAAAAAATAAATAGAAGATATTTTTTCTGACACCCTTTCACCTATTAAAAAACAAAAAAGGGAAGATTGCTCTTGGGCAATCCTCCCCTTAACGCTTTTAGGCTTTTTACTTCCCTTCAAACGCATTCCGCGCGAAATCCATCATCCACATCCAGTCGATGGCCGCGATGCCATGTTGTTCCGTACGGCGGACATAGCCAAGATACGGACCGATACAGGACGTATCATAATAGTCCGGATAGCCTTTTCCGGGCATGCCGGGCAGGCCTAAGAACTCCCATGCAGGTGACGCCGCCTTGCAGGCGATGTATTCCGCCTCCGTGTCCATCCAGTTGTTTGGGCCGAAACCTTCCACGAGAACGCGGCGCGGCGCGATGGAAGCCAGCAGCAGATGCTGGTCGAACGTCAGCAGTTTCGGCGGGTTCTTCGCATATTTCGTGTATGCCTTGCAGTACCAATGCGTAAAGTTAACCACTTCAGTTCCAGGAACTTCTCCAAAATCGCGCTTTGCGATGCAAACGCCGCCGCCACCGCACTGGTTCGGCACGCAGACGGCGAAACGCTCATCGCGTGCGGCGGCGATGAACGCCGCCTTGCCCAAACGCGAACAACCAGTCACAACCGATTTCTTCGTATCGAGTTCGGGAATCCGCTCCGCCAAATCCAAACCGCGCGACAATGCCCACGCCCATGCACCAAGCGCCGTGATATTGTCCGTGCGTGATTCATCACGCTTGCCCCACAAATCGAACACGCCCGTGTAGGCGAACGTCTGCTGCGAATATTTCGGATCCGGTTCATGCTGAATGGGATCCGGCGAGACTTCGCAGTAACATGCGCTCATGACGGCGAAGCCGCGGGCGATGATGGAGCCGATTGGAAACGCCGTGTTTGAATCAGACTTGCAGAATGCGCCACGGCTTTCCTCCAACGCCTGGTGGTTCTTCGCCTGGTCGCCGTTGCGGCTCCACGCCGTCATGACAGGAATGTCCGGATCCGTCACTAATTCATGGTTGCCGCGATAATTCAAAAACAGAATCACAGGAACGGGCCCTTTCGCGTAGCGCGGGCGGAACACGATCCATGTGATGCACGGGCCGCTCTTGTCCGCTTTGAACCACATCTTATATTGGCTGCGAACCGCGAACCCAGCCAATGCTCCAACCTTTTCGTCAACAAGTTCCGTCACAAGAGCTTCCGGCTTCGGAGGCTCCTGGCCGTACATCTCTTTTGCGAAGATTTCCAGAATCTCCGCACGGCGTTTCGGCCACTCTTCCGGGCCTTTCAGCTTCGTGCCGTCCGCAAAGGTCAGCGGATCTTCCAATGTATAAGGCGCGATTTTCGATTCGTCGTAGTTTGGCTTATCATAATCCGGACGGATGCATTCAACACTTTCCATTGTTGCCATCTTCTCCTTGACTGTTTTGTTCAAATCTACTGCGTCCTGCCCGCAAGCGGCCAGAACACAAGTCGTCAATACCATTAACGTCCTTTTCATAGGACTATTCCGCAGCGTCCAGCACACTTTTCAGTGCCTTCTTCCAACGCGCAAGATGTTCCGTGCGTTCAGTTTCCGACATCGATGGCTTGAACGTCCGGCTGCCTTCGCCACGCTTTGCCGCCAGTCCTGTCGCCATCATTGCAAGACGAACCGCACCCAATGCCGTGCTTTCCACATAATCAGGCCGTTCGATGTCATGGTTTAGCATGTCCGCCTGGAACTGCAACAGAAATTCGTCCCTCGCGGCGCCGCCATCGACGCGGATGCTGCCTGCGGCGGCCTGCATGTCCTGCTCCATCGCCTTGATCAAATCCGCGCATTGGAAGGCAATCGCTTCGTCCGCCGCACGAATGATTTCGCGATAAGTCGTCGCACGCGTCATGCCTGTCAGCGATGCACGAGCCTGAGCGTTCCAATGCGGTGCGCCAAGCCCCGTGAAAGCGGGAACAAGGCAGACGCCGCCCGTATCTTTCACGGACTTCGCGATTTCCGACGTCTGCGCAGTGTCCGGCAGGATGCCCAGACCATCCCGCAGCCATTGCATGATCGCTCCCGCCATGAAGACGGAACCTTCCAGAACGTATTCGGGCTTGCCCGGCCGCGTGCCCGCGCCAAGCGTCGTCAACAGGCCATTGTTGCTCTCAATGAAGCGGTCGCCTGTGTTCAACAGCAGAAACGCGCCCGTTCCGTAAGTGATTTTCATATCGCCGTATTGATCGCAATATTGTCCAGCCAGTGCCGACTGCTGGTCGCCCGCGATGCCAGTGATCGGTATCGGAGCATGGCCGAATGCAGGATGATCGCACGTCGCCGCAAGGCCGCTCGACGGCACGACTTTCGGCAGCATGCAACGCGGTATCCCCAGGCGTTGCAGCAACTTGTCATCCCAGTCCAGCGTACGGATGTTGAACAGCATTGTGCGGGACGCATTCGTGTAATCCGTCACATGCGCCTTGCCGTTACTCAACTTCCAGATCAGATAGGTGTCGACCGTGCCGAAAAGCAGTTCGCCGTTTTCAGCGCGTTGACGAGCATTAGGGACGTTGTCCAGCAGCCATTTGATTTTCGTCCCTGAAAAATATGGATCGATGATGAGTCCCGTGGCCTGCTTGACGTATGGTTCAAGTCCTTCGTCCTTAAGAACTTTGCAGATATCAGCCGTCCGCCGGCACTGCCAGACGATGGCACGGTGGATACATTCGCCCGTCTTCTTGTCCCACACAAGCGTCGTTTCGCGTTGATTTGTGATGCCGATGGCTTGAATGTCCTTTCCGCTGATGCCCAATTGCGCCATTGCCGCGACAGCGGAATTCACCGTGCTGTTGATCAGATCGTCCGGCTCGTGTTCCACATAGCCATTCTGCGGATAATGCTGTTCGTATGCCTCCGATGATGATGCAAGCGGTTTCAGTGATTCATCGAAAATGATTGCCCGCGAACTCGTCGTCCCTTGGTCTAAAGCCATGAAATATTTCGTCATCGTCGATCCTTTTGAATGTTTGAAAGGTTTAATTGCAATAAATCAAGTTTACTTTACATTATTTTATACACCCTGCAAATGAACATCTGTCCCATAACGTCCAAAAAACATCGTATTTTTTCACCATGATTCCACAAGTCATCTTTACTGAAGACGAACGTCGGCGCATCGCCGAACAATTGCCGAAGGCAAAAGAGGCATTTCTCGCGAATGTCCGGCAATTCAAACAGTATCCGACTCCCCTGCTGCTGGCCGGCGACTGCTACACGGGCATCTGGCTTGAACACAATCAAGACAATCTTTTCCTGGCCGACTACGATCCGCAGGCCGCTTGGGCGTCGCAAGACGTTTTCATGCAAAATCAACGGGAGGACGGCCTCCTGCCGTTTAATTTCTCCTTGAGATACGGCGAAAACGAATTCTTCAAGACGCCCGCCAATTACTTCCAAGTCCAATGCGTCTATCCATTCACGCGCTGCGCGTTTGAAATCGCGAAGAAAACCAAACGGCCTCTGGCTGATTTTGAACGGATCTACAATGCCGGAAGCCGTTATGACGAATGGCTTTCCACAGCTCGAAACAAGAGCGGCAAAGGGCTCGTCGAGATGTATTGCGAAT
>JAGCSE010000133.1 GCA_017964325.1 Victivallales bacterium | reverse complement strand
CCGAGATTGGTGAGATAACGGGTGTTGAAGCTAGAACGACCGGTGTTGTATGTGGAGATCTCCGTCTCCTTGCTCTCCAGATAATCTTTCAAAATGTCAAAACCTTTGAGCATTTCCAACTCTTCCATGTTCAAAAAGCGAATGCTACGCTGATCAATCAAAATAGATTTTTTGATACGGCGGCCGCCGCCTTTTTCCATGGCGGTATAATTGATGAACGGTCTCTTTACCAAATCACTGATCGGCAAACAAGCCAATGTCCTGTCCCAGTTGCTGACCTTCACCGTATGCAACGTGATCTCCTCGACCGTGCCATCGATTTCGAATTCATCGTAATCAATGGATATCCAATCGCCAATCTCAACCAGATGGTCCACATTGATCTGCACGCTGGCAACAAGGGAGAGGATCGTCTGCTGGAAGAACAGCAGCAGCACCGCCGCGATAGCCCCCAGGCCGGAAAGCAGATAAAGCGGATTTTTTTCGAGCAGCAAAGAAATGAAAATGATAATTGCGGCAACCCACACGAAGCAGATGCCGATATTGAGCAAACCGTCGATGGGGCGTTGCTCCGCATGATGCTGCTGTTTGTGCCACAGGCCGAAACTCCTGATGGCATATACCAGTGTCAATGCCAATAGGAAAATAACCGGCCCCCACAGGATCTTGCAGATCAAAAGCGCGAGCCACTCGTGTATCCCGTCGCACCATACACAGTAACCAACGGTGATAATCGGCAGGCACCCCACGAAAGAAACGATCATCTTACGGATGCAAAGCAGAAGCTCCGCGTTCATTTTACAAAATCGGCGGTAGGAACGAAGCAAAATTGGCCGCAGAATCAAATACAGTATCAGTGAAATGATCGCACCGGCGGCAAACGAAAATAAAATGACTAAAAGATCGGCGAGATAGGGATAGGGCGAAAGTTTTTGAATGATCGTTTGTACCCATTCCGGGGTCAAATCATCTTCGATAAGTTTTGAAAAATCCATAAACGAACCCAGCATTGTCTGCACCGGCGCGTCTGGCACCAAGGCTTAACTGTTTTTACGGGAACCTCTGTCAATCGAGTATTTCCACGCGAGAGAGTCGATATTCAATATACCATGTTCAATTCCATTTGCAATTACCGATTATTAATTCCGTGTTTTCGTAGCCACGCATTCGCCGATTCTCCCTGCCATGACCCACGGCATAGATCACCGTGGCTTCGAATTTGCCGTACGGCGAAAGCCTTCGCCGAATTATATTGAGTATTATCAAAGTGAAATGATCATTGTATTTACCAAAAATGACACTATACAATAATATTAATAGATATTAAATATAATTGATACATTGATATTATAAAAATAATAATAGCATATACAGTCCACCAAGAGAAGGGAATACGCCTTCCAGTGAAAAACACTTTTCCAATGAAAATTGACATGAACTAGAGAAGAATAGTGTTTTTTTACCAGTACTGTCCGATAAAAATTCTCATGTAAAAAAACTCCCTGAAATGCTCCAGACAAGGGCAGTTGGATGAAGTCCGAACAGGGGAAGAAAAACTGTATTTTGGCGTATATTCCCCCAAAATGGCAGTTTTTCCAGTTTTGGGGAATAGATCTGCCAACCTTGCTTATCCAAAGTTATGTTCAACAGCCAGGGCGTCGGTGACCTCCTCGAACTTCTTCGCGAGCGGGAATTTGGCGGTGTCGATTTCGCCCAGCCCGTCCTCCGTCTGCACGAACACCGGTAACGGCGCGCCGGCTGCGAAGGTCGACTTGCCCGTCCTCCGTCTGCACGAACACCGACGACGGCGCACCGGCCGCGAAGATCGACTTGCCCGTCCCCTCCTGCCCGTACACCAGCAGGCGGGGCGGCTTGCCCTCCCGGCCGCACGTGATGCTTTCAAGCAATGACATGTTGTTCATTTTCTCCAACCTTGTTTCTGGATGGTCCGAATCGTCGGCCACATTGCCGACAGTCATCGTATCCAACGGAATCCTGAAAATCCGCACATACACTATCCACATGAATAATTTTATGAAAAACATTTGATACATTAGGCAATAGACATTCATAGAGTATATTAAGGCGAGAGTCAAGGCGAGAGTCAAGGCGAGAGTCAAGGCGAGAGTCAAGGCGAGAGTCAAGGCGAGAGTCAACATAATATATTATGAGGGAAATAGGATGTCATTGCCTGTCAATATAAAGTTGCTTCTGGAGCAGAGGATTGTTGAATCCACACGGATAGAGTACAAGGCGGATTGGAATCCAGAAGCCGTGCTGCACTCCATCTGCGCATTTGCAAACGACATCGACAACTGCGGTGGTGGATATATCGTTCTTGGAGTGGAAGAACGGGATGGGCGTCCTGTCCTTCCCGTTTGCGGACTTCCCGCTGGCCGCATCGACCATATCAACAAGGAACTGATCAACAAATGCAAACTCATTGAACCCTCCTACCTGCCAATAGTCGAGCCATATGTAATGGATGGAAAGGACATAATTGTCATCTGGATTCCAGGGGGCGACCTTCGTCCATACAAATGCCCGGTTTCGTTTCCAACTGAAAAGTCCCGTCATGGAGAGAAGGCGTACTATATCCGAAAGATGGCAAGCACCATCAAGGCGAGTCCACAGGAGGAACGTGAACTAGTCTTGTTGTCCAACCGCATTCCGTTTGACGACCGCATGAACCACGCTGCCAGCATTGAGGATTTGCGACCTGCGCTCATCGCCGATTTTCTGCACCGTGTCGGCAGTCGCCTATACGATGATGCGATGTCCAGGCCGCTGCTGGACGTGGCGAAGGACATGAAGATTGTCGGCGGCACAACCGAATACCAGAAGCCGTTAAATGTAGGGCTGATGTTCTTCCACGAAGCTCCCGATGACTTTTTCCGCTACGCCCGCATTGAGGTCGTGGACAAGCCAGTACCCACTGGAGAGCGAATGGTCGAGAAGATCTTCACAGGCCCCTTGGACAAGCAGCTTCAGGATGCCCTGGCATACATCAAAAACTACATGCTTAAGATGCAGATTACCAAGGTTGACGGGCAGCCTGAGGCCATCCATACATGGAACATCCCCTACAAGGCCGTGGAGGAAGCACTCTCCAACGCCGTCTATCATCGTTCGTATGAAATCCATGAACCCATCACCGTTACGCTCACTCCAGAGAAAATGGAAATTCTGAGTCTGCCAGGCCCCGACCGCTCTATCACCGACGAAGACATGAAACGCTATCATTTCGTGGCCCGTCAGAACCGCAACCGCCGCATTGGCGATTTTCTGCGCGAACTGGATCTTGTTGAAGGACGCAACACAGGAATTCCTGACATACTGAGAGCAATGGAACTGAATGGCTCTGAAAAACCTATATTTGAAACGAATGCTGAGCGCGACTATTTCCTCGTCATCCTTCCTGTACACAAGCTATTTATTCCACACCAGACAAAGGACGTGCTTACACAAAATTCTCACAGAACGAAATCACACCGACGGTCATTTGCAGAAGTCAAGGCTTTAATTTTGAAGTGCCTGAAAAACAAAGGCGCGCTCTCTGCATCTGAATTGGCGACGCAATTGGGATACGCCCGCCTTACCGCTACTGTTTCGCGTGCAGTAAAGGAACTGGTCAGCGAAGGAAAAATCAAGATGTCACATCCAGACAATCCCCACAGCCAGAATCAGAAATTGTCTTTGTCTTGAATCTTGGCAAAAAAGGCTGCGTGAATAATGACTCCAAGAGCATTAAGGCAACTGTTTCTGATTTTTCGCCAACAGCCTCGCGCAGGACGGCGCGGTAGAAGGCCATCTGGAACGCGTACCCGAAGCGCTTGCCGTAGGGTTCGCCTGTCTTCGGGTTCACTGGATCCATCTTACCGCTACTGCTTCGCGAGCAGTAAACTAAATGAGTCTGCCTTTGAGTATATCAAAGAAAGTATCACCGAGGAACATCACCATCATTGCCAATTTTCAAGAATGAAAAAATACCAGAATCTCTCCAACGAGGAGACATGTGTACAGTTTGTAGTAGAACATAACCAGGGAATTGGAATCAAAAAACTTTGTCGAAAATATGGTATTGGAAGTGCAACTGCTTATCGGTGGCTTGATGACGGGACACCACGTCAGGTCAATGCCTTTCCTTCCATAACTCCTAGACAAATATACCAGTTACGCACGGAGTCTGAAAGACTGAAGCAAATGGTTCAGATATTCGAGGACTGCAATATGTCTGAAATGCTTTCACCCAAGGCCAAGTGCGAATTGGTAGACAAATTGTCTGGGAAATACAGCATCCATATCCTGTGCAGGACTCTCAAATTGCGTCGTTCCACCTATTACCACCATTTGAAAAGTCCCGAAAAGACTCTGCTTGAAAAACAGGATGATGAACTTCGTCCGCTTGTCAAAGGTATATTTGAGGAAAGCCATGAACGCTTCGGTGCGCATAAAATCAAGGTGGTGCTTGCGCAAAGAGGCATTGTGGCATGCGAAAAAAGGATTGCCAGACTTATGAAGCAGATGAACCTGGTCTGCAAGCAGTGTCGTCTGAAAGTCTGGTCATCGGCCAACAGGCAGTACAAGTACTATCCTGACAGGTTGAAGAAGAAATTCACGCAGACAGCCCCTAATCAAGTATGGGTGAGCGATGTGACGTATGTAAGGGTCAACGAAGCGTTTTACTATGTTTGTGCGATTCTCGACTTGTTTTCCCGTAGAATTGTAGGATTGAAAATCAGCAACCAGAATTCAAGTGATATGCTTATGGAGGCATTTGACAACGCCTACAAGCAGAGAGGGAAACCAAAGACGCTTATGCTCCACAGCGACCAGGGGGCAAACTACACAAGTTACATGTTCCGCTCTTACTTGCGTGAATTGAAGGTTACCCAATCATTTTCCCATCCTGGGACTCCCCACGACAACGCCGTCAATGAGTCATTCTTTGCCTGCATGAAGCGTGAGGAATTGTCCCATAAATTCTATAGATCCGTGGAAGAACTCATAAAGGATGTCAGGGAATACGCCGTGTTTTACAACGGAATGCGTCCACATGAAAGGCTGGGGGACAAGACTCCAATGCAGATTGAGACTGAATACTGGCGACAACAAGAAACTCAGAAAGGGAAAGGGATTATGGAGCAAACGACAATAACAGAAAAACACTCTGTCTTGCGCCAGGAGTAAAAATAAGGCGGGTATCTTGGATTCTCATTTTATGTGTCCAAAATACCCGCCGCTTATCAAATGGTGGAGGCGCCGGGAGTTGAACCCGGGTCCTACAAAGACGTCCCGAAGGCCTCTACATGCTTAGGACGCGATTCAATCTTAGTCTTCCGGGTCGGTGGCGCCCACACACACCGGAAGAAGCAGCCATCTGTCAGGTCTCGTCAATCGGCCCGTTGGCACGGCTTCATGACCAGTCTATTCCGTACGCCTTCATCCCTTAATAGACATCCGGGTGAAGACGTCGCTGGACTAAGCAGCGAAGGCGAATTCTTGATCGTTCGCAGTTATTTTTTTGACCGATGATTAAAGAGGCCCACGATCATCCTCTGCATGCCACCCGCGATCTGCCTAGGCAGTCGAAACCATTTCGCCCCCATTGAAAGGTCACAACAATTTCTTGCGGTATTTATTAATGTATATTGCTTTTTGAAAAAAACAAATCCTTTGGAAAAATCCCACATCCCTCTATGCGGTCGCGCAGGAGCGCAACCCTCCCATCTCCCTCTCCTCCCATTGCGGTCGCACTGGAGTGCGCCCCTCTCGATCCCCATGCGCATTTCCCACGCAAAGATTGTTGCGTTCCGCCGTCCTGCGTATATACTATAGTCATACGCGTGTTTCAGCGGCGCAACACCTACTAATAGGAGCCATTCCATCATGTTTTCTAAATTTTTCAAAATTTTTGTCATTTTTTCCGTCATTTTCCATTTGCACGCACAAGAACAAACCATGAAAAACACTGAATGGCCATTCATCGTCATCCGCCATGCATCCGTCGCCAACAAATATCCAGCCATATTCGACAAAATACTGGACATCGCCCACAAATATCCAGGCACCTGTGACGAAGTGTGGATCTGCGCGGCAGGCTACGCGTCACGCGACACCCTCCTCAAAGCCGTTCCGCCGTTGAACCACTATCATGCAAAATGCGATGAATACGGCATCAAGCTCTCCTTCCAGCAGGGCATCACCGTCGGGCACGGCACCAGCCCGGAATTCATGAAAAAACGGCCTGGCCTTTTCCCCTTCGAACCGGACGATTTCATGCGCGACCAAAACGGCACCCTGCTGCCCGGGCAGCTCTGCCCGCGTTCCGCCAACGTCCAGCGGTTCGCCTACGAATACACGAAAACCGTTTTGGAAATTTTGAAGCCCAGTTCCTACTGGCTTGACGACGATCTCCGCCTCGGTGTTTCGAAGCCCCAGGAATGCTTCTGCGACCGCTGCATCGCCGAATTCAACCGCCAACACAATACCAACTATTCCCGCAAGGAATTGGCGGACAGGATCTTCGGACCAGCCGTCATCGAGCCGTTGCGCGGCCAGTGGGCGGCCTTCAATGCGGAGGCCATCGCCATCTACGCGGCACAGTCCCGCAAGGCGGCGGATGACTTGCAGTCGGATTGCAGGTTGGCCTACCAGTCGGTCTGGGCCAATGCATTTTTCTGCGGGAACAACTACCGTCCGCTACTGGAAGCGCTTTCTGGAAAGGAACATAAGTCCGTCGGCATCCGTCCAGGAGCGCTTTTCTATACGGAGGAAACGCCTCGCGGCATGATCCATAAATCCATGAGCATCGCCCGGGAGGCGGCCCGTTGCAAACGGTACGGCTTCGTCGGCTCCATCTGCTACGAGCAGGAGAACTACACGCGCAAAGTGTTGCACAAGAGCCCTGAAGCCATCATGGTGGAATCCACGCTGGCGTTGGCGTCAGGCTGCGACAGTCTGTCCGAATATTACTACGGCTCCGACAATCATGAACCGTTGGACTACTACGACGACTTCTCGCACGAACTGTCGCAATGGCGACCGTATCTGGAACTCGTCGCCGCTTCCACGAAACGCACGCGGTTGGCGGGGCTTGCGCGTTTTCTCGGATCCAACGCCTACAACCACAACAGCTTCAATCTCGACGACAACAATGACGAATATCTCGCCGCATTCGGCATTCCGATCACCGTGGAGGAAGACGAACCGGACGCCTATCTGGTCACGCCCAAAACCGTGCAATGCATGACGGAAGATGATTTACCGAAACTTTTCGCGAAGCCTGTCATCATCCCCGCCGACACGTTCGACGCACTCGCCAAGCAGTTCCCTGAAGCGCTGGCGAAAATTGCTCCGGATGCGGCGAAGGCCCGCGCCCATCTTGCCAAATCCACTGAGACGGCGAGACTTATCGAAATCGTAGATGGACAGCCCGTCATTCCGGACAAACCCATCAGCGATGAAATCGCGCCTGCCGCGCTGCAATACGGCGCATGCGTCGCCGCCACGACGTTCGGCACGAAAATCGCCATCGTCCATCCGTTCATCCAATTCCCCACCACCACCCGCCGACAGGCCATTTTGGACGCGTTGGACGCCATCTCCAACCACACCGTCCCTGTCCGTCTCGACACCTGCCAGGCCGTCCGCGTCCTGCCGCATGTCGATGACGACGGCAAGATTGATTCCGTGACGGTCATCAACCTGTCGATCGGCCGCACACGCGATCTGACGTTGCATGTGCGCCATCCGAAAATGCGCGCGCCGCTTATCGCGCGTCCAGTGGAGGCGGCCGTTCCCGCCAAATGCGTCTATGACGAAGCGAGCGACAATCTGACCGTCACCGTGCCGCGCATCGCCGCATGGAAACCGGT
>JAGCSE010000132.1 GCA_017964325.1 Victivallales bacterium | reverse complement strand
CTACCCGTACGTCGGCGAAAAGCGCACCTTCGGCTGCCCCTCCTGCAAGGAAGTGGACGCCTACGGCTGCACCCAGAAGCAGGCCGCCGAGACGGCCGCCTACGGCTACTACGGCGGCAGCTCCCAGATCTGGAAGGGCAAGACCGGCGGCGAGCCCGGCGGCGAGCGCTACTCCTACGGCCCCGAGGCCCGCAACGAAGTCGAATACAAGCGCCCCAGCAACACCGTGTTCTGCCACGACGCCTTCGAGCAGCGCCTGGACGGCGACGACGCCCTCAACGGCAACACCCAGCAGAAGAAGATTGACGGTGCCATCCTCTCGAAGGAGACCTGCAACCACTCCCTCTGGCGCCACAGCTCCTTCACCATCTGCCAGGGCGTCATGATGGACGGCCATGTCCAGGGGTTCCGCTACTACGAGTGGTGGCCGAAGGAAGTCTATGGTGTCCAAGGCCTTGACAACTAATACCTAAAACACACAAGACATTTGAAAATCAACGCCCGCCAGAAATCATCTGGCGGGCGTTTTTTGTGCTTCCAGCGCCTCTAGAGCTTCTAGCGCCTCTGGAGATTTTAGCATTTCTAGCCTATTCTTTCAGCGCAAAGGCACGGATGAGCCTGCGGAGATGCTCCACACAGGCCTCCATCGGAGCGTCCATGAATTTGTCAATCGGCACGAACTTGCCGTCCAGCTTCTCCAGTTCGGCCTGGACGGCTTTCAGGAAGCAATGCTGAAATTCTGTCGCCACGTTTATTTTCGCGATGCCCAGCGGAATGACCTTCTGAATTTCCTCCATGGGCGTTCCCGTTCCGCCGTGCAACACCAACGGAAGGTTCGGCAACGCCTCGCCGATTTCGCGGCAGCGACCGATGTCCAATTTCGGAGCCGCCTTGTAGTAGCCATGGGCCGTGCCGATGGAAACCGCCAATGCGTCCACGCCTGTTTCTTCCGCAAAACGCTTCGCTTCGGCGGGTTCCGTCAACGCCGTCTCGTCCAGCATCGCGACATGGCCGATTTCGCCTTCGCACGTAGCGTTCTGTGCATGGGCAAGACGTGCGGCCTCCGCCGTCACGGCGATGTTCTCCTTCAACGGAAGCCGTGAACCGTCGAGCATGACGGACGTATAGCCCCACAACAATGCGTTTTTCACCTGTTCGAGATTCTCGCCATGGTCCAGATGAACCGCCACGGGCTGTGGACACTTTTCCGCCAGACGGCGCACCAAACCGCCCATCGCCTCCGCCTTTCCGTTGGCGAACATCCTGCTGAATACCTGCAGAATCACGGGCGACTCCTCCAGTTCGGCGGCTTTCACAATCGCTACAGCCGTTTCATAATTCGCCGCATTGAATGCCCCGATGGCGACGCCTTTCTTCCGAGCAGTCGCTAAAATATCCTTTATGTTGGTCAGCATAAAAACCTCCTATCAACTCTATATTATTCAGAATCAATTTCTTGAAACAAAACTTATCAACGATTCAAGCCATACACGCTTGCCGTGTTCTTCAGCACGATCCCTGAGAAAATCGCCACCGTCACGTCATCGAGCATCCCGACGAATGGCAGCGAATCCGGAATCAAATCAACGGGCAGCAGCACCCAGACGACCGATGCCGCCACCGCCAACGCCACGCGTGGAACAACAGCCAGATGCGTCAACAGGCTGTCATGACAGTGAAGCCGTTCGTTCGCCTGGAGGAACATCCCCTCCGCATCACTGTGGATAACGACCAGATCATATTCATAGACCATCCGCTGAAGCACCTCGCCCGCAATCAATTGCACATCTGAAAACGACAGTCGGCGTTCGGGGTCGTATTCCGCTCGCACAAGACTCAAAAGATTCTTCTCCGAGACACGGGTCTGATCCTGCAATGCCGTCATCGTCCGCAGAATGACTGCCGCCAACGTGGAATCAAGACTGGCGGAGGAATGCAAACGATGAAACACGTTCTCAAAATACAAGATCCTGTCATAACGGCAGAACTGTATCGCCATGCCGCAACCCAGCAGAATCAGCCCCAGAATCAGATGGCTTCCGACGGCCCCCTTGGCGATGACACTGCCCAACGTCACCAGAATCACGCAGACGACTGAAGCCACTTTCAAGGCCAAATGACGGAAACACAGGAAGAAAAGCACAAACACCAGCAGGACGCAGATACGCCAGTTCGTGAACAAATCCGTCATCCATGCGGGAATCATCGCCGTGACATCACCCACCAACATGCCTGACCATCCCTTCACCACCTCCAACGCACGCCCGACAAGCGCCTCGGACTTTTCAGGAACACTTGCCCGCGCCGTAATCCGTGCCATAAACAGCGACAACGGAAGGATTTGAATCAAATGCAACAACAGATTCGCCCCCGTCGGCTTGCCGAAAAGGCACATCTCCCAGTTGAATGACATCGCCACCACCGCCGCCAAAATCAACGTCACCAGCCCCTGCTGATAGACAAACGCACCATGCCGATGGAAAAACGGATCCTGCGCAAAAGCACAGAACGACGCAAGATACAACAACCACACGACATAGAACTTCATGTCACCGAAGCTTGATATGCCGCTGGCATGAGGGCGCGGCCGAAAAAACCACCACGCGCCATGCTTTTCCGTTGTCGCCACTTCCTGTGTCATCACTTGCCTATCTTCCATTGCAATGATTCAAATCCAATGCCTACCGCTCCTCATCCTTCTCCAGACGTTCCTTAAGCATCTTGATTTCATCCCTCAACGCAGCGTTTGAAAAATGCTCCTCTCCATTCCAATAATAATAATTAAATCTTTTCGATTGATCAAAAAGTACTTGCGCAATGAACCGCCTCAAGCCATAATACTCCACCAGTTCACGCTTCCTATCGCCGCCGTTCGATTGTTCACAGCAAATCCGCCATGCCTCCTCCCTGTGCTGCACGCCCGCATCGCCGTAATCGTCAGGAAAATCGCTTTTTCCTTCGCCGCCTTCCAACATCCAACGGGTTGTCAAAAGACGGGCCAGCGAGTATTTCAATTGACGAAGATTCTCCAGCGTCTCGTCCGTCCTATCCCCTGAAGATATTTGATTTTCAACGCGTTTCACCAGCGGACGGACATAATCGATCCACGTGATGTTCTCATCCAATTTCTCCTTCCACGTCTTCTTGTACACGCCGGAAATCAAATTCGCGAACAACAGCTCCACATCCAGAAATTCCTGCGCACGAAGCTGTATGCGCATGATATGCCATTTCATTTCATCGTGGTTGCGGGAAGCGAACTCATCAATGGTCTTTTCAGCCATTTCACGCGTCTTCGCATCGACATTTCCAAGGCGCACGGACTCAAAGAAATAATACAATAGCCTGTCGTGCGTCTCGCCAAGACGAGTCCGCTTTTCCAACAGTTCAGGAATCTTCTCCGCCAAATCGGATGCGCATTTATTGTATTGCTTCGAATCAAAACTATCTTTCGCAAGCAAATACAGATCAAAATACTCACTGGTGGCCGGCACGTTCTTCGTCTTGATATCCAAAACCGACGACAGCGACTCCACGGGCATCTCACGAGGAAAGTGCATCCAGACGACAACCAGCGATGCGGCCAGCACGGCAACCACCATCACCCAATACGCAGGAGAACGCCGCGCATCTTCCGCCTGCAACTGACGCACGACTTCATGTCGCACGCCCGTCGGCAGCACGCGGACGACCAGCGCCTCCTGCGTCGTCGGCTCGTCGAATGGTTCCGTCTTCTTCACGGGCAGGCAAACGCATCCGTTCTCGCCGCGCAGTAGAGCCGTGCTGAATGTCTGCGGCCCCTCGCCTCCAGTCACCACCACCGCTTCGCTTTTTGCCGCCTTTTTCTTTTTTCCCATGAAAACTCAACCGTCCCGTTGCGGTTCATTCACGAACAATTTCGTTCTGTTTCTCCCATTCCTCAATGCTACGTATCGTCTCTTCGTTGACCGATGGCGCGATATGCTGCGTGCAGGCACGGAAAAGCTCGATAGTATAATGGTCCACGTGCTGTTCGAAAGCCGTTTGGCGGATGGACTGCACGATGCCGTTGATATCCGCGCCGCTGCACTTGCCCGTCGCCGATGCCAGATACATGATGGCGTCTTCATCGACGGGATATTCAACGTTTTTGAACGCATTGCGGATGATCTGCTCACGCGCGGGCAGATCAGGCAGGCCGACGTATGCCTTCACGTCAAAACGCCCCGTCCGCATGAACGCTTCGTCAATCATCCACGGCGCATTCGTCGCCCCCAGCAACAAGAACGGATTTTTACCATCTTTCACACCATCAAGCTCCTGCAAGATGACGGAAATCACCTTCTGCGTCGTTTCATGGATTTCACCCGTCCGTTTGCGGAAAATCGTCTCCAATTCATCGATGAAAACGACCGACAGCGGATTCTTCCGCGCCTCCTCGAACAATGCGCGAATGTTGTTCTCCGACTCGCCGACATACTTTCCGAAAATATCCGCCGCCGTAATCGTGTAGAATGGCAGATCCAGTTCACCGGCAACGGCTTTTGCAATGAACGTCTTGCCTGTTCCGGGCGGTCCATACAGCAAAATACCGCCGCCTACCTTCAAACCGTGTTTCCGTGCCTCCTCCGCGTGCTGCAATGGTTCAATCATACGCAGACGAATCTGGCGTTTCACGTTCTCCATGCCCGCCACATCCGCCAGACGGACGGACGGACGCTCCACACGGCAGCTTTCAGCCTTCTGGGAACTGTCATCGCCCTCCACGCTCATCTTCTCGCCGCCCTGTTTGCCCTGCTTCGCCGCAGAGCATTTCGCCTTGCATTTCTCCGCCAGGTCCATCAGTTCGTTCGCGTTGCTAATATATGCGTCGCGAAGCCGTCCCGAGCATTGGTTGGCCAACGCCAGACCGTATTTCGCCGCCTCCGCCACATGGTAGAAAGCCGTGGGGAAATCGTCCTGCATCAACGCCTTCTCCGCCGCCTTCTCATGTTCTTGCTTCTTTTCGTAATTGAAATTACTCATGATGCGTCAACTCCGTTCATTCGCAATGGCGGACTCATTTCTCGCTGATGATCTTCTTCAGGCGCTCCGCACCTGCGTTGATGTCATCATTGCTTGTTGACTTGTCCGACACAGGCGTGTCGGCGACCTTCGGCCCAAGCACATCCGCCGCGCATTCATTCTCCAGCGCCGCCATCAGCTCGGCATCCTGGTAATTGATGTCTCCGGCGGCGACTTCCTGCGACATTCGATCCAAATCCCTGTCAAACGCCTTGTTCATGGCCTTGTCGGATTCCAGGATGTCGTCTGTGAGCATTTCGACGTCATCCAGATTCTCCGCCAGCTTGTCGGGATCGATGTCATGGTCGGCGGCCATTCTCTTGATGTCGTTAAGAGTCGTATTGACATTGCCTGTCGTGCTGACCTGCAACGCCTGGCTCTTGAGAAAGACCTTCTGCTTCTCCAGCTTGTTGATGGCCATGTCGTATTTCTTGAAGAAAAGCAACGTCCGCTGCGCCTCCATTTTGCGGCCGCTCTTCAGAAGCTCACGTGCCTGATTCCAAACTTTCGTGCGCTCCTCCGTCAGTTTTTTAATTGCGTCATCGAATTTATCGATGTCCTGCTCCACCTTGCGTTCATTGCGGCGACGCGCACGGCGAAGCTCGCGCTCATGCTCTTCCTTTGATTTAAAACAGTCAAACAGTCCCATTTTCAGCTCCTTTTCCTAATTTTTCATTCTATCTTGTATTATTTATCTTTTATCACATACAACGCCCTATCGTCTTTCATATAATATATCCCATAGCCGTCTCAAAAAGTTAAGCTTTTTTCCTCCTTCCTGCTTTTTTAGGCTTTCAGTTTTCAGTTAACCAACTCTCACGCCTCTTCCTTCTTCTTTTCCTCCTCCTTCTTTTCAGGAGCTGGAGCGGAAAATGACAAATCCACATCCTTGAACTCGTCTTCCGTGTTATCCAGCGCCTTGTCAAAATCCACTTCCTTTTCCTCATCCTTCGGCAACGTCGTCTTTTCCAGTTCTTCAAGCGTCTTGGCCTGCTCTTTCAAGTCATCAATAATGTCCTTCTTTTCCTCTTGGAGTTCTTTCAAGTCGTGGTTGTCAGGATGCTGGATATACTCAAGTTGCAAGCCAAGATTATGCTTCACAATCTTTTCGGATTTCAACTGCTGCTGAGACATTTTGCGGTTTTCCGTCATGTGCTCGCGCTGCTCCAAAATGCTCTTCATCCTGACGGCCAGCGTCTCGCGGACGGGACCGCTTGCCGCGTCATACCGAACCTTGAGTTCACGGAACTCCGTCTCCAAGGCCAGAATATCCTTAATCTGCTGTTCAAGCCCCTGATTCAAGGAGCGGATGTTTTCATCGCACTGCGCAATCTGCTTCTTAAGCTTCGTCTCCTCCGAATCCTTCAAATGCAAAATCTCCAGTAGTCTGATGAGAAAATCTGGCAATACCATAGTTTTGAATCCTTATGTTAAATGATTGACACTCTTAAACTTGAATCATCGGATAAAACGGTTTTCCAGATGCCATGCCTTCCATTGGCAGAGCACGGCCGTCAACGCCAACACGCCCCATGCAATCCCCCACCATACGGCATCACCGCTGTCACCTCTGTAAACCCACATCACATACATGGCAAGCATTCCCGCAATCGCCGCAACGCTCGCCGTAGTCAGCCATGCCTGAACATGACTGCTCGAATCATACCTGCGGCTTCGCTTCGCCCCCTTGCCAGAAGGAAGCGACATATTGCGACCGTAGATATATCCACGCGAGTCGCGACCATAGCCGCCGCGTGCGAACAACGTGTCCAGCCAGTAGATGAAAAACATCTGATAGATGGACGAATCCAGCCCCAGGCGTCCGCTCAACGCCTCAAGCGTGATGAAATTCGTCTGGTCCCAACATTCGATTTCCTTCGCCATCGCATCCGCATACGCATCCCGCATCCCCGGCAGGATATGCAGAAGAAACTCCGCCGTCGCACGGTCGATCTCGCCGCGCGGCAAACGGAAATCCCACAGCCCCGATTCCAGCGGATGGCACAACACGACCGTCGGCCGCGCCAATGCCTGACAACGCCCGTCAAATGGCTGGTCAGAACCAAATACATAATAATAATGCAATGTCGGAAGCCCCTCTTCACGACGGAACAGTTCGTATTTCTTCTCGATGTATTCGCGCACAAGTGCCACGTCGTTGTCGTCCGCAAGCCGCTCGCCTTCGGGTGAGAGGAATGCGCTGACCACACGAAAGCAACCTTTTCCGCTCACGGGAATCTGAAAGACACACACCTTAACATGAACATCCCCGCGCCCATGTTCGGAAAAATAGTACGCCACATCCTGTGTGACGTCCATCTCCGCCTCATTGAACGCCGCCAAATCCACCGTCGGGCGATAAAACAATGCACGCTGCCAAAGCGGCAGACATGGCGAAGGCAACGGACACGACGACTCCTGGAAGCTCGCCTGCTGTGTTGAATAGAATTCATCGCAGACGGCCTGCCATGACCTGCTGTTCTGTTTCTCCGTTTCTTTCATTGACTTTTTCCTGTGCTCCTCCTCGCTTTTTATACCTATATAAATCATTAATCCTTTTTTCTAAAATAAATAAAATAAATCTTTTTGAGAAAATCTCAACTTATGTCTATATTAGTATTATGAAAAAAAATAAAAAATCAAAAAACTCCCTATTAAGAAGGTCTGCAAAATGTTCAGAACCCTATTCGGCACTCTCATAACGACACTGCACGGCGGCAGTGAACGACTTGGGCAAGTCAAAAGCGTTGTGTTCGCCTCCCTGTTCTGCCTGACGGGCTGGTATTGGCTGACACCCGCTTCTTCGTCAATCCCCGCAAGCCGTAAAGACGCTGCGAACGCCGCCATCAAGCTGATGTTGGAGGATATCCGCGCCAACCGCGGCGACGCGAAACGAGCCGCCCTTTTCCATTTTGACAACGATCCGACCGATTATGTTTCCAGCAATCTTCGCAAAGAAATTCTCTCCACTGGAATCCTTGATTTGGAGGAAATTTCGCTGCCCAACCGTGTACGTTCCAAACTGAATCTCAGAATTCCTGTGTACGCGTCGTTGGAGGAGGTCGTGGCAGCCCCTGTCAACAAAACCACAGACCTTCTCATCTGGGGACAATTGACAGCTTTCGAGCTCAATGCCGACAACACCGCCGTCATCAGCGGAGACTGGTATATCATCAATGCCAAAACCAAACAGACGATTTTCAAGGGAACCATTTCAACATCACGAGAAAATACAACGACAGATATGCAACAAAACACCGCTTCATCTGTCTCATCCAGCGCCATCAATCTTTTTTACAACATCCTTGTGTTCACCCTTTTCGCCCTCCTCATCCCCATCATCACATTCCCTTTGTTGCGCAGTACCGCAGCAAAACGGTCAAACCAGGCAAATGCCATCGTCATTGCACTTTATGGCACAATCGGCGGCATTCTGGCATTTCTCATGGTCGGCTGCTCCTTCGCCCGGACATCCACCACCATCCTTTTCTTCATCGCCTTCATCGCAAACATCATTTACGATCTCGCAATGCTCAGCTTCGCAACCCGCCTTGAACAATAATCAACGCAACACTTTTTCTTCATAATCCGACCATGCTTCTCATAAAAAAAGTCACAAATGCCTCCGAAATCCCGTCAAAGGATGTCCCATTCGCCGAACAGAACATTTATCTGCTCGCACAGGACGCCGACAACCGGCAGATTTTCGGCCGCCAGACCTCCCACCGCTCCAAAAACTGGCCCAACTCCTTTTTCATCACCCCCCTGGAGTTCTGCGCCAAACTGAAGCCGGAGATCCATTTCCAAGGCAGTTTGCAGACGGCCGCCATTGAAATGATGCTGAAATTCAACATGCGTGGCAATGCCGTCGGAATGTACGATTGGATTCATCGCAACAGCCTGACATCGCTGTCAGAAGACAGCCTCGCAAATGCCCTGCAGGACTATCTCCCCGCCCTAACAGCCGAACTGGAAGGACATTTCGCACGCACGGATGATATGCGCATCGAAGCCGATGAAATCGCCGCCGCCTTTCCGTCGTGGCTTCAGCCGACTCAAATCCGCTCCATCAAGATTGGAGCTTTGGAATCCAAGCAGGAACCGAAGCCACAACCCGTTGAACCGCCGCAACACCCAATCATCAATGTGCCCATGATTGCAACGCCGCAGGAAAACATGCCGCTGGCTCCACCGCCGCCGCCACAGTTACAACCACAGCCATCGCAACCGCAATTCGTGTCCAGAACTTCCCAAGCAACTCCTGTGGTGACGCGTGGCCCGCAGCAGCACCTCCCGAAGAAACGCGGAAGGCTGACTGGCTGTTGCAGCCATCTGGTCATCATCATGTTCCTCATCGTTTGCATCATCGTCGGCGGCATCCTCAAGCTCTGCAAAGCCGCTGTGAACGCCATCTCCGCCCTTGCGGCCCCCATCGTCAATCTCGTAAGCGGCCCGTCAGACAAAAACACAATCAGCAGCGATAAAATCTGCTTTCAACTGCCACAGGGCGTCCTCCTCGAACTCATCAAGACAAATGCAGGAAGCTACCAGCCAGTCACAGGAGGCCAAACACCGTCCTACCAAATCACCATCCCGAAGGATTTCTGGCTGACAGAACAGGAAATCACCGCCGAACAATGGCGCACCATGATGCCGACTCCGTTGAACACACTCGGCATCAGCCTCGAAGAAGCCAATGATTTCTGCCACCGTCTGGATGCTTATTTTGCAGGTAATCTCCCACAAGGCTATCATTTCGCCCTGCCAACAGATGCCGAATGGAGCCTCGCCATTGTGCAGCACAAAGGCCGCTTAAGCGGCCAACCCTATCGAAACGACGCCTTCAAAAGTCGTCTCTACGGCTTCCATCTGGCCATCGTGCCAAACGCACCGTAACGCTAAATATTTTTTACTGAACCTATTGCGAAAACACATCTTACATCTTGCATCTCTCGCACCTGTCCCATGCCGCCACAGAAGTGGCGCCACCCGCAAGGGCGGAATAAAACAGGCTGCGTGCCGACGACACGCAGCCTGCGGAAGCCTAGTTACTTACTGTCCCACCTCTTTTCCATTCAATATATTCTTGTCCAACAGATAGTTGAAGCTATCGCCATCAATCAGCCTTAATCCTTCCATGGCGTTACCGCCAATGTAGATGACGCCGTTAGGCGAATCCTGCTCTGCTCCACGGACGCAGCGGATGCACGTGCCTTCCGTGATGATGTCGTTGTCGCGCAACGTGATGCCACCCGTGAAGACACCGATGCGGATAGCTTCAGACTTGCCAGTCAGTACACTGCCGAGGCAGGTTACCGTGCCAGTTCCATCGCCAATTTCCAACGCCGCACGCGATTCGTCGGAAGCCATGACCATGAGTCCGCTCAACAGCAGGTTGGACACCGCCGCGCCGCTTGTACGAATCGTGCCTGTCATTTCAACACAGCTCCCATTTTCGGGGAGCCAGCCCACGATGGTCATCGGTTTCGACACGCACCATTCGCCGTCGGGAGCCTCATACTGTCCTGCGACAATCCGTACGCAACCGCCTGCCGCCACATTCGCAATCGCCTCTTCGACCGTTACAAATGCATCGACGCCAAACGTCAGCTCCATCCCGCCGATATTCATCTTCGTCGCCTTATCATACACATCGGCCCATGCGTTGTTTACGACCACAAGAGAACTCATCGGCTTCGCATCCGTCTCGTTCTCCAGAATGACCAACTTCCCTTCTACAAACGTCAGATTCTGTGAACCAGCCTCGCCGCCGACAATCGAAAGCGTACCCTGCCGAATCGTGTATTCACCAGGCTCCTCGCCTGAATCACGCGACAGTTGACCGCTCAACTGTCCGCTGCCAAGCCCCGAGACTACCATGTACTGCAACGCCGGATCAGGCTCGCCCGCCTTCTTCGTCAACGTCCGTGCGGCAATCACGACCTTGCGGACAGATACCATAAGCGTTCCTTCTTCAAATGTCATGGCATACTGCGGTGGCAACGTCAGCGTGCCGACTGTTATCCTGTACATTTCTGGATAGACGCCGTCTGCAGTTGTTTTCACAAGTTCCATGCGACCAGCCAGATGCGATGGATCCACTATATGTCCCTCCACAAGCCGCCACGTCAACGTCGGCATCGCATCGCCATATTGGATGTGCTTCGAATCCGCAGCAAGCGTCACCTGCATCGGCACAGCCGTCACCGGCACTGATGTTTCGACAAAGCCAACCGTTTCATTGTCAGGAGCGAAATAGCAGGTCTGCATCGTCACACCAACAGCATCCACGACTTTTTTCGGCTCGCTCCAATGCCATGAGCCTTCCAGCGTCTCGCCTGTCACAGGATGCTTGCATGAACCACCTTCAAAGCTGGAAACCTCCAGCGTGTCGCCATAGACGATGGCCGTGGCGTTCGGTTTCGACACCAGTTGCGCGTTGAGGGCAATCGGCTCGTTCATCTCGACCAGCGTCATCGTCTGTACATGACGCGTAATGACCGTTGTTGTATAAGATGCAGTAAGATAACGAGTATTATCATCTGGGACAAAATCCCAATAATATTTCCGTGTCCCACCAGGCGGAATGGTTCGTGGCGAACTCCAGGAGACCGTTCCCGTCACCACTGCATTGGTGTAGGGGTCGCCAAGAATCACTGGCGGATTGCCGTAATCGGCAAGCCTCATCCCGTAAATCAATTCGATGTCCGGATTCACAAGGGGAATGGGCTTGATCCTTTTCACGGTCAACGTCCCGTTGTTCAACACCAATTCATAGTTCGGGCATTCGCCGCCGACCAGCACAAGCTCATATTGCCCCATGGGCGAATCAAACTCGTCGGTGTTCTCCACATGCGGATATTCCGTGAAGACACCTTCCGTATCCGCCGTCTCATCGAATACAAAACCATCGTAAATCAATTCGTATTCCGTGATTTCCGTATGGACGTCGCGTATGCAGTCCGCCACCGTGATGGTCAGGACCGCCTTGTGGACCGTCACCGTCGCCGTCCCTTCCGCTACATCGTAAAATGCAGCATACGGCGTGAAAATCCAATCCATCTCATGTTCGCCCGCAGTCAACGCCGTAGCCGGATCATCAACCCATTCCAGAACACCGTCAATCAGAATTCCAAGCCCAGGATGGAGGAAAATGCCATTGAGAACCGACTCGCCAAGATACTGCCCATAGGTGATGTCGCTGGCCGTCACATCATTGTTCGGCCTGAGTTTCGCCTTCACGACAAGCAGTGTGCCATTTTCGTATGTGAATGTGTAATTATCGTCAACACCGCCGCTTATAATCACAGGATACTCTCCGGGAATGCTCATGAGCTCCGCCGTGCAGGTCGCATGCGGCTTCAACGTCAAGTCATCCTCCGTGTCATCCCCCACAAATCCTTCGTATTCAAGTTCAAATTCCGGATTCGGATATCCATATTCGCGCCTTGCATTCCGTTCTTTCAGACGGACGATAAGGTTGGCGGGCTTGATGGTCAGCATCCCAGGCTGGAAATCAATCACATAGTTTCCGTTCAGCGCCAGCGTGCCCTGCGTGATGGGATACGTGCCAGCATCCTCGCCGGGCGTCCGTTCGATGGAGCCTGTGAAAGCATCGTCTCCAACCAGTCCGCCACCGATGACTTCAAACGTGAATTCTGGATCGGGATCGCCGTATTTCTTTTCGTATGTACCGCCGGATACGACAATTGTGCGAGGATGCACCGTCACGGGCGTCTGCCCCGTGACGGGCTCGTAGTTCACCGTGTCATCTGGTATGAACGTCCATGAATGGCCTTCCGTTCCGGCGGGCGGCATATCGTCGCCGTCATCCCAGACGAACGTGCCCGGCACGTCGCCATCGCCGTATGGATTCTTCACCGTGCCGTCCAGTTCGGATTCCGACAGCGTGTCGCCGTAGGTGATGTCTCCCGCCGTCGCATCGCCAATAGTCGGAACGACTTTCAAAATGGTCAGCGTGCCATTGTTCAAGGTCAGCGTGTAGTTGCGGGCTTCACCGCCTGTCAGCGTGATTGGATAACCACCATCCCTTACGGGACTTGTAACTGTCGCCTCTGTCGCAATCGTCGGAAGTGTGATGGAAGACGGGCCGTCGCCGCCCTTGAAGCCTTCAAACGACATCGTCAATTCAGGATTTTCCTGACCATAATAACGCGTCTTGTCGTCGGCGAAGATATTCAGCTCCGCCGGAGTGATTTCCACGACAATCGTTGTCTCGCCTTCATAGTGCGGGTCATCAACAATGATGGTGACAATGTAAGTGCCCGCATCCGTTGGAGGTTCGTCAGTCGGACCATATTCCGTGCCGTCCGTCCCCTCATAGATGACAATGACGGTGACATCGCCTGGCTCCGTGTCGAAATCCAAATCAAACGGCTCGCCGTCGTATTCCTTCGACTGGTCGTCTGCCGTCACCTCCGCATGTCCTTTCAATGCCGTCAAGACGCCTTCGCGGAAGATGATTGTGTAGTTGTTTCCGTTGTTGTTGTCGTCAACGGCGAGTGTGCCTTTCTGGATGGGATACGTCCTGCCGAGTTCATCCCCTTCTTCACAGAAAAGTTCACCGATGATTGCATCATTGCCTATCAGTTTGCCGCCAAGCAACTTCCAAGTCAATTCAGGGAACGGTTCACCATAATGGTGAGTTGCATCGTCCGCCTGAATCAGAATCGGGCGCGGACGGACGGTCACCCTTTTCGTGATGCTTTCGGCATTCCATAGCTCTGCCGCGTCACCCGTTACCCAGAAGCTCAACGTGATGTCAACTGGCCCCGCCTTGAGCCAATCGCCTGTCCAAAGGGAGGACGTCACGTCACCAGTCAGCCTCACACAGTCATCTTCACCAGTGTAGTCATTTAGGCATCCTCCTGGAGTCAAAATACCGAATTGCGTTTCAATATCCGACTGGCCGCCATATATATAAGGATATGCGACTGAGAAATCCGCCGCCAAATTCCCCTTCGACCCCGTCGCATACGCGCCGATGTCAGGCAGTCCCAAATCCTGCAAATCCATGCCAGTCGCATCAACTCCGACCATGCCAGGCAGTGCGCGATTGATGGCATACGAGCCATCGCCCAATCTGAAATCACGATTCCGCGGATTCTGGAAGCAGATGTAATATCCGCCAACATGGTTTTCATTGAACGAAATCCCTTTTTCACCACAGTTTTCGCTCAAAAGCGGAATGATGTTGCTGCCAGGTCCGCCCGTTTCGACAGCGCAACAGACAAAATTGTCATTCCCGCCATTGGCCTGCACAAGCGACGGAGCATTCCCCCAAATGATGCTGTTGGTGACTTCAACATCGCCGTCGCACCACACGCCGCCACCTTCCCGCATGGAGCGGTTACCGACGATTGTGCAGTGGATAACAGAACCATAACCCATTGCGAACACGCCACCTCCGTTCTGAACACCATCGCCATTGATACCGTTGCCAGTGATGACACTTCCGATGACAAGGTAATCATCACCGTACAGGAACAAGCCGCCGCCTTTTCCACCCCAGCCTTCTTCAATCAATTCGTTGTCGAAGATGCCGCAACTTTCCACATTTGCGTGCTCCCCCAAAGCCAAACCACCGCCATCACGAGCCAAATTATTGGTAATCAAGCAGTTTCTGACAGTAATCAAACCTTCTGCCTGGATGCCGCCACCCATGCCGTCAACGCCTGACCCCATCGCTTCGCCACCTTGAACGACAAAGCCGTCCAACGTCACAAGTTCCATCAGCGGTGTTTCGCCACTGCGAATGACTCCGCCGACGACTCCTTCCGTCTGCGACAACACCGTCGGATACGCAAAGTCCCACGCATCCGCGCCATTCTTGCGTAAACGCCTTTCCGCCAATGACATCTCATTTCCCTTGAAGCCGCCGAAAAGCGAAACGCCCGACTTCAATTCAAACGAACATCCGAACAGCTCCGCCCCTTCCAATTCTCGGACGGCCGTCGGATAATACGTTCCTGCACTGATCCATACACTGTCACCCGAAGCCGCTGAGTCAATGGCGGTTTGCACGTCTCCCATCGCATTTGACCAACTGCTTCCGTCTCCGCTTCCGCCTACCTTTACATAATAGATGCGTTCAGCGGACACCAACTGCGCCAATAGCAGCACGCCCCATGCCAACAGCAGAATCCTATTCCGCAGGACCTCTTGACACTTTCCTTTTTCTTTCATTTTTCTTTCACTCCTTGTCTTGTTTCTACAAACGGAAATTGAAGTTGATAAAATAAGCATTATGCTTTTTATCTTCCATTAACTGTAGCATACAAGACAAGTTTTTCAATCTGATAAAATTCACTATCATGCACTATCATTGCAATTGACTGCAAACTCATGATAATACCACAAGATTCCATCACTTCCTGATGACTGCTAAAAGCTATTATTGTTTTGTAAATAGATAGTTATAAATACAGCTCATGGCAGATGAAAATTTTCATCTGCCATGAGCAAAAGATATAATATCCTACCATTAAGCAGGTTATCTTTAATTTCTCAAGATCTTCCAGGCCTCTAGCGCCTCTAGAGCTTCTAGCGCCTCTAGCGCCTCTAGAATTTCTAGCGCCTCTAGCGCCTCTAACGCCTCTAGAATTTCTAGCGCCTCTAGCGCCTCTAGCGCCTCTAGAGCTTCTAGCGCCTCTAGCGCTTCTAGCGCCTCTAGTAAGAGATTTGCACGCGTCCAAGGCGGATGGAATTGTCTTCCGTCCAGACGCCGACCTGCCCCACGAACTCTTTTTCGTCAACCGCCGCATCCAAAACAGGACGGCCTTCATAATATACGCGAATCCGCCCTTCCTCCACGAAGACGCCGACTTCATACCAGCTATGGTGCAGCGTATGGCCACGCCCCATGCCGAACTCTTTATTTTGCGCAACCAATTTGTCGCCGTGCCACAGCTCCACACCGCGCTCCAACGCACGCATCACGCGGACCGTCCACCCCTCCGTCAAATCTTTTCCGTTGCCGCCGAAGACAAGATTCAAATCGCGGCCGCGTTCGTATTCTGCTGCGAACGTATCACGCGCCCCCATGGAAATCCATGCCCGCATACCGAAGGGCGCACACATCCATCGCCGATGCCACAGAATCGATGGCTCTTTCGTCTCGACGCCAAGCCACGACCAGTTGCGGTCACAGCTCCACCGTTGGAGGCTCTCCCACTTGCCGCCACCAGTAGCGTACCAATCCGTCATGCGCCCTTTGAAGACATAGTCCGCCCATGTTGGAGAAAGCACAAGCCATTCCGACACATCATCTTCCGGCATAGCCCAGACATTTTCCGGCTGTGACGGAGGAAGCGTATATGCTTTCCCGTTGACGAGCAAGTGCGCCTTCTTGTGAATCCACGGCATCGGCACGCTGAAGCCGTTTGCCACATCTTTCGACGGACGACCGTTGACGTATGGTGAGAAAACCGTATATGGCTCGATTCCATCATCTTGCACACGCGCCAACGATAGGCAGCTCCCCTCCTCTCCAATGGCACGTCCCATTATAGACAGGATGTCATTGACAGATCGAACGGAAACGTCATCCAGTAACATGCCGGCTGTGTCAAACGACAGTCTTGCCTCACCAGCAAACGTCTCACCGTCAAACACCTTGAATCCAGGCATGTTCACAAACGACGCCATGCCATCCAAATACACTACAACGGAAGCATCGCGGCAAAACAGGCTGACACGATGCCATCTTTCCGCTTCCTCCGCTGGCCCGTTCCCACCGCTCGTATGATCCATCTCTTCTTGTACCGACGCATCAAGAGACGTCCCGCCCACCTTCACGCCAATCTCATGATTGGCGCTGTTGTAGCGGACAATTACGACACGCCCTGTCGTTGTCTTCATTTTCAACATCGAGATGCCCTTTCCCCAGACAGAATACGAGAAGGCATAATCCTTCCAGCTGTCATCACCGACGGCGATTTCACCAGGCGCCTTGCATTCCAGCGTGAATTCACCATTCGGCACGGGCGGCTTGTCGCCCGGACATGCAAAAGTTCCATTCAAAACACGCCATCCGCCGCCGGGCTCTTCGCCATCGCGCATGAAATCGTCCGTAAAGCACGGCTCCGACGGTGTTAAGAGCTGTGTCTTCCAGCCGTTCCACAATGATTTGCGGCCATTTGCCGCCGCGATGTTCTGCAGGATGTTCTTCATGACTGGCTCGAAATTGCGGTCGCGCCACATAATCTGGAAGGCAATCGGCATGGCGCAGTAGATGACGCGCCCCTTGCCAAGCGTCCGCTCCCAAATGCCGCCGCTGATCTCACGGTCACCGATTTTCAAGACGCCGTGTGGAGTCCATGTATTGCCTCCCCTGTCATGCAATAGCTGCATTGCAACATCATGCGCCAGAGAAATTTCCGTTCCAGGCTCCAATCCCGCGAACGGCCAGGAGTCATCGGTCTTCAAAGTACCGCCCGGTGGAATCGGACGCCAGAAGCGACGCGGATACAGCGGCGTGCCACGGCGAAGCGTCCCCATCCATGTGTCGCATTTTTCAATGACCAGTGTACCGCCGTCCTCCACGAATTTCGTCAACGTCGTCGTCATCTTCTCGAAATTCTGATTCATGGGGTCCGAAATCATGATACAGGTGCATTCAGCTACCTTTTCTGGCAGTTCCAATTCATAGTCCATCATGCGGCGGAACGGAAGGCCGTATTTGACAAGCATTCCCTCGAAGCCGCCGCGATATGGCCCCGCAATACCGAAAAGCAATGGCTTTTCAGCCGCCTGCGGCGTATCAGGCAACGGGACGGCAGATGCCAAAGCAGCCTGCAACGGTGTCAACTCGCCGCCATCCAATGACTTGCCGTTTTCCAGCTTCTCACGTGTCATGATGCCTTTCGGCCTGAATTGCGAATCTTCACACAGAATCAATTGGTCGATTTCAACGCCGTCTTCGCTCGAAAGCAACGCCAATTCATGCTTGCCGACAGCCAGATTAACATCGCCGCCGTAAATCCAATGCCATGCCTGATAAGTTCCGTCGTTGCCAGCGAGAGCGGGCGTCTGGCCGTCCCACGAAACATAGACGGAATTGCCGCAGCCATCCTTCCAGCGGGTGCGCATCCACAGATGGAGCGTCTTCGCCTCGGTCATTTCCAGCGGATACGTCACGCGGATTTGACGCAATGCCGCGTCCTCCTCTAGAATCCTGTCCTGAATTTCAATCACACGTCCGCCTGAAGAATCTGCATCATCCTTTATTTCAAACGGTTTCGCGATATTCAGCAACAATTCCGCCTCAACGATCTTCACAAACGAACCGCTGGCAAGCTCATCCTTGCCGATTTCTTCCTCGTCGCTATTCGACAGAACGCCCGCCTTCCGCACGACAACCAGCGACAGCAACGCCACTGCCCACAGCGCAAATAACGGCAACGGTTGACGTAACAGCGACCAACTGATTCCAAGCGAATGAAGCCCTGTCGCCCAACACGTGTGTTTCGGCATTTCAGTCGCAGAAGCACTTGCCGAAACGTCATTTCCAGCTTCAACTTTCTTCACGGCCTGTTCTTTTGCTTGCAACGTCATGCCCAATGCAAGCGCGACCAGCATGCCCGCACCTTTCACCAAAAGTGGCGTGAAGAACATACCCAAAAACAGGAACAACGCCACGCGCGCCGCATCTGGCTCCACCTTGCCTTTGCGACACAATCCATTCAAAAACAGGCAAATAAATCCAAGCGCAATCAAAATGGCGGCGGGCATTCCGTATTCGACGGAGACCACCTGCCATCCGTCCTGCGTGTTCAACTCGACCTTCGTCTCGTTCGGACGCGGGAAACGACCACGGAAACGCGCCATTCCAACCGTCGCCTGATATTGCCCCGCGCCAAATCCAAACCACGGTGAATCCTTAATCGCACGAATGGCGCAGATGCGTTCCTGAACCCAGCGACGCGGACTTGTCTCGGACAATTCCGTCTTTTCCGACGGCGTCACACAATCCATTAAAGCGGCCCGACGCGCTGGATTAATCACCAACATCAGCAGCACGGCCGCCAAGAACGGTGCCAAATGAAGCTGCCGTTCGCGGATGATGAATCCATTGCGGTAGCTCATGGCAATCGCCAGACAACACAGGACAATTCCTGACAACCCGCTCAATGACAAGCCACACAACATCAACGCCACGCTGCCCCAAGGGACCGTCACCCACGCCAGCGGCAACGCATCGCGCAGCAGCAACAGCGACAACGCGATGGCCATGCCGACACCATATCCAGTCCTCGACACCATCAACCCGCCGCATGGCCCGCCGATCGTCCCCCAGAATGGCATGATGCAGGCAGCCAAAACATTCGCAACCACCCCAACCGCAAGACCTTTCATCATGTTACCGCGTTCTTCGGGCAGCATCGCGACAACGAACGGCCCCGCCAGCAGATACCATCCCAACTGCAATGCCTTCAAGACACCGCCGCCGAAACCTTCCGCTCCCGCGCATGAAACCGTCGCCCAGCAAAGCCCCAACAACACAAGATAATAACTGCGGTTCAGCCACAAATGGACTTCTGACTTGTGTTGAAGCCAGTTCTTCAATGCAAACGGCAGAAGGCATGCAAGAAAAACATCCGGCAATGCAACAGGCAAGCCCGCCTTGCCGTACCAGACCAGACACGAAAAACCAAATAAAACACTCAATATTGAAATCATATACAAATCTATCAATAAATAAGATGACTATTCTTTCATCGCCTCCTATTTCAGGAAACGAAGCCATACATAATAACGTCCGACAGGCCTCATTTCGTAGTCAGAACGCAAAATTTTCTGCAATTTTTCGTCTTGCAGGACGCCCTTGACGCGCCATGTCATGTCCGTCAGCACGCTCAATGCTATCATCGGAGGCTGTTCAGTTTCAATCCGTTCCGCCAACGCATCCAAATCGGTCCAATCCACAAGCGGCCTGTCAATCAAGCTGAAATCGCCAGTCTCAAACAACACTTCATGCGGAACTAGAAGCGGACGATTGCCGTATTCGTAAAATACGATCTTTCCTCCCAGATCCCGCGTTTCCCCTTCATCCCCATAGACATAGCCCGTAGCATACGGACGATTGCCCTGCCAGACGGAGAAGATACCATTTGTCCATAATACGCAGAAAAGCAGCAACTGCCAAACCGCCATCCGAAGCTGACGACGCACAAAGACAAATCCCACCAGCAGCGTCCCCCAGCAAACGGCGAAACGCACGCCTAATTTCATCAACTCCAAACGCACGGAACCGCCGATAACCGCCGTTTCGCGGACGGTTATCCGCATCGCAAACAACGGATCGCCCAAAAACGCCATCGCCAGCAACGCCAGAACTGCTAGACCGCCCAAATACAAAACCTCCCGCCGTTCCATCTTGGGAAAACTCCACAACCCTTTCCACGCCAACGCAATGCCAAGACATATCAATGGCATCGCGGGCATCTGGTATTTCGGGAAGCCGAACAACGCACCACCGACGACTTCATACCCGCACAGCAACCAAACGCCCGCCGCCAGATAGCACAACTCCGTGCGCGGACGTTGTTTCCAGCATCCCATGATGACGCTTCCAACAGTCAAGACCAGCAAAAATGGATTCATCCCCCAGAAAACAAGATACAACATGTTCTGCACGAGACGCGAAACACCGCTTGCGCGTTCGCCGACCGTCGTCTCCTGGAAAGACTGCACCAGATATTCAAATGGCCCCCACAATTTCACGCCCGTCGCCAGGCAGTAGAGCCGCCATGTTTCGAAAAATACGACGCAGCCAAACAACAGCCAGACCGTCGTCTTCACAGCCTTTCGCCAATCCGTGCTCCACCACGCAAATCCAACAAACAAAGGAATTAAGACAATCGGCGTCGTCAATCGCCCCCATAACGCCAACGCCATGGACGACGCCAGCCAAAGTCCGTTCTTCGCAGAGCTTTCCTCCATGAATCGTTTCGCGCGCCAGCAGAGAAGCAACGTCACAATCGGGAGGACTGTCTGGTCGATCTCCACCGTCACGGCAGCCTGTTGTGCCATTGGAAGGAAGGCGCAGAGTCCGCAGGCCACCCATCGTTCTTGCTTCGTTTCAGCCAATTTCCACAGAAGGCACAAAACAACCAACCAACAAAGAATGCCTGTCATCTGTACAGTGGTCGGATTGAACCGCCCCAACAACTTGCATACACCGCTGGACAACAACGGATAAAGATGCGGCGAAAAGACCGGTATATTCTCTGGATTTGCAAATCCTTCATGATAAAAGATATATGAACATTTATAATAATGTGAAATCTCATCCTGCCCCAATGGCTGCCCTAAACGGCACGCCGTCAAAAGAGCAAACAGCGCAAGAAACATCCACAGGCCAGGTGATTTCATCCCTATCGCTTTCATTTGACGACAGTTACCTCCTGCTCCAATTGACGGAATATGCGCCCCAAATCTCGAATCAGCTCTTCTATTCCATTCAACGCCCGTTCAGGAACTTCATCGTCCGTCAGACATTCCATGAGCATCGCCGCCTGTTCTGACTGTTCAGGCAGTCCGATGGACGACAACTGCCCTTTCAGCCTGTGCAGAATCGCCCGCGTGTCCGCCACATTTCCTTTCTTTGCATAAATCCGCAGATTGTCGAGAAGCGGCCGCCAATCCGCAACTGTCTGCGCCAACGTCATTTTGATTTCTCCAAGCGAAATCTGGTACTGTTCGCGCATGAAATCGTGCATCTGACGGACAGTCGCCTCGTCCTCCGTCTCCTGCATATCCGTCTCATCAACTGCCTCGCGCACGGGCTCGATGACCAAAGCATCTGCAATGCACATCAGCAACTGGTTGCGTTCAAACGGCTTCGCAATGAATCCAGTCGCACCGGCACTCAAGGCGCGTTCGACATCCTCCTGAAACGCACTCGCTGTCAAGGCGATGATGGCAGTCATCGTGCTCGTCGGCAGCTTGCGAATCTCGCGGATGGCCGTATATCCATCCATCACAGGCATTTGAATATCCATGAAAATGACATCGAACTTTTGTTTCATGCACAGTTCGACGGCTTCCGCCCCATTAGCGGCCGTCCGATATGGCAGCCCGATACTCTGGCAGACGGTCTCCAACAGGAAAAGATTCGTCGGCGTGTCATCGACGAGCAGTGCGAAATGCTTCTTCAACTCGTTGCGCGGCAATGTAATGCGGAAACTTCCAGACAACCTAACCTGCGCCGCCGCATTCGCCCGCGCCATTTGCAGCATGAAATAAAATCGCGAGCCTTCGCCTTGTCGGCTCCACACTTCCAGCTTGCCGCCCATCAGTCCAACAAGACTACTGGAGATGCTCAAGCCCAGCCCCGTGCCACCATATTTGCGGCTGACGCTGCTGTCCGCCTGCTTAAACGGCTGGAACAAATCAGGCAATTTGGACGCCGGAATACCGATTCCCGTGTCCTTCACGGCAAAATCCACAACCAACTGGTTGTTTTCCGCCTCGCCTAGCTGTATCTCCAAACATACTTCGCCGCGTTCCGTGAATTTCACGGCGTTGTTCAGGAGATTGTCCAAAACCTGACGCAAACGGTTGGCATCTCCCCTCACGATGACAGGCTCGTGTCCAGGAAACAACAGACTGCAATGCAAGCCCTTAGCTTTTCCTAACTGACTGGCCATCGCAATCCGATCCTCCGCCAACGCGCGTAAGTCAAAAGCCACATCCTCCAGTTCCATTTTACCGCCGTTGATTTTCGAATAGTCGAGCACTTCATTGATGACGTGCAGCAGACTTCGCGCACTGGAATCGATGATTCGCACATATTGCTTCTGCTGCGCGTTCAGTGATGTCGCGCCAAGATTGCTCAAAAAACCAATGACGCCGTTCAGCGGCGTGCGAATTTCATGGCTCATTTCGGCCAAGAAGAACTCATGGCCCTGCACGCGTTTTCCGCTCCGCTCCATATACTGCTTCAGCGCGGGGCTGATTTCCGAAATATCGTGCAACGGCTGATATACGCCGCCGTCCTCTTTGTTGGCAACCAATTCTAAACTCAGCTTTTTCAGGCGGTTGCGGACATCCGTCCAATACCAGACACCGTTTAGCAGAAGCAGAACAAGCCCACCGACGAGCCATACGATTCCATACCGCCGTACGGTGCGGCGGTTCTCCTGGATTCGCGAGACGCACATCCCCGCCAAATCGCCCATCTGCTCCGACAGCTCGCGGATTTTGCCCACGTCCTGTCCGCGGTTAGCACCCTGGACAGCCACTTTCATGACGGCCAGTTCGCCTTGGATGACCTTCCCCTTCCCTCTGTACCGACCACCGATTTCCCTTAATATTTCAGGCCGTCCGTCCATCGTCTCGAAGACGTGCTGCAATTCCGTCAACTGGCGTTCCGTCTCCTGGCGGTCACGGCCCCACGACAGCTCCACCAACCGCTGCTGGAAATCATGGGTCATCCCAAGGTATTCTGATAGTGCATTCATGGCGGCTGTCCGTCGCCACACGCCCACGAAGCATACGGCAGAAAGCACTGCGAATAACACGCCAGATGCCAACAATTTCCATGAGAGTCTCATCACGCGTCTCCTTAAGTTTCTGAAAAAAAACGCCTGCAGAAAATGGTTCTGCAGGCGTCCATGTCAAAAGCAAAGCGACTGCTTGATTAGAAGCAGAAATTGATGATCGGGAAGAACGGGACGATGGATTCCTTGATGATGTTGACAACACCAATCTGGAAGCCGATCATGAAATCCGTGTAGTTGATGAGCCCGATCTGCACGCCCGTCATTTCATCCGTCGAATTGATCAAACCAATCTGAAGCCCAGGGGCGATTGAATCCGTCGAGTTCAGAAGACCAATCTGCATGCCCGCGCTCTCGCCGGAAAGGTTGAACAAACCGACCTGGAAGCCGCTGTAGCGTTCGGTGCTCATGTTCAACAGGTTGATTTGCAACGCAGAGCAGTTATCGCTCGTGGAGGCGATACCCAAATCGACACCCACGATTCTGCCATTCCCACCATACGGGAGGTTCAATTTCAGACCGGACACATCAATGTCCGATGTCACGACCTGCAGATTTGGCGGCCAAATGGAAATCTGCAGCGGAGTCGTGTCATAACCATGACTCGCCACGCCGAACGACACTAGTAACAACGCCAACATCAATGCTTTTCTCATCTCTTTAACTCCTTGTTTTTTTAATGTGTTTTCAGTGTTTTGTTTTTGGTTTACGTCATTGTATTAACAATAATGGCTTTTTTCGTATTTTCCAACAAAAAAAGAAAGAAAAAACTCTTCCTTTACCGCTTTACGGTTTCCACGGCATCCTTCGGCAACCAACCCGTCTTGCCGTTGCCGAGGCGAATTTCCACCCAAGAGCCATTGTCGTCCGTCAGCGTCACTTCCGTCCCTGCATGGAGCGGCTTTTCAAAGCTCTTTTCATAAACCGTACTGCCACCTTTCCGCGCATCCACCTCTTTTGCAACAATCACCGCAGGTTGTTGCTGCATCGCACGATACGATGCCCAGACCGATATGCCCAACGCCACAGCCAACACAAATGACAGTCCCGTCAGCCATTTCAGCCAGCCGTTTTTCCACCATCGCAAGGCAATCAGCCCCGCCCAAAAAAGAAACACACAACCTAATAATATCCCCTCACGCCAAACCAACGGCAAGTCGTAATGCAGGAAAAACAACGTTTTCAGCATGCGCTTCTGCTCATGTTCCTCAATCACATCGACTCGGCGCGAACGTGCAAACGCCATGTTGTCCTGCAATTTCTTGTCAAACGGCAGATACTGCTCGGCACGGCGGTAGTTAAGAATCGCACGCCCCAAATCATTTTTCAGAAAATACACATTTCCAAGATTATAGAACAACTTGCCGTTAGCAAACGACTCATCTCCCGCCACGCGTTCGTAACGTGCAATCGCTTTGTCCAACGCCTCTTCAGCCTCGCTTTTCTTCCCCGTACGTGACAGTTCCAGTCCTTCCGTGAAGAACTGCTCCGCCTCCTGGCAGAGACGGCTCCTCTCGTTCTCCGCCAATGTTTCGCCCTGCCCATAAACCAATAGTGACGAAAAACAGAAAATTATAAAAAATCTGTAGATTTTTTTCATGATTGACCTCTCATTTGCGAATAACGCCTTCCAGCCGCTTGACAAGTTCGCGGGCCTGACGGCACGCTGTCATGCCGTCTAGACTGCCACCGCCAGCATATCGACTCTCTTCGCAACGTGTGAACAACTCTTTTAGTTCTTTCAAAAGAGATTCATCAACTCCGTGTTCACAAAGCGGACCATTCACATCGCCAAACGTCAACGCATCGCCCGTCATGCGTAATTTCGCTCCAAGATACTGCCGCAGCGCATCTAGCACGCCTGACAGCACATCGGAAGATTTCTCCGCCTTGTCAATCATGTTCAGACAGCAACCGCAGGCTTTGCGGCTTGCCACAGCTAACGGGTCACTCGCCCGCAATCCAATCAGCCCAATGCCAAGAACCAATACATAAAGCACTGGCATTCCAGCCAATACGGCAATTCCAACAGGCGTTTTCAAAAGGCTTTTCGTCTTCAACCGTTCGTTGGCCAACAGCTCGCGAACGCCATAATTATTGACAAGCCCCCCTTCGCGGACTTTTACTTCCGATTCAAATTTCGGAACCGCCGCCAAACCACCTGTCCCCTCAGCATCCTGCGCTGTAATCTGTTTCGCCGCATGAACTTCCATCGGAATCGCCGGACTTTGCGCAATTTCATACCGCCCCGTCTGCGAATCGAAATAACTAATTTCAATCGCAGGAATCTCCTTGACATTCGTGTCGTTCGCACGCAACACCCGCGTGAATTTCTTCACATCACCTTCCACGACTCCAGGCTCATCCTCCCCCGACACCTTGAAATGAGACGCCACCGACTCTTGTTCCGCAAGCGACGGCAGCCGAAGCGTCTCCAAATACGCAGGCCCACTCACAATCAACGTCAACTGAATCGGATCGCCGACACTGACCTCCAACGGATCCGCCATCGTCATCAGCGAACACTTCCCCACGATTCCGCTGAAGCTCTTCGGTCGCCCAGCTGTCGGCAGCTCTTTCACCGTGATTTTCACGGAGTCAGACTGCACGCTGACACGGCGTGTAGGCCGCGCTCTCCCGAAAAACGGGAAATCGTCATCATCGTCAAACGGCCAACCGCCGCGACGGCGCTGCGTCTGGCCAGAGCGTTCGTCATAAACCGCACAGATGACAGTGGTTGCAGGTAATTCAAACTCACCAGCTTTTTTCGTGATGATCGGCTGCGAAAATTCAATCACCGTGCTCCCGCCAGGCCCCGAACGGCGGCGGGCCAACAGTTTTTCGCCAGACATCAGCGGAATCCACAGATATTCCTTGAGTCGCGACTGATCGATTTGCGGTTCAACTGTCGGATACGTAAACGCATCCATCTCCAGCACTGGCAGCGAAAACTGGAAATCCTTTACATCGCGGGCGACTTCCCACCGCCATGTCAGCATGACGGATTCGCCCACGTAGCACGACGGATTCGAGACGGTCATCGTCACTTTCAAATCATCAAGCTTCTCCGCTTTGCGAACTGTAATCGCCACTTCCTGCGTATGATACGTCTTTCCGCCGACTTTCACGGGCAGCGATGGCAGCTTCACCTGCCCGACATGTTTTGGCGTTATTTGGTATTGGTAGGTCGTGGTCGTCGTATGGCTTTCCGTCTTTTTGCCGTTGACGATGGACGTAAACGAATTCGTTCCTGTTGAAGGCGGTTGTGGGACAACGGTATAATCCTCTGTCGCAAGGAGTTCTGGCATTTCCACCTTGTCGCCTGAACCATCCTCAACTGAGACTTGTATCTGGAACATCACCGTCTCGCCGAGAAATATGTCCTGTGAGCTGATGCCCAGCCGCACAGGAGCCTGCCGCTGTGGCGCACCGCCGCCGAACTGAAAACTGAACTGCGCTATACAGGCAAAACTCAAACAAATACAAATTAGTAATAATACCTTTTTCATCATTTTTTCCAGCATTTCTAGCATTTCTAGCGCCTCTAGAGTTTCTAGCGCCTCTAGAGTTTCTAGCGCCTCTAGACCTTCTAGCGCCTCTAGCGCCTCTAGACCTTCTAGAGTTTCTAGAACTTCTAGCTCAAAACTACCAGTCTTTTTCGACAGGCTTTATGCGCAAGAGTTTCAGCTTCCGCCGCTGATTGTTGCGCTCCTGGTCCAAAATATTCTGGATATCGTTCTCCATTTCGGACATCTGTTCTTCACTGCCGTCCTGCTGATCCTCCTGCGGTTGCTGTTGCGGCTGTTGCTGTTCCTCCTGATCCTTTTTTTCGCCTTCGGACATGGCCTTCTTCGCCTCGTCCAGCTTTTCTGCGGCTTCCTTCTGCGCCTCCGAGGCAGATTTCATATCTCCCTTTTCCAACGCATCTTCCGCCTTCTTCTGGGCTTCTTGTGCTTTCTCCAGCTTCTTTTCCGCCTCTGATTTTTCAGATGACTGGCCGTTCTGCTTTTCGGCCTCCTCGCGCTGTTGCTCCATCGCCTTGCGCATTTGTTCCGTCTTGTCGCTGATATCCTTTTGCTCGTCGGCGGCCTGCTGCTGGCTTTGCTGGCCCTGTTCGTTCTTCTCGGCGGCCTGCGCCTGCTGCTTCGCCAACTCATCCAATTGCTGTTCAGCACTTTCCTGCTGTTGCTCGCCTTGTTGCTGCTCGCCTTCCTTTTGTTCACCTTCTTGCTGCTGGCCTTCCTGCTTCTGGTCGCCTTGCTGTTGCTGCTGGCCGTCTTGTTTTTCGCCATCCTGTTTCTGATCGTTTTGCTGCTGTTGTTGCTGTGGTTGTTTTTTCAGCTCTTCCTCCAAGAGCCGCAAATTCTTCACAAGCTCCTTCCTGTGCTGCCTTGCGGTTTTCAAATTATCCTTCGCATTCTTCAGCTTCTGTGAATGACGAATGGCATCCCTGTATGATTCAATGCCTTGGTCACATGACGCCTTGGCTTCTTTCACCGCCTCAAGCTGCTCCTGCAACGGCTTGTCCTTCGCCTCATCCTTTTTTTGTACGCTTTCGCGATAATGGCAGTTGCCGATGCCCAGTTCGCATCTCGCCTTGAACGCATCGTCTTCCGCAAATCCCTTCTCCAACGCACGTTGGAAACCTTCCCGCGCTTTGTCGTACTCCGCGTTCATGTAGCGCGACAACGCCTCGTTGTATTTTACCCGCGCATCGTCAGGACGCAGTTTGCCAGCATCTTCGAATTTCTCCGAAGCTGCCTTGTAGTCGCCTTTCTTATAAGATGTTACACCATCTTTCAACAATCCATCAAATGACATATCCTGCGCCACAGCGATCATCGTCGTCGCCATCAGCATCAGCATCAATTTCATTGACAAGTGACGCGCCTTCATTTCCGCCTCCTGTCCACTATAAGCTCCGCACCGACCAACAGCACAAATGCCGCCGCAAGAAAAATTTGGAACTTTTCTTCATAAATCTCCACCGACTTTTCCTCCAAATCCCGCTTTTCCTCCCCCGCTATCAACGACATATAGACGCCACCCAAATCAAAATCGCTCGTCGCAACCGGCAAGTATCGCCCGTCACGCGTCTTGGCGACCATTTTCCTCAGCGTTTCGCCGTCGAGCTTGCTGCGCACGACTTCTCCCTTGTATTTCACGACATGCTTGCGACCGTCTTCGTCGGGAGCCATGATGCTCGTGCCGGCCGTTTCGTCGCCGAGACCGACCGCGATCAGCCGCATCCCGCGTTCCGCCAATTTCTCCGCCGCCTCCACAGGAAAGCTCCCCTGGTCTTCGCCGTCCGTAATCAAGACGACATCCTTGAACTGCCGCTCCTGATCGTCGAACGCCTCGTCCATAACCTTCCGCAGGGCATCGCCGATCATCGTGCCACCGCGCGCCACGCTGTTCACATCGACATCGTCCAACATCATCTTGAAAAAGCCGTAATCCATGGTCAACGGGCACTTTACAATTGACGTTCCCGCGAAGACGACCAGTCCTACGCGGTCACCGTCCATGACATCCAGACAATCGCTGATGGCAAGCTTCGCACGTTCGAGACGGCTCGGCTTCAAATCGTCCGCCAGCATGCTCTTTGAGACGTCCAAAACGAACACCACATCACGGCCACGACGGCGCAAATCACGCCGCGTCGGATTCCACGACGGCCGCGCCAAACCAACAATCAGAAATGCCAACCCCAACAGCACCAACGCTTTCTTCCAACGCCGCGCCGTCCAGTTCACGCCTTCCGTCATCCGCGACAACAGTTCTGGAACTACCGCCAATTTGCCCAGCAACGCCTTCCGCCGCTGCCCGTCCAATATGAACACAATCAGCAGAAACGGCAGTAGCCACAACAAATGCAGCATATCAATGGATTGCCAAATTCCGTGCATATAAAACCTTCTTTAGCATGATGATGCGCAAGCTCCGCAGCATGATGATGCACAGGCTCCGCCCTGTGCAAAAATCACGGCAGCCTTCTGAGCAGGCTCGCCTCCAGCAGCAATTTTAGAACAACCAGCCCGAGCGCTGTCAGCGCCAATGGCTGGAACAACTCCTTGTAATCCACAAACCGTATCGTTTCAATCTTCGTGCGCTCCATCTTGTCGATGTCGCCGTAGATTTCAAGCAAGCGTTCCGACGTCGTGGCCATCTGGAACGAACCGCCTGTCTTCTCCGCAAGCGCCTTCAGCTCACGTGTATCCAGCGGTGGCTGACGGACAGGCAACTTCTTCTTCCCAAATGGTGTTTGCACGACCATCATCCCATTGCCGCTGATGCCTATGACATGTACGCGCACGCCGCATTTGACCGCCAAATCAATAACTGACTCAACCTTGCGACCATAATTATTTTCACCATCCGTCAGCAAAATAATGACCTTGCTTTTGATATGGTAGTCCGTTTTCTGCTTCTTCAACTGCTTCGCCAGCGTTTCGTCCGCCGTATGCAACCGGGCGATCGCCAAAGCCAATGCCTCGCCAATCGCCGTCCCGTCCTCCGACTGGTCTCGCGCCAAATCTATTTTTTCGACCAGCACTTTCAACACCTTCTGGCTCAACGTCAAAGGACAGGCCGTCTCCGCATATCTCGCAAATGAAATGATGCCGATCAAATCGTTCGGACGGCCCTCCAAACTCTTTCCATCACCATACACAAACCGCTGGAAGATTTCTTTCACAACCTCCAGCCGTGTCCTGTCCCGCCCCTCGAAATTCAACTCCTGCCCCATGGAGCCTGAACGGTCCAGAACCATCTCGATTGCAATGCCTTCGCTGACGTCGTGGATGCGTTCGTTGCCTGACTGCGGCCGCGCAAGGCAAACGACCAAAAGTATCAACGCAACATCACCCAACGCCGTCGGCAGCCATTGCAGGCGCTGACGCCACGAATTCCCCGCCAGCTTCGCATGCGACACCGACGAAAAGCGCACGCCTGCCTTGCGGCGACGGCGCCACCACCGCCACGCCCACAAGCTGACGGGCACTATCAATGCCAGCAAACACCATGGAGATTCAAATCGAAGCATAATCCTTTATCTAAAACTTCTTGCACTACTTTTTTCCACAAAATCGTTTAATTGTAAATTGTGAATTATTAATTGTGAATTATTAATTGTGAATTATTAATTGTGAATTATTAATTGTGAATTTATCTCGACGCTCCTCCGCCTCCCGAACGGCCGCCGCCGAAGCCGCCTCCTCCACCGCTTGAACCGCCTCCACCACTTGAACCACCTCCACCATAACCACCACCACTGAAACCGCCTCCGCCAAGAAAATCGCCAGCCCAACCAAACAACGGCGCAATGAATTGCCAAAGTGCCAAACAAGGCAGCACCAGACAGCAAAAGAAACCCATGATAACCCCCAACACCATTTCATACCATGGATGGATCTCCGAAAAAGCTTTCTTGTTCTCTTTACTGAGTTTCAGTTCAAAACTATTCACAAGGCGTTCGGCCACACAGAGTGCGACGCGATAGAAACTGTATCCGTAATCCTTTTTCTTCCACTGACTTTCGCCATACGAAGACGCACCCGTCACCATCGTGGCCATCATAAGTCCATGTTGTTGCATTGCCCGGCTTCCCTTCAAAATCATCGCATCTTCCGGCTTCGGCTCACCTGTCCGCCCCGTGTCGAACAGCAGTACCACCATGCGCGTCTCCTCATCCGCCGGCAGCCCCCATGAGCGAATCAACGACCGCGCATACAAATCCAGATTTTCACCATGGCAATCCGCCGTCACAATATAGAGCTGCATGTTCGCCAACGTCTGCATTTCTTCACATATATCATTCAGAACCTTCTGTTTTTCATCATCCATTACATGTTCGATATCAAACACATATCCCGCTCCATCAGGCCGTTGGACGACATCGCACCAAATTGGTGCCATACCAGTTGCCTCCATCAAGTCACTCGGCAAATCCAGCGAATACTCTATCGCCGTCCTGCGCACAAGCTCCATGTAGCCATCCACAATCCCGCGGCCATACTCCTTCTTGTCCCACGCAGGCAACGTCTTCTCGTCGAGAAGACGTCCGCACACGCTGTCAGGCAGCGCACCTTCCAGACCATAGCCTACTTCGATTCTCACACGGCCCGACGTTCCCGCCAGCGTCGTCTCCTTGTTCACGAGAAACAGCACGCCATTGTTCAGTT
>JAGCSE010000013.1 GCA_017964325.1 Victivallales bacterium | reverse complement strand
GTTGCGGTCGCCCCAGCAGACGTTCGTGGGGGCCTCCTGGTGTGGGACGAGACGGAGATATGACGTTGGATTCATGTTGCCGAAGGCGGTGATGGAGGGAGCGAGTTTCATCATGCCTGAAATGAAGCGTTTCGCTGTGTCTGAAATGACGCCGTCCTTCAGCATCTGGTTGACGCCGTCCTTCATGATGCGCATGTGGATGTGCATGCCGGATCCCGCCTTGCCCGTCGTGATCTTCGGCGCGAATGTGACGTCGTATCCATATTGGAAGGCGAGATTGCGGATGACCCACTTGGCGATGGTGAGCTGGTTGGCGGCATCTTCCGCAGGACATGGGAGGAATTCGATTTCATTCTGCTCGTAGGTCATGCCGTCAAGCGTGAAGTTGCCGACTTCCGAATGGCCGTATTTGATCAGACCGCCCGCCTGGGCGATGTAGAGCATGCACTGCTGGCGGAATTCGTTGAATTTGGCGTATGGGGCCGATTCATGGTATCCGCGCTGGTCGGAGGCGGGGAAGAACGGCGATTCTGGCGCGATGACATAGTATTCGAGTTCGCCCATGGCCTGAAACTCCATTCCCGTCTCTTTTTTGAACTGTTCGCACGCCTTGTGGAGCGTGTATTCGGGGGAACTGGCAAGTGGTTCGCCGTCTTTGTTGAAGAACGAGCACAGCATGCAGAGCGTGGGCAGTTCCGCGAACGGATCGACAAACGCTGTGCTGAATTTCGGCACGACATAGAGGTCGCTGCTGCTGGCTTCGATGAACGTAAAGAGACTGGAGCCGTCAACGCGTTCGCCACAGGTCAGGATTTCATCAAGGTAGTCGGCATTGTTGATGACGAAATTCAACGTCTTAAGTCTTCCGTCTCCAGCTGGATACATGAAATTCACGTGTTGGATGTCATTATCACGGATGAATGAAACGATGTCGTTCTTCGTGAATTGCGAACTGGGCTTCTGGAGTTTTTTCACGAGCTCGTTGCAGCTCATGTCGATGGTTTCGCTGGACATTATGAATCCTCTTGCATGATGGTGTTGTACAGAAAATGTAATAACTTTTAACATTAGAGCATGAACATGAAAGTTCAAGAAATCACGATGACAAAAAAATGTAAAAAGGAGGGGATAATCTCAAGATTTGCCAAAATATGTAAAAAGGGGGCTTGGGATGGCACTTGTGCCCCATTTACGACCGGATGGTTGCTTGGCGGCAAGTTGGAAAAAGGTTGATGAGGCTGTATATTGAGTCTGGAATATTTGATGAAGCAAGTGGTTGACGCATACCTAATAATATGGAAAAAAGAGATGAGCTATAATCTGCGATTGCTGGGAACCGCCGCGCTTTGCCTGTGCAGCTTGGGCGCGATGGCGGACGTGAAGAGTTTTAATGGTGAACGGGATGCTGGAGAACCGATTCAAGTAGCTGAGTCACAGGAGGTTACATTCGCAACATGGGTGCGCGTTGACGGATGGGGCAAAGGCGACAAGCCGTATCCGCGAATCATCGACGGCCCCGCTTTCTATCTGCATCCAGTCATCGGTGAAAATGGTTGGGTAGGACTGACTTTGGGTTTTCGCGGAAACGGCGCCACCAGCTCTTGGAGCTTCGGCAATCTGTTCAAGATGAAGCAGTGGACACATGTCGCGGTGACGATGGGCAGCCATTCGCCATACGATGAAGGCTTGCCGCGATTTTTCATCAACGGAAAGGACGCGGAAGTCCACCCTGTCGATAAACCCGTGCCGAAACCATTTGCAGGCGGGACCGCATGGCTCGGCAATTCGTCGAAGAACGGTGACCGTCCATTCGAAGGTTGCCTTGGCAACGTGACTTACGAGGTACGGCGCATGTCGGACGAAGAGATTGCGGATTTGGCTCAAGTCTCGCCTGACGGAACTCGACCGAAGGAAATCAAGAAGGAATGCCATGACGAACTGCCGATTGTCGATATATCCCATGAGACATTCCGCCAGAAGGTCATCGCCATGGGTACGCCGGATGTCTATCAAGGCCACCCGACGACAGTTCTGACGAAAGACGGCAAGTCGATTATCTGCGTATGGACATTCCAGCATGGCGGACCATGCGGCCCGATGGCGCGTTCGGACGATGGCGGCAAGACATGGAAGCGGTTGGATGACATCCTGCCCGCCGCATACGCCGCGACGCATCGCAACTGCCCTACTCTTCAAGCCGTCTATACGCCTGACGGCGCGGAACGCCGCCTTTGCATCTTCAGCGCAAAGAAAGGCGGCATGGGCATTCTCATGAGCCGCGACGACGGCGAAAGCTGGTATGAAATGCCGCCCGCAAAATTGAGCGCTGGCATGCCGCCGACTGGTTTCATCCAATTGAAGGACGGCACGAGCGCCCTATTCGGACAAATCCGCACCAATCCTGAAGTGAAGACTGACCGTCCGACCGACGATCAGGATATTTGGATGTCCATTACGAAAGACGGCGGCTTCACGTGGTCGCCCGCAAAAATAGTCGCACATAAGGAGCAGAAGAATCTCTGCGAACCATTCGCGCTACGCTCGCCTGACGGCGCGGAGATATGTCTGCTGATGCGCGAAAACCGCCACACCGCCCGCAGCATGATGTGCTTCAGCCGCGATGAAGGCCAGACGTGGACAGAGCCGGAAGATACTTGCTGGGGGCTGTCTGGCGATCGTCACGAAGGCATTCAACTGCCTGATGGTCGCTGGCTTATAGCTTTCCGCGACAGGGCGCTGGGATCCTCCACCTACGGTCAGTACATGGCGTGGGTGGGAACATACGACGACATTCGCAACGGACGGCCCGGGCAGTTCAGAATCCATCTGCTGCACCACTGTGGCCGTGGCGGCTGGCCCGCTTGCGACACAGGTTATTCAGGCGTGGAGCTCCTGCCCGACGGCACCATCCTCTGCACGACCTACACGAAGCATTGGGACGACGAACGGCTGCATTCCGTTGTCTGCACGCGTTTCAACATGCAGGAGATCGATGCAAAATACGCACAACTCCAAGAAAAGAACCGCTGATTTTGGAATGGTCAACGCGTTTTCACCCATGCCGCAAGCTGTTCGAAGCGAGTGATGGTGTGGTCGTAGAATGCGAGCCAGTCTTGGCAGAGGGCGCTGCGGCGGTCATGCGTGAAACGGCGGTGTTTCGGGCAATCCGCCATGCAGAGTTTAGAATAGCGGCATGAAAGGCAATTTGGATTGTCAGGCTGTTTCTTCTGCCCGAAGGATAGGAACTTAGGTGAATTGAAAAGTTCGCGGAGACTGTCCGACATGACATTGCCAAGCTTCCATTCAGGGAGGACGTGGAAATCGCAGGGATACACATCGCCGTTGTGCTCGATGACTAGGTAGTTGCAACAATTGCCGCCCATGGGACAGACGGTGGGCAGTCCTGTAACGAGACGTGAGACGATGGAATCGAAAAGGCGGATGGAGATGACGGTGACATCGTTGGGATACCATGCGTCAAACAAATCACAAAGAAAGCTGCCCCATTGGCCTGGTTTGAGTGAGAAGGGAAGCGGCTGATTGGCATCGTCGCATTCAACGCATTCGATGTATTGATGGTATTTAAAGCCATTGTCCTTTAAATACTTGTAGATTTGGGTGGCATTACGGCAATTTGCTTCGGAAACAAGAGTGAGGATGTTCGTCTCGACTTTGCGTTTTTTCAGGCATTTAAGTGCCGTCATAACCTCCATCTGACTGCCATGTCCATTAACGTGGCGGCGATAGCGGTCATGCAACGCAGCTGGACCATCCAGACTGACGCCGACGAGAAAATCATTGTCATGCAAGAACTTGGCCCATTCGTCATTGAGCAGGACGCCGTTGGTCTGGAGGACATTGCGAACGGTAGCATTTGCAGGTTTGAGACTGTTCTGGATTTCGACGGCGTTTCGATAGAAATCCTGTCCCATCAACGTGGGTTCGCCGCCCTGCCAGGCGAATGTGTATTCGGTCTGTGAACGCCCGAAATAGCTCTCAATCAAGCGCTTGAGAGTTGCTTCCGCCATGCGGCGTGAGCCATTTGGATAGAGGAGGCATTTACATGCGTAGAAGCAATAATCGCAATGGAGATTGCAATCTCCACTTGCCGGTTTGATGAGAAGCGTATAGTCAGGAGAGGTTTCCGGCATGGCAGAAAATCAGTTAAGAAGCGCATTCAGAGCGACTTGTGAATGCTGTTTGACATCCGCATGGCGACTATTGCCGTTGGCGTCCATCGTGACGACAGCTGGAAAGTCTTTTACCTCAAACTGCCAGATGGCTTCGGGAGCCCCGAATTGGTCGTAGTAATAGACGTTTGGAATATTCACGACGGCGGCAGCAAGAATCTGAGCCGCACCGCCAACAGCATGGAGATAGACACAGCCGAATTTTCGGCAGGCTTCCGCCGTCTTCGGTCCCATTCCGCCCTTCCCGATGATAGCCTTAATGCCAAATCTTTCGATAAGCATGGCTTCGTAAGGTTCTTCACGGGAGGATGTTGTCGGACCAGCGGCAGTAACATGCCATTTGCCGTCCGCATCGCGGAAGACAACGGGACCACAGTGATAGATGACGGCATTCGTCAGATTCGGAGCGGGCTCTTCCAAGATGGGATGAGAGACGATATACTGATGGGCGGCATCGCGAGCGGTGAAAATCGTGCCTGTGATTTCAACGGAATCGCCGAGCTTCAGCGAACGGACGTCCTTTTCTGTGAATGGAAGCGTGAATTTCATAGGTTATTCGATGTTCATGATTTGTTCGCGGATGCGGTTCAGCTCTGTCTTGAGGCTGAGGGCATAGCCCGCGATATCCATGTCCGCCGTCTTGGCGGAAAGGGTGTTGGCTTCACGGTTCATCTCCTGGCCGAGAAAATCAAGATTGCGGCCTGGATCATCATCACTATCCAAAAGTTGTTCATATTGAACAAGATGGGACTGTAGCCGGACGGTTTCCTCCGTAATGTCGGCTTTCTCGACGTAGAATGCGAGCTCTTTGGCGAGACGTTCGTCATCTGTCTGCAATTCAATGCCGAGCGTTGCGATTCGTTCCTGCAATTTCTTCTTCTGGAGGATGACGGCATCGTCTGCACGTGCGGCGATTTTATCGACGAGTTCTTTCAGATTGCGGCCACGTTGCAGGAGGTCGGCCTTGAGACGTTGCCCTTCGGCGATGCGTGCATTGTCCAAATCGACCAACGCCGCCTCCAACGCCTTGGCGGCGAGTTTCTTTAGATTTTCGCTGTTGTCGGAGGAGGAATCGACGATGACGCCAGGCACGAGAAGTATTTCACGGATGGTCGGCGGCTCGATGCAGTTGTCGTTGGCAAGAGCGGAGAGTTCGGAGAAGACAGCGGCAAACTTGTCGTGGTCGATGGACTGCACAGCGGCTTTAGCCTCTGGATCAAGCTTGTATGAGACAACGACTTGCAATGTTCCGCGGGAGAGCTTTTCAAGAATGATCCTGCGGAGGGACGGCTCGATCATGCCGAGTTCGCGCGGGATGGTGAACCGCATATCCACTTGTTTGCGCGAATTGACGGCAGAAACTTCAACTGTGACGTGGTTGCCGCCTTCATCGGCGGTGGCGCGTCCATAACCTGTCATGCTTTTCATAATGGGAATAAAAGAGATAAAATGGATAAAAAGATAGAATCAGAAGAGTTCGGGCTGGTAGGGCTGCCCGTCCGACGGCGGACGGGCGGGATGGTTTTCCGTGGGAACGATGCCGAATCGGCGTTGAGCCTTGTCCGTTGCCAGACGGCCTGTCGGCGTACGGATAAGATAGCCTTCCTGAATGAGATACGGCTCATAGACGTCTTCGATGGTGCTTTCCTCTTCGCCCACGGCGACGGCAAGGTTCTTCAAGCCGACGGGATGACCTTTGAACCGGACGATAATGGCTTCGAGGATGCGGTTGTCCATTTCATCAAGACCGTCCGGATCGATGTCGAGCATGGTGAGAGCTTGGTCTGCGATGTCGGCCGAGATGATGGACTGCTTTTTGACTTGTGCAAAGTCACGCACCCATTTGATGAGATTGTTGGCGATGCGGGGGGTGCCGCGGGATCGTCTGGCGATGACGTCAAGTCCATCCTGTTCTGCCTTGAATCCAAGGACTTGCGCCGTCCGATTCAAGATTCGTGCAAGTTCTTCAGCCTTGTAATAATCCAGACGGCACGTCATGGTGAAACGGGAGCGAAGCGGTGCGGAAAGCTTGCCCTGCCGAGTCGTGGCGCCGATGAGCGTGAATTTCGGCAGGTTGAGGCGGACGGAGCGTGCTCCGACGCCCTGTTCGAGCATGATGTCGATGACGAAATCCTCCATGGCAGAGTAGAGGTATTCCTCGATTTGCATGGGGAGACGGTGGATTTCATCGATGAAGAGGACATCCCCCTCCTTCAGGCCTGTAAGAAGCCCCGCCAGGTCGCCTGGCTTTTCGATGACAGGTCCTGAAGTGGCCTTGATATCGGCTCCAACGTTATTTGCGATGATATTGGCAAGCGTTGTCTTGCCAAGTCCAGGCGGACCGCAGAGCAGGATATGTGCAAGCGGTTCATTGCGGGATTTTGCGGCCTCCGTCATGATTTGGAGGCGTTCCTTGACACGGTCCTGTCCTGGGAAATCTTCGAACCGCTGCGGACGCAGCGGAGTTTCGAAGGATTCTTCGCGGGCGTTCAATTCGGATGTGATGAAACGTTCGGATGGCATGAGTGTCGTTTAAGAGTTGAGCGCGGAAAGAGCCTTTCGGATAAGGGATTCGGCGGATGGAACGGACGGTGCGGCTTCTTCGACGAGTTTGAGAACGACCTTGGAAGCTGCATCTTTCTTGAAACCAAGGGTTTCAAGAGCGGAAATTGCATCCTGCGCCTCCTGCGGCACATCCTTGGATGCCGCCGTCGCGACAGCGGCGACATTGACGCTGGTGATTTTTGTCACTTTGTCTTTTAGTTCGACGATCATGCGTTCGGCAGTGCGTTTACCGACTCCTGAGATTTTCGAGAGAAGCTTGATGTCCGCCGAGAGGATGGCCGTCGCGAAATCCGATACGGACATGGAGCTGAGCACGCTGAGGGCGAGCTTCGGGCCGACTCCGCTGACTTCCGCCGTAAGCATTTTGAAAAGCGCTTTTTCCGCATCCGTAAAGAAGCCATAGAGCTGCACATCGTCCTGCCGGACGGCCATGACTGTCTTCAGCGTGGCCTTCTGGCCCTGCGGAGGAAGCTTGTCAAATGTGGAAAGCGGGATGGCGATGTCGTACCCGACGCCATTTACGTCCAAAATGACACTTGTGAAATTCGCTTCGATGACGATGCCTGTGAGTTGCGCAATCATGGTATTCCCTTTTGCGGATTCTTGCAGTGGGCGGGGTGGTCTCCTCCTATTGCAGAAGGCAAAGCCTCTGCATCTTCATGGGCAGCGGCGGCGCGGAGTGCGCCCTCCCCTTTCATTTGAAAAATAGCACGTTTTTGGAATGTTCCAAATCGCGGCGAAGAAAAGACGCTCAATAGCAGCGTTGGAGGGCGACGACGACGCCCTGGATGGAGAGTTTGTCCAGCGGGTAGAAACGGGACTTGTAGTCTTTGTTGGCGGGGCGGAGCTCCCACTGGTTGTCCGTGATATAGAGGGACTTGACGGTGGTCTCTTCGCCTTCAACGAGGGCGATGACGATGTCGCCGATGGAGGCTTCGTTGGTCTGCTTGGCGATGACGATGTCGCCGTCCAGAATGCCGAGATCCCTCATGGATTCACCGTGGACGGTGAGGCCGAACAACTTATGGCCGCCAATGCCTTTCGGGAGGAAATTGGGATCCAATGTGATTTTGCGTTCGATGTTTTCTTCTGCAAGCAACGGGGCGCCAGCGGAGATGCGGCCGAGAATCGGTACACTGAGGGAGAGGGAGAAATGCTTCGGGCGTTCTGCGTTGAGCAACGTGAGGCTGCGTGCCTTGGAGGAGCGGTTGACATATCCCTTCCGTTGCAGGGAACGGACATGCGCAAAGGCGGTTGCGGACTTGATTTCAAAATGCGTGCTGATTTCATAGATGGTGGGAGCCATGCCCTCCTGCCGTGTGAATTCGGAGATGAAATCCAGAATTTCCTGTTGTTTGTCTGTGAGTCCTTTCATGAAGCTGCACTCCTGTGAAGAAATCGTTTTAAGGCTATGAAAATGTCAGATTTACAATCCATCATCTTTATGATAGCCTAATTTTACGAGAGTTCAAGTTTATTCATAAAAAAAATAGCAATATTTTTTCTAGCAACTATAACATTGAATAGCATTTGACGTGGAAAAAACAGGAAATTTGCAAAGTATGGGATAAATTATAAATAGGAATAAAAGCCTTTTCACATAGAGTTTTTGAAAAATGAAAACATTTTGGACATATCTATGGTTGCTGGCGTTGATTAGCGGGGCGTTTGCGGAAGACGTCACGGCGGCGGTCGGCGACGAGATACGTGTCGGTCAGTTGGTGGTCGGCGGCGGTCTCCATCGCAGTTTTTATCCGAACGCGCTGCCATCGTTGCTGCGGCACATCCGCAAGACAACGACGGCGAATGTGTCGGACGATCCCGTTGTACTGACGAGCTTTGCGGATGAGCGGCTGATGTCGCTGCCTTTCGTCTATGTCAATTTTGCGGATCGCATCGACTGGACGTTCACGCCTGAAGAAACTGAAAATCTGCGCGGCTATTTGGAGCGTGGCGGTTTCCTTTATGTGGATTCCGGCATAACGGCGGCGTTTCTGCGAGAGCGTCCTGAATTGGGGCAGCATCACAGCTATGCGGAGTGGGAGGCCAGCCCCGCGTTGCAGGAGGCCTTCAAGCCTGTATTTCCCAACCTTGAATTCCAGACACTTAGGCGTTCTGATGAGCTATATAGGGTGTTCTATGCAGGGCTGCCAGATACGTCGCTTCTTCCCGATACCGTGAAATCCTACACGGAACAGGAAAAATGGCCCGATGGCACGTATGCGGCGGCGGTTTTGCGCGTAAAGGGGCGCGTGGCGGTTTTGGCGACGCCGATTGTGTCGATGGGCTGGGGGAAAAACAGCTTGGGACAATGGGATTCGACAATCCGTTTTCGTGTCTTGGAGGACACGAAAGGGCTTTCGTCGTATCTAGAGACAGCGGCATACGGCGGTGCACGATTTGAAGTGGCACGAGAAGACGGCGGAAAGGATGTCATCTACTGTCAGGAACAGGCAATGCCATCTTGGGCTAACGAACCAGGCGGTCGGTGGCGCGTGTTCCGTTATTATGGAAGCCGTGAAATCAGCGATTTCGCGCATACGTTCTACACTCAGTTGGGGACGAACATCGTCGTCTATGCGTTGACGCATTGACGATATTCATCATACAAGGAACGGCATGAAAATCATTCTGGCACCAGATTCATTCAAAGACTGTTTAAGCAGCATGGAGGTCTGTACAATATTGGAAGATGCCGCACGACAGGAATTTGGAGATGTGGAAATCCACAGTTTTCCAATGGGCGACGGCGGTGAAGGCACGCTGGAGGCCGTGCTGTCGGCGACAGGCGGACGGCGCGAAACGCTGCTTGTCCGCGATCCGCTGGGGCGCCCCGTGGAGGCAAGCTATGCGTTGCTGCCCAACGGCGAGGCTTTTGTGGAAATGGCGCAGGCCAGCGGTCTTGAACGTCTGTCAAAGGATGAACGAAATCCCTTGTTGACATCCACTTACGGAACTGGTCAACTGATTGCGGCGGCGTTGGACGCGGGATGCAGGCGGATAACGGTCGGCATCGGCGGAAGTGCAACGACAGATGGCGGCGCGGGCATGGCGGTCGCATTGGGGGCACGACTAGTTGATGCCAATGGGCGTGAGCTGGACGGTCGAGGCGGCGATTTGCTGAAAGTCGTTCGCATTGAACTAGATGGGCTTGACCCGCGTTTAAAGGAATGCGTTTTTTGCGTGGCGAGCGACGTGACGAATCCATTGTGTGGCGAGCATGGTGCGGCAGCAGTCTTCGGGCCGCAGAAAGGTGCTACGCCGCAGATGGTTGCAGAATTGGATACAGGTTTGTCGCATTGGGCGGAACTGCTGGTCGGTGGAGAAAAAAACGCCCGTGAAAAAGGTGACGGCGCGGCGGGAGGATTGGGCTTTGGACTGCGTACGCTGTGCGGTGCGACGATGTCATCGGGAGCACGTCTTGTCGCGGAGCTGACGGGACTTCCCGAAGCGATGGACGGCGCGGATGCCGTCATCACAGGCGAAGGAAGAACGGACGAGCAGACATTGTGCGGGAAACTGCCGGCGGTGGTGGCCTCCTACGCACATAGTCGCGGCATTCGTTGTGTATTGATATCAGGTGCGTTAGCTGGTAATGTGAAAGCGTTGAGAGGTGTTTTTGACGCGTGTTTCGGATGTGTGTCAAAAGTTTGTTCATTGGAGGAGGCGTTGCGTAATGCGCGGACATCGCTGTCGTCGGTTTCCGCTTCTGTATTTTCTTTATTGAAAAAGGGTTGATGGTGAGTGCGATGATAAACCACGAAAAGCGCCGCGAGGAAATCCTAAAAAAGTCGCTGAAACTGATAACCGAACGTGGCTATGAAAACGTTACATATCAACAAATAGCTGATTTTACAGGACTTGGGCGAACAACCGTCTATAAGTACTTTAAAAACAAACGTGAAATATTCGACAAGGCATTGAAAATGCTTGTCGAAGAAATTGGCGTGGATTTTCAGAACGGCGTGCGTGATTTTCCGAATTTGAGCGTAGTGGAAAAAATCCGCCTGATCATGACACAGTTGATCGACATGATGTTCAAATCGCCGCAATTGATGCAGACAGTCGTGGAGTATCTGATTAAGCTGCGGCGGAGCAGCGAACCGACGAGCAAACGCGTAAGACTCCATACAATAGGATTTTACCGTGTACTGATGCGGCTTGTGAGGGAGGGCATCAACAACGGAGAGCTGCGGCGGATGGACTGCCTGATGGCAACGGAAGAGTTGTATGCGCTGCTTGAGACGGCGACACTTCGCATTACTTTGATGGAAAGCGTTGAACGCCAGCAGTTAATCGATATGTGTGATTTTGCTTTGGACGGCATGAAAGCAGTACAGGACGAGGAGTAAACCGTTCGATGACCATTGATGAATCCATGATGAAAGAGGCGCTGAAAGAGGCGCGGAAAGGCTGGGGGCTGACAAGCCCCAACCCGATGGTCGGCGCTGTCGTCGTAAGAGACGGCGTGATTGTCGGGCGTGGCTACCATCATGGTGCGGGGTTGCCGCACGCAGAGCCGAACGCATTGGCGGATGCAGGAGAGAATACCGTTGGCGCAACGCTTTATGTGACGTTGGAGCCTTGCTGTACATTTGGGAGGACACCGCCATGCACGGAGGCGATCAAACGTGCGGGAATACGACGTGTCGTCGTCGGTTGCACGGATTGCAACCCCAAACACGCAGGACGTGGCCTCGCGATATTGCGCGAGGCTGGAATCGACGTCATATCAGGAATTTGTGAAAAAGAATGCTTGGAATTAAACGCGGCATTCTTCTGGTGGATATCGACAGGACGCCCCTACGTCCGCCTGAAGATGGCGATGACATTGGATGGGAAGATTGCGACGGCGAACGGCGATTCCAAATGGATAACAGGCGAGACGGCAAGGCGATACGTCCAGAAATTACGTCGTGGAAGCGATGCGGTGATGGTCGGTGGCGAGACAGTCCGCAAAGATGACCCAGAACTAGTCGTGCGGGAGCCTAAAGGCTGGAAACGCCAGCCGACACGGATTGTGTGGACATCGAAGCCGTCGCTTCCAGATGGCTGCAAGTTGCTGAACGGCAATGGCGGACCTGTGGAATTAGCGAAGCCTGTGACAACGGATGAATGGAAGGCATTCCTGAATGGACTTGGCGGTCGCGGGATGATGTCGCTGCTCATGGAAGGCGGTGGCGAACTGGCGGGCTGCGCATTGAAAGCAGGGATTGTCAATGAGATAGACTTTTTCATAGCGCCGAAGATTTTGGGAGGTCGTGGAAGCCGTCCTGTCGTGGGATGGGAGGATCCACTAGCGTTGAAGGAAAGCCTGCCGTTGAAAGAATGGCGTGTACGGAGAATCGGAGATGATCTGCTGGTCACCGCCGCTTTGGATGCGCAGAAAGATTAGTCATAATAATAAGGAACATATATGTTTACGGGATTAGTTGAAACGATGGGAGTGCTGTCAAGCATGACACGGACGGGCAAGTCTGCGGAATTGCTTGTACGTTGCGGTCTGCCTGTCGATGAGCTGGAGCTTGGGGAGAGCATCGCGGTGAACGGCGTCTGCCTTACATTGACAGGCTGGACGAATGGGGGGCTGTCATTCCATGTGTTAAGTGAGACGCTGAACAGAAGTAATCTCGGTACGAGCATTGGCCGTAAGGTGAACTTGGAGAGGGCATTGCGGCTAGGGGATCGTCTGGGAGGACATCTTGTCAGCGGGCATATCGATTGCCGTGCAGAAGTTCTTGATATCGGGAGAGTTGAGGATGACTACGAATTACGTGTGGCGTTGCCAACAGAGGTGGCGGGGCAAGTCGTCATGAAGGGAAGCGTCGCAGTAAACGGCGTGTCGTTGACGATTGCATCTCTTTCGCGGACGGATTTCGCCGTACGTATCATTCCGCACACATGGGCGGAGACAAATCTCTCCGAACTGCGGACGGGAGAGCCTGTAAATTTAGAGACGGATATGCTGGGCAAGTTTGTGTTGCGGCAGTTGGAGTTGCAAGGCGATGAAAAACACAGCGGCGTGACGATGGAGACGTTGTTCAAGGCAGGTTTCTGAGGCTGGAAAAATACGAGAAGTTGCTTTTAGCCGTAAAGGGATTATCTTTATAATAGGGATACGAGGGATCAAAGGGGATGGGAGTGCAGAAGATAACGGAGTGTTTGACAAATGTCACATACATTATTCAATAAAGATCATTACAGAATAAAAATCGTCGGGCGGAACTTGGACGATTTGCGCCCATTGCTGCGGATGTTTCCCGTGGAACTGGTCGATAGCGAGCCGGATTTGGTGATATCATACGGCGGCGACGGGTCGTTGCTAGGTGCGGAGCGCGATTTTCCAGGGGTGCCCAAATGCCCGATCCGCGATATGCGGCAGAATCCAAAATGCCCGCGCCATTCGGAGATGACCACGTTGGAGAAGCTGTTCAACGGAGAACTTTCCGAAACGCTGCTCTCGAAGATGATCGCGACGACGGATGACGGGCACAAGTTATGTGGTATCAACGACATCGTGCTTTCGCGCAAGCTGATTGCAAGCGCGATACGGTATCGTATCTGGGCGAACGGCGAACTGCTGCGGAGCCAAGTCGTGGCTGACAGCCTCGTGGTATCGACGCCGTTCGGAAGCACGGGCTATTTCCAAAGCATCACACACGGCACGTTCCAGGTCGGACTGGGCGTGGCGTTCAACAACGCAATGGATTTGATCAGCCATGTCATCATCCCCGCCAATTCACAATTGACAGTGGAACTTCTGCGCGGCCCTGCCGTGCTTGTGGCGGACAACGACCCGAACAGCTTCGAGCTGGATACGGGAAATCGTCTGCGTATTTGCGAAAGTGACGAAAAGACACCAGTTTATGGATTGGAAGTCTTCCGTTGCATGGATTGCTATGACTTGAGGAAGAAAGGAATCAACTGACGTCCGCCACGCGTTTTGCGGTCGGCGCTCCAATAGGAGAGGAAGCAGATGGAAAGGTTATTCAGGATATTCTTCAGCGGATTCAGCGTCCTGTTTTGGTCATATCTGATCGGAAGCATCCCGAACGGATATTTGATAGGAAAATTCAATGGCTTGGACATACGGCGACACGGCAGCCGCAACATCGGCGCGACGAATGTCCGCCGCATTCTGGGGCGACCGTGGGGCATTGCGTGCTTCATATTGGACTTTCTGAAGGGATTGATACCTGTTATGCTCATCGGTCACATTATTGTGAGCAAAGGTGATTGGGCGATTGGCACGGAGTTCGGTGGGCTGATCGCGGCGGTGGGCGCCGTTTTGGGACATGTATTTCCGATATGGCTTATGTTCCGTGGCGGCAAGGGGGTTGCGACAAGCCTTGGCGTTGTGTGCGGCTTGGCTCCATTGGCGTTCCTCGTGGGTGTAGGTATTTGGCTTCTAAGCTATTATGTGCTGTACGAAGGGGTTGTTTCCGTGGCAAGCATGCTAGCCGTGCTGATGATGGCGATATCATCGTTCCTTTTCAACATGATGGGAATCTCATGCGGGTCGTGGTTGACGACGATTCTGCTGTTTTTCCTTGCGGCGATTGTCATCATCCGCCACCGCGAGAATATCCAGCGGCTTCTGGACGGCACGGAAAACTCATTCGTGCAAATTAATAAGAAATGATTTTTTCGTGAGGGAGCGGAAGGTGGTCATGTTTTGCAGGCTGGCGTTTTTAGGATTGTTTTTTGCGGTGGTGTGCTTTGGACAGAGTTCCACTGGGAAATTGCCCGCAGGAGTCAAACGTCTGCCAGACGGGAACTTGCAGGTCGGGGAAATTATTGTGCGCGTCTCGAAGAACGAGTTGGCGTTTCCCGCCCGCTTCGAATTGAAGGAAGGAGCGTTGGAGGTCATCATCGCTAAACCGAATGGACGATTGCACGAAACACTATTGGTGACTTCTTGCAACGCATTGCAATTACAGACGTTGCTATATTTGCTCCATGCTGACAATGGTCCAAGGCGGGCAGGAAAATTCGAACGGCGCGGCGATCTTGTCGATATCGACATCGAATGGACGGACGATGATGGAAAGAAGTTCCGTGAGCCAATTGAGTCATGGATTACGGACAACAGGACGAAGAAGCCGATGGAACGGATCGGCTGGGTGTTCGTGGGTTCGACCGTCAAGGACGGCAAATTTTTGGCGGACGACGAAGGAAATGTCGTCATCAATTGGTCAAGTGGAGCAACGCTTCTGGATAGCGCAGACTCAGAAAGCGAAGACGATATGCTCCATTCCGTGAACGTGAAGAAGAAGCAACCCGTCAAGCATCCCGATGTGACGGTGGTGTTCAAGCCGCGAAGTAAATTTTGACACAGAGTTACGAAGATTTTCACGCAAGGATACAGGGTGTCAGAGGGTTTCTTCGGGGAAGGCGTCGCTGAGGGAGTCAATGAGAATCTCACGCGGGGCGGAACCGATCTGCGGGCCGACGATGTTGCGCTTCTCCAAAATTTCCATGAGTGTGGCGGCCCTATTGTAGCCAATCTTGAGGCGACGCTGAATATAGCTGATGGAAGCCTTGCGGTCGTTGACCACAATTTCGACAGCGGCGCGGATGAGAGCTTCCTGGCTGTCGCCGTCATCATCCATTTTGACATCGTCGAGACCATTGTCGCCCTCCTGCGGCTGCGGTTTCGAGGCGACGGCTTTGATGACATCGAAATTGAGTTCGCTTCCGCCCTGCTTGGCGCAGAAATCGACAACATTTTCGATTTCGGAATCCGTAATCATCGCGCCTTGAAGTCGTTGCATACGAATAGCATCCGATGCCTTGTAGAGCATATCGCCGCGACCGAGCAGAACTTCGGCACCCTTTCCGTCGATGATGGTGCGGGAGTCGATCTGCGAGGCAACCTGGAAGGCGATACGCGTCGGGAAATTGGCCTTGATAACGCCTGTAATGACATTGACGGAAGGGCGCTGCGTGGCGATGATGCAATGGATTCCAACGGCGCGGGAGAGCTGTGCAATGCGAGCGAGGCAGGTTTCGACGTCTTGCCGCGCCGTCAGCATGATGTCGGCCATTTCGTCGATGACGACGACGATGAACGGGAGCTTTTGCGGGATTTCATTATTTTCATCGTCGTAAACTGGCTCGGCGGATGGCGGGCGGTTGTTGAAGGTTTCGAGATTGCGGACGCCGACTTTTGCAAGCATGGCATAGCGGCGTTCCATTTCATAGATGACCCATCGGAGGGCCATGACGACAAGTTCGACATCCGTGATGACGGGGACGATGAGATGTGGAAGTCGATTATAGACAGACATTTCCACAATTTTCGGATCAACGAGAATGAGCCGCAGGTCTTCTGGTGGGAATCGGTAGAGGAGAGAAAGGAGAATGTTGTTGAGGCAGACGGACTTACCAGAACCCGTGGCACCCGCGACGAGCAGATGGGGGGTGCGGGCGAGATCAATGACAACGTCCTTTCCTTCAATATTGCGGCCCAACACAATGGGAATCATTCCCTTGTGTTCACGGAAGGCGGCGGAGGCGATGGCGGAGCCGCAGCGTACGAGGTCCGACTTTTTGTTGGGGACTTCAATGCCGACATAGTCGTGGCCGGGCATCGGGGCAAGGATGCGCAACGACGTGGCGGAAAGGGCCATGGCGATGTCGTTGGAAATGTGTGCAACGGCTTCGACTTTGACGCCGCGTGCGACCGTTACTTTGTATAGTGTAATACGCGGGCCACGCTGATAACCCGAAACGTCTGCATCGATAAAGAAGGCATCCAACGTGTTTTGGATGATTTTGGAGGCCCGCTCCATTTCTTCGACATCCGTTTCGGCGACATCGTCCTTCGTGTTGAGGAGTTCAATGGGCGGAATTTGGTAGGACTGCGAGAGGACGGGTTCGGGCAGAACTGGCGAAGGTTTTGGTGCAGGCGGCTGCGGTGGTTGTGGTTGTGGTTCGGCTGTTTGTTTCTCCAAGTCGAGTTCGAGCTGTTTTGGCGCATCGTCCGCCGTGAGAGGATTGAGGGCCTTTTCGGCGAGCTCCTTTTCGCGGAGGAGCTTCTGTTGGCGTTCTTCGCGGGCGTTCTGCTTGGCGTCAAACCGTTCCTGCAGACGTTGGATCAAGTCCGAACGGACGGTCGGATCCTGTTGCGGGGGAGCGGGTTGCGGTTCTGGTTGCGGTTCTTCTGGCTGCGGTGGTTCAACAGGCGTTTCGATTTCAGGCGATGGCTCCGCAGGTTGTTCCGGTTCAGGGGATTGCATTTCGCCCTGATGGAACAGGCCGCGCAAGGCGAGGCTGATTTGCCTAAAAGCAAGCAGGATTTGTTGTTTGATGTTTTCGAGCAAAGGCATGGCGATATCAAGAAGAAAAAATCAAAAAGTACAAAATAATAATATAGCGTTTATTTGGAAAACATGAGGAAGGGATATATTATTAATTTGCACATTTTGTGTAAAAAAAATAAAAATGACTAATAATCGTAAGATGGAATAGATGAGCGAAGCAGACGTGAACATCCAAACGCTTCTGGCGCAGATATGCGGCGATCCCGAAGCGGCTTTGCGCGCATGGAAGGGCGGCGGGATTCCCGTCCAACTGCTGCGCGAGCTGTTTTCACGCCATGATTCGTTCGAGGTGCTTTACTTTCTGGCGGGCTATCCGGACACGCCGAGCAAAGTACTCGAAGAACTGGGCGAAAAGACGGAGAGCGTTTTGATTCTCTCGCTGCTGGCGGAGCATCCTCGGACGCCGAAGCCAATCATGCAACAACTTGCAAAGCATGAAAATGCAGAAGTCCGCAAGGCTGTTGCTCGAAGCAAATGGATCAGTCCGCAATCCGCATTGATTTTGAGTGACGATGAAGATGCGACCGTGCGTGAGGCGTTGGCGGAAAACCATGCGATTACACCGCGCATTCAAGCAAAATTGAGTACGGACGACGTGCCGTTTGTGCGCGCCGCTCTGTTGAAATTGCCACATTTGGACGTGGAAATCCAAAAGGCGCTTTGCGACGACATGGATGTGACGGTGCAGACCCGTGCTTTGCTGAGTCCACGGCTTGATGCGTCCTGTCTATTGGAATGCGCTGATTCAGACGAAGGGCTTTCACAACGCATCTTGTTACTACGCAATCAGTTGCCTGACAATGTATTGGAATCGCTGCTGTTCAGTTCAGATCCTGAAGTACAAAACGAAGCCGTCAGTCGCAAACGGCTGACATCGGACGAAATGGTCGGATTTTCTCGGAAGGGGGAGGAACGTGTACGGTTGAAAATCGCTGAATCCGAGACAATTCCAGAACTTGTGCAAGGAATATTGGCGGAAGATTCCAGCGTGGAGGTACGCCGTCAACTGGCGGCTAATGAGAAACTTAGCGTGGATGCGGCGAAGCAATTGGCGGCGTTTGATGACCATGGGACGGATTTGGCGTTGGCGGGCAATGCGGCGGTGCCGCTGTCGGTGCTGAAGGAAAAACTGGAGTCGGATGAGACTCTTATGCAAGCATTTGCATGTCGGATGGGATTATCTGGAAAGGATTTGGATTTTGTCTTGGAGCATGGAGGGGATTCGGCGTTGTACAGTTTGGCGTATTTGGAGACGGATTGCAAAGGTATGTCGGCGCAGGCGGCGTTGCGACTTTCGCTCCATACGTTGCCGAGCATACGCCGCCTGGCGGCGGGAGCGCGAAGCCTGCCGCTGCGCATGATGGCGGAATTATGCCGCGATCCTTCGCCGATGGTTCGTCTGGCTCTTGCACAGAACACGGAATTGAGCCGCACGATTTTGGAAAATCTTTGCGAAGACAGTAGCAAGGCGGTGCGGGAGTGTGCGCAGAAGTCGTTGCAGGAACGTCCTGAACAACCTGTTCCAGCAACGGAGCACGTTGCAGTTGAAGAAATTGAGGAAGAAAATGCCAATGACGAAGAAACGGAGGGGGCAGACATGGAGGAAGATAAGAGGGAAACAGGCGGCGGCTTGCTGAAACGGCTGTTCGGGAGGTTTTCCGAATAGAAACCCGCTTTATGGAACGAAAATAGCAATCATTATATAATCAATTGAAAATCAACAACAAACAGGAGAAATGACATGGCAAAGAATCCGATAGGCAATGCTCCCTTGAGCTTTGTGGAGATTGTGATGCGGGCGGATGCCGAAACCATCAAGGCGGCATACGAAGCTCGTGTGAAAGTGGATGGGCTGCTCGCGGAACGCGAGGCGGCCTACCGCAGGATAGCGGAATTGGAAGAACAGGTCGAGACAGTCATCGGCGAAAAGGGCGTGTTCGTGTTCCCAGAGCCGCCAATGCCTGTCGCGGGTTTCAACGCGAAGCCTGTGGCGACGGCTCCCGCCGCAAAGAAGCCTTCAGCACCGAAAGCGGCGACCAACGCCGAACCGGCAGTTGCCGAAGAACCAAAGAATGATGAAAATGCTTGAACTGTAACCACTTTTCGATAGAGTGCGTCGTTTGTGATTTCACCCGAAGAAACAACTGTCATTGACCTGCTGCGCCAACGGGAGGCGGAGTTGGTCAAAGTCTGGGAATGCGAAGAAGGGATTCGCAACCTTCTTGGCGTCACGGACTTTCCGTATCCGGCGGTACCGGACTTGCCGTCTCGCCGCAAATTGGCGAGGGGGGCGAGCCGTCGTGTCGTGCGTCGGAAGGATGCGTGTACGGACGGAAGCGGATCGGCCAACAATGCGCCGCCACTGCGCGGACTCGCCGTCGGCGAGACGGCGTATCGGCTTGAGTTTGAGTCACGTGGGCGTCGGGAGAGCAGTTTCCAGACGGATTTGGATGGCGTACGCAAGTTGTTCCAGATAAGGAGCGAAGAGTTCAGGATGCTGAAGGTCGAGACGGTGGCGTTCCGAAGCGTGGATGATTGGGATTTGAAAGAGACTTTGTGGAAAAGTGAAATCGTATAGTGGCATCACAGATTATACAGAATAGTTTTTTTTCACAGAATGCCTCGCGGCAGAAACGTTAGGAGAACTAAAATATTTTTGGAAATTGCTATTTATATGTAGTAAAGCAATGGCTTGAAATTGACATAATAAAAAGAAAGAATATATTTAATGTATTTTTAATGAAAAGCGATTCCGATGGTGTCGGGGAAGGTGTGAGGAGAGACATCGTGAAACGGTCATGGAACAAACGCCGCAGTCCGTTGTCCAATGGCAATAAATGACTGTGGAAACAAGATTTGTAAGAAAGTTGGCGCAAGCCTTCTGCAAACGATGAGGTTTTTCAGGAAATGAGCGCAATGAGCACACGTCCACGCAACTTATGTTGCGCGATATCGGTAACAGGACTGATCATGTTCGTGATCGGCTGCCTGGTTGCGAAGAACGGCAATTGTTCGGTGATGGGTATCGGCAGTGCCGCAAGTTTGATTGTCACACTGTTCGGGCTGGTCGGCGCGGGGCGTTGCATATTCGCACGCCGCCAAAAGATGGAGGAGGAAGCGGCGGCCGAATTCAAGGCGGAACACGGTGCAAATGAATTGTTTGACGATGCGGATGAGGCGGTTCGGATGGCGACTCGCGCAAATATCCAATATACAAAATATTTTGTACCCGCCTTCACAATTTTGGCAGGTATTTTATTGTCGGTATATTGCCTGATCGTCTGGCGGATATGGAAAGGGATGGAAGCATTTCCAATTGCCGCGAACCCGATGCCGTTGGCGTTGCTCTGTATTTTTACGTGGATTGGTTCGCTGATCATCGGCAGTTATTTTGCCGGAGCGAGCCGCGAATCGGGCTGCCGCTGGCTGCGTCCTGCGAGCGCGTGGCTCTTCTTCTCCGGCGTGCTGTTTCTGGCGGCGGCTGTTGCCCTATTCCTTGAATATTTTAAGAAAGCGGCGGAAACGGCGGACATCACGATTGCGAAGGTCGGTCTTGTCATTTTGACGATACTGGCCATTGAATTGATTTTGGGCTTTGTGATTGAATTCTACCGTCCCCGGATGCCTGGTGAAGAGGAGCGTCCGCTGATAGAAAGCCGTCTGTTGGCGTTGTTTACGGAGCCTGGCGGTGTTGCCCGCAACGTGGCGGCGAGTTTGGACTACCAGTTTGGCTTCCGCGTGTCCGAAGTGTGGTTCTATCGTTTTTTGGAAAGGACACTAGTGCCGTTGTTTGTGGCGATGGTCATCCTGTTGTGGCTTCAAACCTGCCTTGTGGTAATCGGTTCGGAGGAGCAAGGCATCCACGAGCGTTTCGGCCGTGTTGAAAATCAAGAGCCGTTGCAGGCCGGCATGTATTTCAAATATCCGTGGCCGCTTGCACGGATTCGCCGTTTCCCCGTGGAGGAAGTGCAGGAAATCGAGCTTGGAAGCGGTCATGATCATCAGGAAGAAGAG
>JAGCSE010000012.1 GCA_017964325.1 Victivallales bacterium | reverse complement strand
GGTTTCGCCTCGCCCTTGCTCCAGTTCAATGAGGGAATCCTCTGACAGCCAAAAATCGTCTTCGCCACAGGATCCGAGCACGTCCCGCCCAAGTGCCAGCGCGGAGCGCGTCGCCGTCAGGCGGGCACAGGCGGGACGGCGACGGCTCCGAGGCGAAGACGGCCGCGCGAAAACGATGCCGCCGTCAGGCGGCCGATTTTTTTTCAATGATTCCAATGCAGTGCAAATTTTTGCCGGTGTTCATCAACCGTTCTGACGCCGCGGCGTTCAGTCGGGAGGTGATACTGGCGCAGGGAACGTAATCCAAAGGCCTGAACTGCGTGAATCGCGGCGGCTTAAGCAGATGAAAGACAAGCATTACGATGCCCCGTACCATGGACTTGGCCTTCCGATTTGGCTGATCAGCCTCAATTTCGACCGTCAGACGCACCATCTGGTTGACGCGAAAGCCGAAAGGCTTGTCTAATGCTTTTCTACATGAAAAACGAAAAAGCCTGTAACTTGTGTGTTACAGGCTTTTATATTGGTAGCGGGAGTAGGATTTGAATCTACATTTTAGGTATAAATCCGTTTCTAACTCCGTTTGTGTGACTGTTATGTGACTTGTTTATAGGGTGTTTTGTGCTATGTTATTATCAAACGATTTCATTTTATTCAATACTGTAGCACAAAGACAAGAGGAAGTCAAGACATGGCGAGAAAGCACATTGGACAGGTGAAGCAACGTAAAGAGGGCGGCGCGTTCTATGCGGATTACTACAGTTGTGGGCGGCGCGTCCGTGAAGTGTTGCTTGGAGATGATGGAAAGCCAGTATTCGACAGGGCGACAGCAGAGTCATTATTGGCGGCTAGAATGTACAGGTTGAACGCGCCGACCGCCAGTCAGCAGATTGAAGGCTTGGAGAGTGAGAGACGCACGATTGAAGAAAAAGCGGCACAGGCAGAGGCCAGAGAAGAGGCGGCGCGGAAGCTGAAGGAGGAAGAGGATAATCAAAAACGAGCGGCGGAAGAAGAGCGTGAACGCCAGACAATAGAACGGCGTGAAAGAAGTTTGCAATTGGCGCGGGAGCGGTTGAAAGATGCTTGGACGCTCTACTTGACCACAGAACCGCCAGAAGGGTTGAAAGTGCGGCGTTTGAAGTGTTTGCGTGGTATTAAGACGGATGACCAAATAAAACCAATGACACAAGCGGACAATGTACGTAAATACTTCTTGCGTTTTGTGGCGGACATGAAGAAGGCGGGGATTTACCATTTGTCTAAGGTGACGGCTGTATCGGCACAGGCATTTTTGGACGGCTTGAAGCTGACGGCGAAAACCACTAATAACTATCGCTGTACAATCAGCGCGATTTATCGCTATCTCATTGCATGTGGTGTCTTGAAATGCAAGAATCCTTTTGATGATACTGTACGAGCAGAGGCGGAGGAAGGGGAGGAGCATTCAAGAGAGCCTTTTACCGAATCCGAAGTGTCGGCTTTGAAGGCGAATGCACAAGGTGAACTAAAAATCGCCGTCTTGCTTGGATATTATTGCTCTTTGAGATTGGGCGATTGTGCGACGCTGAAATGGTGTGAGGTTGACTTGGAACAGGGGCGGATTCATCGCCTCCAGAACAAAGTGAAAACACGTGTGAAGAACAAAAAGAAAGCTAAAGTGGAGCCGTTTCTCAATGATGAGTTGAAACAGGCTTTGTGCTCAATTCCAGAGGAAGAACGTGGTGTTTTCGTGCTTCCAGAAATGGCAGAGGATTATAAGACGGTGGCGGGGCGCAGACGCATAAACAAGCAGTTTGACGCACTTCTTAAAAAATGCGGGATTGAGACACAGGAAACAGACGAAAGTGGGCGTAATCATTGTCTTAAAGGATTTCACAGCTTCCGTCATTCCAGCCTTACAAGGCTTGCAGAAGAAGGCTTTAACGCTTATGAAATCTCCAAGCAGGCAGGTCATAGTTCTCTTGAAATGACGGCTCACTATGTCAGTTTGAGTGATGCAGAATCAAAGCGCATGGCTGAGGCTCTGACCATTGGCGATAATCCGAAAAGGGAGCTGTCTGGGCTGATTGAGAGCATGGACACGACGCAGATTCAAAAGATGCTTGACTTTGCACATTCTCTGATTGATGGAAGCAAGGAGGCGTGAACATGGTTGAAAGATTCACAAAACAAGGGGTGATTGACTGGCTGACAAGCAAGGGCGCGGCGGCGGTCATGGACACGCAGACTGTCTCGCAGCTATTGGGGCGAAGTCAGCAAACGATTAGGCGATTTGCAAAGACAGGCCGTCTAAAATGTAATATGGCGGTTTATAATCGTGCCGTTTATTTTTTGGAAGACGTGGCGGAGTTTCTTCTAGCTAATCCGTCATTATGTGTGTTTAATTCTGAAACGCTGGAGCTTACAAAAGAACGAATTGAATTGATTCGTCGAATAGGCTTCCATGCTTGGAGGCCTTTGCTTGATGCTTGTGGTGCTGATGACGTGTTTTCAGAAGTGCAAATGCGTTTCATGCAAACCAAAAAAACAGATAGTTCAAAAATTGGCGCGGTCATTGAAAGGTTGTTTTCAACTGTTTACAGAAAATACAGACGGAAAATTGACACAAAATCATTAGAAGAAATTCCAAATATAGAACCGTATGAAACTAATGTCAATATTGACATTGAGGCTTCACGCGCCGAAAACGACATTGATGATGATGAAGTAAACATCCGCGCCGAAGCCAGACGGCTGATAAATGAGATTCCGATAAGCTATGTAAAGAGTTTTATAAAGCATTGCAAATCATTGTAGGAGGAAAGATGTATAGCAAAGACGTTCTATTTGACAGGTTAAATAAATGCAAGGCTGAAGTTCATGACGCTCTAGAGAAGGCACAGGCTGGCGGAGACCAGAAGGATATTGATTTCTTTCAGAAATGCTCTGCTCACTTGGTGCTTTTGATGCACAGCTTAGCTTATGAACATGTGGAGAATCTTTTGGAGATAGGCTCCATTAAACAAATGGCATGGTGCTACAATAACGGCTTTCTTGTTGATGGCCAGACGGCGGCGATTATGAAGCGCATGGATGAATTACATGGAAAAGCTGAACAAAGGGCTGATGAACGGCACAATTCAACAGAAGCGTTAATAACTAAATTGCTAGACAAAGGAAATCCTTTCGATGATGAAAGGCTGTATGTTGACATAAAGACCATAGCGAATGTGTTGCACAGTGAAGCAGACAGGGCAGAAAACACATTTGCGACACGTGTGGGAGAAATGCTTAAAGATGTAAAACCTAGATATTTAAAGTCAAAATCAGCAGGAAAACCAGCAGGTTACTACCATGTACCTTTGGTAAAAACAATGCTGAAACGCTCATTTAACATTGAGGAAACTGTTGCTTATGATGAACTAATCAAAAGTGGAAGATGTGTCAAGGATGATGAACTAGAGTAATTTCCACGATTTTCCACGAAATGACTTGAATTTATCTGAAATTGTAACCTATTGTCTTTCAATATTAAGCATGGTGTCATTTGATTGATGCCATGCTTTTTGTTTTCCACGGATTTTCCACAGTGGCTCCACATTATCTGGCGTGTCGATAATGGCATGTGTTCAAACTTCAATAAGGAGCCGTAAAGATGAAAATTGAGCAAAGGAAAATCACGACGGAAACGCTCTCTGCTGTTGTGACGTTGCTGAATGGTGCAATACCAGATTTGACAGCGACGCGATTAGTGGAGGCTCTAAAAGGGTATTCTGAAGGAAAACAGGAGCAGGCGCGGGAACGTTTGATAACACGCAAGGCGGCGGCTGACATGCTTGGAGTGTCGATGATTACGTTTTGGCGCATGGAAAAAAGCGGTGCAATTCACGCCGTGACGCTTCCGACAGGCGGGAAACGTATTCGTGAGCGGGATGTGATGACGCTGTTACAACAGGGGGGCGAAGCATGAAAAAGTGTTTGACAGTCTTCCATTTTGGGAAAATCGAGATGCTTCTGGAGGCGGCTGGCGATGAGTTCGACCGCGCCGTTAGACTTTGGTTTGCGGAGAACGGACACAAATTCAGCGTCGCAAGTGGAGCCGAAGCGTGGATTTTGCAAGCGTCGGCGTTCCATGAGGCCATTGCGGTGTTTGCTGGAAGCGTAAAACGCCAGATGCAGGCCATACGGACGGCGGACGGTGCGATTGAGGCGGAGAAGTATCTTCTGTATCATAAGGAGGCTAGTTGATGAAGGTAACATTCGACGATAAAGCATTTTGCTATGTGCTATTGATGGAGTGCGCTTTTGCTAAAAAAGGCGGAACTTTGGGAGCGTTCCTAGAAATAGCACGGCAGTATTTTGGTGATGTAATTTATGGGCGGACATGGGCGGCGTTTGCCGACATTTGGGAGGCCATTAGTCCAGATGGCAGGCTGAACTGGCGGCAGGCTGAACTGGCGGCTGAAGCAGTCGGCGTTGACCTTTGCGGTGTGCAGGAGTGGCGGAATATGAAGAAGAAAGGAGCCGCAAAATGACTACTAAACAGAAGAAAGTTGACAAGTATCTGACGGTTCCGTTTCATCTAGAAGGCTTTTTTAAGAGGCTATCAGATGCAAGTATAGGCGCGGCGTTCCGAGCAGTTTACTCCAAAGCATACGGTGAACGTGGTGACTTTGATGATTTGCCACTTGAAATTGGTTGCATGGCTGAACAGATTTGGGCGGAAGTACAGGCTGGATTCGATAAGGCGAAAGAACAAAGCGTTACCAATAAGGAGAATGCAGAGAAACGATGGGGGAAGGAAAAAACAGAAAAGGCGACCGCAAGCGACGGGATGCAATCAGATGCGACCGCATGCGACGGGATGCAATCGGATGCGACCGCATGCGAAACATGCGAATCAATGCGAAGTGATGCGAATCATGCAGATAAGAATAGAATAGATAAGAATAGAGTAGATACATCTATTGCGCAAACTGAGTTTGCGCTTGAAGGTGGTTCGTGTTCTCAAAAAGAGGAAAAAACGACTTGCTTTTCGTTTGAACAGTTTTGGGAAGCGTACGGACAGAAGAAAGGGCGGAAAGACTGTGAGAAACGGTATTCTAAAATCTCCGAAGCTGAGAGGATGCTGATTAAACATGCTTTGCCAAAATATGACGCATATCTGAAAGCAACAGGATTAAGTCAATTATATCCATTAACCTTCTTGAACGGTGAACATTGGAATGATGATTTCACTATTCCACAACAGCCACAGGTGAAGACTGCCGAAAGCGGCGATGTCAAGCCATTCAATCCAGCGTCATTCAAACAATCATAGGGAGGACTAGGACGATGGACGAATCGTTGAGAAATATTGAAACCGAAAAATCTGTCATTGGGATTATCGTGAACGAAGGACACCAGATTAAGGCGGCTCTTGCGGCTGGAGTGACTGCGGACAGCTTCTCATTGCCAGAACATGCGGAGATATTCGCCACGATGACCGACATGGCGCGTGAGCGTGTCGGCATTGACTTGATGACCATTTCTGCACGATTGCCGAAATATGGCGGGTATCTTGCGGAGCTTGCGGCTCTGGCTATAACGGACGCTCTTTTCAATGACCAATGCGAAGACTTGCGGCGGCTTGAAGCGGCGCGGACGCTTGTTGACGGCATGGAGGGCTTGAGAGCGAAGGTGATTGAAAAGCCTTTCGACACGGAGAGACACCTGCAAGCAGTTGACGCGATGCGTGGTGCATTCATGCAGACATCGGGAGGTCATCGGATGAAGACGCTTGATGATGCATCGAAGGCGTATTGTGAACGATTGGAGAGAGAACGCGATTTCAAGAGCATTCCGCTACTACGTGGTTTTGACAAATCGGTGTTCCATCGCGGCGAGACTTTTGTCCTGGCGGGTGATACTGGAGCGGGTAAAACCGCTCTTGTCGCGGGTTCGGTCAATCTCATGCTGGATGTTGGAATGAGTGTGCTGTATGTCTGCACGGAAAGTTCAAGTGATGATATTCTGGCGCGAATAGTTGCGGCCAGATGCGGTGTTCCACATTACAGGATAGTCAACCGAAACGCCACAAAGGATGAATATGAGCGTCATCTGGCGGCGTTCAAGGATATAACGTCACGGTTCGGAAGACAGCTGGCGTTCCATTGCATTGACGGCTCCAAGCTCACGCCGAGCGGCATATCCGAAAGCGTGAAGCAATTGGCGGCGACGGCTGGAGCGGTGGATGTCGTGATAGTTGACTATTTGGGCGGTATTCGGCCAGACGTTCCGATTCGGAATGGAAACAAGACGGTAGAAGTTGAGCAGATTATCACGGCTCTGCATGATGTGTTTGTCGATGCGAAGGCGGCGGGGCTTGTTTTGTGCCAATACTCACGACAGGGGCAGGAGGACGCACGAAAAGGAGCGGAGCCGCAATTGAACTGGCTCCGTGACTGCGGAAGCATTGAGGCGTTGGCTCATGCTGTCGCACATATTGTGAAGACACCAGCGAAGGACGGCGAGGATGAGAAACTGTATCTTGTCTGCAATCAGAAGCACAGAAACACGGATGCTTTCTGTTGTCCGATGCTCTGGACGGGGGCGACCTATGAGGCGATGCCGAGTTCGGCGCGTGTGGATGCTGGCGACATTCCACATGTTGACTTCTAAACCGTGACACGGGGGATGTGACAGGATTTCAAAATCAGAATCTTGTCACAAACGACAGGCAAGATAGTAGAAGATAGAGACATGATAGAATAACGCAATATTTGGGGCTTCTGGCGGCTTTTGTGTCATTTGCGGCTAAATGCACGCGCCGAAGCGGAAAACGGCTCACATGAGCCATTCTGTTGATGTTTTGACCATAGGAGGGTAACACATGGAAAACCGTGATGAACGTGGACGATTTACCGAAGGGAACAGAGCGGCGGCAGGCCGCAAGATTGACAGGCTGAAAGCTGAAATGCTGGCGGCTGTATCGGAGGACGATATTCACGCTGTCGTGGATGCGTTGATTGCAAAGGCGCGGGAAGGTGATGTAAAAGCGGCTGGCCTGCTTCTGGACAGAATCTTCGGACGGCCACACCAGAACAAAGAACCACAGCCGATTGAGTTTGATGACGGTGGCGCGGGAGAAATTGAGTTCGATGATGGCGGAGAAACAGCAGAAAACAAAATCAAATGGGAATGGGGCGAGTTCGAGCGCATGCAGAAGGAGCAATATGAAAAGTGCGTGAATGCACGCGCCGAACAGCTAGTTGCTGAACGCGAGAAACAGGGGGCGTAAATGGACACAAAGGCCAATTCTAGAGTATTGCCAGAATTGGCCTATTTATTTATTAGACAATAGGATAAAGGCTAATTTGACGGCGTTTGTTCAGAAGTCTTGCGGACACGTCGGCGGGGCTTGTCGCGTTCCTTTTGCAATTTTGCGGCGCGTTTGGTGATGTCATTGATTCTTGACAGGACGTGAAGCCTGCCGACCAACAGGCCGATGATGGCGCGGAGACTGTCAACAGATGGATTTGTGTTGTGGTATTTCCAGTTTTCGACGGTGGCGCGGCTGATGCCAAGTTTGGCGGCTAGTTGCTGATTCGTCATGTCGAGGGCGACGGTGACACTTTCAATGAGTTTTTCATTGGATAAGGGGCAGTTTGGAGAGCTTGCAGAGGCAGTTTTAGACATTGTAAATACCTAATTATCAATTATTTATATATTGTTTTGAGGCTGAACGATACATAATACATATTATGCGACATGATATTTATAACATACGTAAAATCAATATGTTGTGAAGATATACGGCTTTGTGTTTTTGCGTCATTCTAGAGTAAAATTGAGTGAATTGCATTATTTTTGTTCCTTTTATTCATTTATATTCCGTAAAAATATTACTTAAAAATACGGATTAATATAGCTGTATGGCTTGGATTTTCAAGACATCGACCAGCGGCAGGCCGTCACGGTGCGGATAGTTCCGATGTCTGCGGTTATGATGACGGACACCATGCAAACCAGTGGCGCGGATCCGATGAACGGCGTTTTATCGGTTGCGTCCGTCTTGGACATCTGGCGGCTTTTCACTGTCGGTTTGGATGATGGACACCATGAAGGGCGGCAGACGGCTCACAGGTGGCGTTCTGGAGGCCACAGGGGGCGACCGTAGGGGAGGACACCGATGGGGGGGGGTATGTCTAGGTTCTGCGAAAATCGACGCAAAATCCAAAGTGGCGCGGGAAGGATAAGACTGTTATGGAGAGTTTATTTCTTTGCGCGTGGGAGGTGGGGGCGACGGTGACGGATGACGGCGGCTTGATGATGTCTCTCTTCTGGAAACAGACACAAACCGTCACAAGACATCTAAATGAAACAGTCACAAACCGTCACATGACACGTCAGCGAAACGGTCACAAGCTTCAAATCAAAACAGTCACAAGCCATTATAGCGAAACCGTCACAAACAGACACAAGGCCGTCTTGGAGCCGTCACACGCCGTATCTGCGAAACCGTCACATGAAAGAGATAGAGTAGGATGAATAAGAGCGGCTAGAAGTGGCGGAAATCGTGTGGAATTTGAGCAAACAGTCACAAACGGTCACAAGATGGGCTGGAGGTGAAACAGTCACAAACAGACACATGAAATGGATTTCTAGGTATAAGGCGGCAGGGGGTAACGGCATTTGTGACTGTTTGAAACCGTCACAAGGAGTAGGAAGTCTTAGGATGAAGAGGAAAAATCACTAGGATTGAAAAACGTCAAAAAATGGACTTGCTTCTTGTGACCGTTATGTGACCGTTATTCTGGAATTTCAATCCATTTCTAGGTGTAACAAAGAATAAATCAAGAAAAATGCAGAAAAAATGAAAAAAGCTCGTAAATCGTTAAATTTACGAGCTTTATATTGGTAGCGGGAGTAGGATTTGAACCTACGACCTTCAGGTTATGGGCCTGACGAGCTGCCGGGCTGCTCCATCCCGCAATCATGATTGTTTGGTAGCGGAAGTAGGATTTGAACCTACGACCTTCAGGTTATGGGCCTGACGAGCTGCCGGGCTGCTCCATTCCGCAATTATGATTACATGATATTACTATATACCATGTTTAGAAAAATGCAAATGATTACATGAAATTTTTCTTCAGTGCCCAGAGGCCTAGGGCGGGATTGCTGATGTAGAAAATCTCCTCGCCATCGGGCAATGTGTTGAAACCGTCCTTCAACGTGACTGGATTGTAGCGCTGCGCCATTTTGTCGTAATCCTCCACGAGGAATCCAACGCTTGCGACTTCCTCCTTCGTGATATTCTTGCCTGGGCAGTAGGTGATGCGGAAACGGCCTTCGCTGGAACCGTGAATGAGATGGGCCGCGGCTCCGAGATTCTGTCGCAGGTCTTCGTTTTCAGCGACGGCTTTCAGTGTGGCTGGCGTGCCTTTGTAGCCGTACTTGCGGATGAGTTTGTCGTTGGTCGGGTCTTCGCCAAACTGCTTGAGGCCGGGGGCGAGGATGATGAGATCGCCGTCGTCTGCGATCATCATGCGGGTGCGATAGACGGCCTTGTTGCCAAGCCATGTTGAGCGGAATTCCTCCGGATCAAGATAGACGACGACCTTTTTGACAGGCGTGTCCATCAGGTCGAGATTGGTCTGCTGGGAGAGTTTCACGCCCATGGCGTAAGTCTCGTCGTCGTCGCCGATGAAGAGACCTTTCATCTCCATCTGGCCTGTTTCATGGTTCTTGGCCATGACAGTCAGGAGATAGACAATGGGAAGGTCCTTTAAATACGTGTGGACGCCGTAGTTGAAGAGTTTTCGTACTGGTGTGTCCGCAAGTCCCATGAGGCGTTCTAGACCGTATGACGCTCCGAGAAAATGCGATTTGTTGATCATATCCGGTCCGCCGACGCCGACCATGATGTTCTTCGTGTAGTTCGCCATGCCGACGACTTCGTGCGGGACGATCTGCCCGACGGACAAAATCAAATCGTAGTTGTCGAACAGCAACTTGTTGCATTGCACGTTGACGCTGTAGTCGAGCTTGCCTTCAGACCATTCCTTTATGAGCGAGCCGGGGACTTCGCCGAGTGTGACGACGTCGTTGCGCCAATCGTGGACTTTGAAGGCGTCCAGCGGAATATCGTCGCCGAACATGGTCTTGATTTCCTGTTCGGTCATGGGAAAATGGGTGCCGAGGGCGGGCATGATGTCAACGTGCGCCGTTGGTGTGAGGAGCTTGTAGAGGATGTTGGTGAGGACGCCCGCGTTGGAGTTGAAGCGCGTGAAATCGGGGGGGAGGATGAGGACTTTTTTGAGCGGGCGGTTGATTTTGTCCAAAGCGGATTTGACGAGGGCGACTTTTTCATCCAGCGTCAAAGCGAGATCTGTTCCACCTTTACAGGCATAGGTTGTCATGGAATGTCCTTGGTTGAGTTAATGATCAAGAGGCTAACCATTATTAACATAAGCGATATTCTTGTATATTCCAATTATTTCGGCGATATGCCGCTCGATTGAGAAAGTCTGTGCGGCATGGATGGCATGTTCAGCGGTGGAGCGGCGTTTTTCTGGCGGAAGCCATTGCAGGACAGTTTCTTGCAATTTCTCTGGCTGGACAGCGGAATATGCGGGGCATTCGGCAAGCAGAGCATCTATGCCGCCACCGCGACAGGCGACAACGGGCTTGCCAAGAGCGAGTGCTTCGATGATGGTACGGCCAAACGGCTCGCCGTCGGAGCAGGAGACGACGACATCGGCGGCGGCGATTTCGGGCAGTGCCGATTCATCGGCGTTGTTGAAGGAGAGGATATTGTCTAATCCGAGTTTGGAAGAGTCTTTCTTGAGGGAGGTTAAAAGATGTTCGCCCTGTGCGTCGCGGATACGCCCCTTGATGACGGCTTTTAGGTTCGGAATCTGCGGCTTCAATTGCGACAGTAACGTGAGAAAGCGGTCGTGACGTTTCCAAGGGGAGAAGTCGGCGACTTGCAGGATGCGGAAGGATGCGGAGTCATGGTTTACGGAGGGGCGGGTGTTTGTGATAGTCTGCAAGTCAAAGCCGTTCGGGATGATATGGATGCGGTCTTCGGGCAGGAGAGGTTGCCATTTTTTTGCAACAAGAGGCGAAATGGCAACGATATGCAATTGCGGGAAACGGTTGGCTACGAGTCGCGTGAAGAAAAAAGGAAAGGTGATGTCGCGGTCGTGGAGGAGAAGGGGGAGGTTGCAGTCTTCGGGGAGGAGCAGTGCGGAGCGAATGCAGTTCGCATGGATAAGGGAGGGGGAGAAATCCGCGGCGGTCTGGTCGAAAAGCGGGAGGAAATGACGTCGGTCCTGATAATACTGAAAAAGTCCTTTGATGCTTGCAGGCCAATGTCTTGCGGTGAACGATTGATGCGGGAGGGAAGATGCTTGGGCACGAGAGATGATTCCGTTAGGGGAATGATCGGCGGCAAGAAGAAACGGCTTGCAGTCGGTATGGGAAAGTCCTGAAGCCAGCGACCAAAAGCTCTCCTGTGCGCCGCCCGTAAAAGGGGCGCAGTCAACAAGAAGGATGTTGAGTTTTTGTAGCATGAAATTTTTAAACGCAGAGTCGCGGAGCGCAGAGACATATAACGCAGAGTCGCGGAGATTTTTTGTGCAGAGAGGAACAATCATTCATAATAAAATGATGTTTCTTTCTGGATAATCAAGGAAAATGCAAAATATGGTTTATAGTAAAAAGGAAAAGTTTTCATCATCTATGGAGAACATACGTGGAACATTTTGAAATAGAAGAGGAATGGCGTGAGGCTTTGACGGCGTCGGGGCTTGGCGATTTTCAATCGTGTCTGGCGTTTCAGGGCGGGACGTGTCTTTCGAGCCATCGCCGTGGCGATACGCGCAAAATAACGCTGTCAGACGGACGTGTGGTGTTTTTGAAGCGCGATTTCTTCACGTTTAAGAAGGAGATTGCGAAGGATTTGCTGTTTTTCCGTAAGCCTCAGCCGAAGACGGAGAAGGAACGGCTGGCATTCGCCATGGCTCTTGATGCGGGATTTACGGCTCCGAAAGTCATTGCGTGGGGGCAGACACGTCGCTGCGGCTTTCCCGACACGGCGTGCCTCATCATGCTGCCGCTGGACGGCGTGGATTTGGACAAATATCTGAAATCGGAGACGGATATAACGAAAGGGCAGGAGTTTATTTTGAAAGCCGAGAGGACGTTGCTGGAGTTGCAGAAGCATGGTTTTGATTGGCCCGACCACAAGCCGGAGCACTTTTTTGTGATGAATGACGGCTCAATCGGTTTGATTGATTTGGAACGAATGCGTTTCATCGGGGGGCCGTTGTGCGAGGCGAAATGCGCGGCACAGTTGGCGAGATTCAGAAGCCTCCTGCCAAAGAAGTCATTGGAAACCAAATGATTGGATAAACAATACCATGGCGACGAGAGAGTTTAAACTGCATTCGGATTATGCACCTGCAGGCGACCAGCCGACCGCCATCAAGGCGTTGGTTGACGGTGTAAAGAGCGGAGAGCGCGTTCAGACGCTGCTGGGCGTGACGGGGTCGGGCAAGACGTTTACAATGGCGAATCTCATTGAACAATGCCAACGGCCGACGCTTGTCATTTCGCACAACAAAACGCTGGCGGCGCAGCTGTACGGTGAACTGAAGGCGTTCTTTCCTGAAAACGCCGTCGAATACTTTGTCAGCTACTACGATTATTATCAGCCGGAAGCCTATATCCCGCAGACGGATACGTATATTGCAAAGGATTCGTTGATCAACGATGGATTGGAACGGTTACGACTTTCGGCGACAGGATCGCTGCTGGAACGGCGGGATGTCATCGTCGTCAGCTCCGTTTCGTGTTTGTACGGCTTGGGGTCGCCTGACGATTTCGACGCCATGAAAGCGAAGGTGACGGTCGATGAAGATATGTCCCGCGAGAAGCTGTTGCGGCAGTTGGTTGACATCCAATATACGCGTAATGATGTGGCTCCCGAACGCGGGCAGTTCCGTTGTTCGGGTGACAGTGTGGAGGTGTATCTGTCTCATCGCGATGACTTTGTGCGTGTGGAGTTCTGGGGGGACACCGTCGAGCGGATTACGCGGCACGATTTGGTGACGCGGGAGGTCATCGACGAGATGTCGGATGTCGTGATTTTTCCCGCGAAGCATTTCGTGATGCCGCAGGACCGCATCAAAATGGCGAAGGACAACATCCTGGCGGAGATGGACGAGCAAATCGCCATGTTTGAGAAATCGAACCGCCTGGTGGAAGCGCAGCGCATTTACCAGCGGACGACTTACGACATGGATATGCTGATGGAAATTGGCTACTGCCAAGGAATTGAAAATTATTCACGGCATCTGGCGGGACGGCCTGCCGGTTCACGCCCCTACACGCTGATGGATTTCTTTCCAGACGACTACCTGACCATCATTGACGAATCGCATGCCACGCTGCCGCAGATACATGCGATGCACCGTGCGGACCGTAACAGAAAGCAGGTGCTGGTTGATAACGGCTTCCGTCTGCCGTCGGCGTTGGACAACCGTCCGCTGACGTTCGAGGAGTTCGACAGCTTGCAGAAACAGATGGTTTTCGTGTCCGCAACGCCGGGCGACTATGAATTGAGCCTCTGCACGCCTGTGGAGCAAGTCGTTCGACCGACGGGGCTTCTGGATCCGAAGATAGAAGTCCGCCCGCTGGAGGGGCAGGTCGATGATGTCATCGCGGAAATCCGCGAACGGGCGGCTCGTGGCGAACGGACTCTGGTGACGACGTTGACGAAGCGCATGGCGGAGGATCTGTCTGAATATCTTCGCGGGCTGGACATCAGGGCGCGTTATCTGCATTCCGAACTGGATGCCGTGGAGCGTGTTGACATCCTGCGGAGTTTGCGGACGGGCGAGTTCGACTGTCTGGTCGGCATCAATCTGTTGCGTGAGGGATTGGATCTTCCTGAAGTGTCGCTAGTTGCGGTGATGGATGCGGACAAGGAAGGATTCCTGCGGAGCGAGAGGTCGCTGGTCCAGACGGCTGGTCGTGCGGCGCGAAACGTCGATGGCATGGTGATTTTCTATGCGGACAACATAACGGACAGCATTCGCAAAGTTCTGGACATGACGGAGGCGCGCCGTAAGAAGCAGATGGAATACAACGAGTTGCATGGCATTACGCCGCAGACCATAAAGAGCCGCATCCAGGAGAGCCTGCATCAGGAGGAGGAGGCGACGCGGGTCGTGGAGAGCTACACGCGGCAGGACGACGGCGAGTACGATGTTGTCGAAGCGACACGGCAGTTGGAGGCGGAGATGCTGGCGGCGGCGGAGGCGTTGGAGTTCGAACGTGCGGCGATGCTGCGCGACCAGTTGTACAAATTGCAGGGCAAGACTGGTGGAAAGAAGATGGACGCGGGAAACAAGCCGAAGGCGGCTCCGCCGAAAAGTAGCGGTCGCAACCTGTCCGTTTCCACGAAAAAGAAGCGGAAAGGCGGGTCGGAAGGGCAGATAATATCGAAAGACAGTCCGTTTTTCCTGTAACTGTCGCCTTTTGTGGATTATATTATAATGGGTATTTAGTGCCCAAACGGTTAATCATCAAAAAGGAACACCCATGTTACCATTACAATGCCCGAAGAACTACCGTCCGCTGCTGGACGAATTGACGACAGAAAAGGCAATACGCAAGATCAAGGACAAGTTCCAGAATAATCTGGCGTTTGAATTGAAGTTGCAGCGCGTTACAGCTCCGTTGTTTGTCTTGGCGGGGCGTGGGATCAACGACGATTTGAACGGCGTGGAGCGTCCTGTCAGTTTCCCGATAAAGGACATCGGCGACGAAAAGGCGGAAATCGTGCATTCGCTTGCCAAGTGGAAGCGCATGAAACTGGCGAAGCTCGGCTGCCAGCCCGATACGGGCATCTATACTGACATGAACGCCATCCGTGCGGACGAGGAGCTCGACAACCTTCATTCGCTCTATGTTGACCAGTGGGACTGGGAGAAGACCATCACGGCGGAAATGCGTACGCTGGAATACCTTAAGGCGACTGTGCGGAAAATCTACTATGCGATGCGACGGACGGAAGCGGTCGTCTGCTCGGACTATCCGCAGTTGAAGCCATTCCTGCCAGAAGACGTGGTGTTCATCCATACGGAGGATTTGGAGGCGCAGTATCCAAAACTGACGCCGTCGGAACGCGAGACGAAGGCGACGCAGAAATATGGCGCTGTGTTTCTGATAGGCATCGGCGGCGATCTGCCGTTGAGCGGGCAGAAGCATGATGGGCGTGCTCCCGACTACGACGACTGGTCAACACCGTCGGACGAACGGCATATAGGGCTGAATGGCGATTTGTTGATTTACAACCCCGTATTGAAACGTTCGTTCGAGGTGTCGTCAATGGGCATTCGTGTCGATCAGGCGGCGTTGGTGAAGCAGTTGAAATTGCGCGGAGAGGAAAAACGTTTAAAGCTTCAGTTCCATAAGATGCTGATGAACGGCGAATTGCCGTTGTCCATTGGTGGCGGAATCGGGCAGAGTCGTCTCTGTATGCTCTTCCTGCAAAAGGCGCATATAGGCGAGATCCAAGCGTCCATCTGGCCGGAGGCAATGATTGAAAAATGCCGTAAGCACAATATCCCGTTGTTGTAGATTAAAGGCGCAGGGGGAGGAGAGGCGCAGAGTTTTTTCTAAACGCGGAGTTTTGGAGAATTTTTATTACTTGAAAAGCAGTTCGAGGGTACGGCGGATTTTGGATTCGTTGGCCTCGATACTGCGGCAGAGCTGGACTTGTACGCGTGCACGATGGAGGTTCTGTCCGTCGTATTTTGTCTTGAAATAGATATCGCCAGCGAGATAGTCCGCAAAGAAGCGGAGGGCGAGTTCATAGGTGATGAGGCGGACTGCATCGTAGATGTGAGCCTTGTCGAAATCTGTGAGGGAATTCCGGCAGTGCTGCTGGTAGCCGTTGAGGAGGGCGAAGCAAAGGTCAACGTCAAAATTGATTTTGGAGAAATCGGTGCATTCCTCGCCGGCGGGATTGCAGCAGGAGCGGAGGCAGTCGCCGATATCATAGAGGACGAGGCCCGGCTTGACGGTATCGAGATCGATGATGGCGGTGCCTTTGGAGGTTGCATCGTCGATCATAATGTTGGCGGTCTTGGGATCGCCGTGGATGGGGCGGAGTTCGACTTCGCCTTTAGCCTTTGCATCTTCCAATACACTGGACCATGAGCGTCGCATTTCAATGAATTTCATGACGTTCTTGGCGACCTGCGAGCTTTGTAGGCGAGCCTTGCCGGCGGGAGTTGCGAGTGCGGCGTCCAGCTTGTCAAAATACTGCGGCGTGATGTGGAAGCCCGGGAGGGTGTCGTACAATTGGTCGCAGGGGAGGTCGGAAAGAATGTGGTGGAAATTGCCGAGCACGGAACCGATTTCGAGTGCGTGGTTCGTATTTTGGATGGAATCGAAGGAATGCGCGGAGGCAATTCGCGTGATGGCACGCCAGTATTCGCCGTCTTCGTCGATGAGATAATCTTCGCCGTTTTTGTTCGGAATAACTTTAGGCAACTGCCAGATGCGTTCTGCCGAGTCATGTTCGGCAATAAGTTTCTGATGGGCGTGGCATGTTACCAGATGCATATTCTGCATGAGGTGTTCGGGATTTGTAAATACCTTTTTGTTAATGCGTTGGACAACGACCTTCTCTTCGTTGAAGACGGTTCTGAAAATGGCGAGATAGGTGTCGTTGACATTGCCGCTGCCAAGTGGTTCGATGCTGACGAGCCAGCCTTGTACCTTGAACTGTTGGGCGATGATGGCTGAAATCATAAGCGTCTATTCCTTAAATTAATAATGTCGTGAAAAATGCGGCTAAGGAGTCTGAAATGACAGAAATTACTTGATTCCAAGCAATTGGGCAGGAGTTTCCCAAGAGACGAGCTTCCAGACATCCTCTCCCAGGGTGTCGGTGATTCGCTTTCTTGCATCTGCCAGGGCGGCGGGGCGATGGACGGGATGGTGGGCGTCCGAGCCGATGACGACTTGGTCTTTGGCGTGTTCGATCAGTTTTATGATATTCTTCGGGATGGCGTTACGGAAGAGCCCGCCTCTGAAATTATCGGAATTGAATTGCAGGATGAGCCCCTTGTCCATGAGCTCTTTCAAAAAGTCGATGTTTTTTGTAAATCCATCGTAGCGTTCGGGATGCGCAAGAATCAGCGTGACATCCTTCAACTGCGCGTTGAAAAGCAGGTTGGCGGCGAAGCTCAAGTTGACTTTGAAGGGCAGTTCGACAAGTATGGGGCGGTTGGAGCAAGATGGATTTCCACAACGGCATTCCGGTGTTTCGAGAGCGGAATCCGTGGAATGTCCGTCCGCTGAATATTCAAGGCCTGGAAGGATGGTCAACGGGATGTTTTCCTGCGACAGTTTCACACGAAATTCCGCCAGCAATGCGTCTCGCGCTTCAATGACACGGGCGAGATTTTCGCGGGAGCCGTGCGGCGTGGCCACGACATGCGTGATTCCGAAATCAACGCATTGCCGTGCGAGCTGCAACGTTTCGTCCCAGTTCTGCGAACCGTCGTCGATGCCGGGGAGAATATGAATGTGGAAATCTATCATGCAGTGATATTAATTGCCTTTGGTGTCATTGTCATTAGAGGCGTTCGTCGTTCCCTGCGGCTGATCCTTCGAATGGGATTTCTTGCGGTCGCTGTAGCCCTTGCCATAGCCATAACCGTAGCCGTAGCCATAACCGTAGCCATAGCCATAACCGTAGCCGTAGCCATACTTGTATCCATAGCCGTAGCCATATTTGGAGTAGGAGGATTTGGGTACGTCAACATTGTTGCAGACAAGACCCGCCAGCTTGATGTTGAGCTGTAACATACGGTTGCGCAAGTGCATGAGGACGGGTTTGGGCAGATAGAAGAGGCGGGAGACCAACAGGAGGGAGACGTTGGGGGCGATGAGCAGCGTGTCGGAAACGGGGATGACAGGCGGCGTATCGATGAACGTGATGTCGTATTCTGTCTTGACCTTTTCCAAGAGTTTCAAGAAGCTGGGGCTGCCGATCAATTCGTTGGGGTTCGGCGGCAGCGGACCTGCGAGCGCGACGTCGATCTTCAAGGCGTCGATGTGGATGACGACGTCTTCGAGTTTGCAGTCGCCGACGAGGACGTTGCTGACGCCTTGCTTCTTCTTGATGTCTTCCGGGAGGAATTGTTTGAGCAGACGATGGAGACGCGGCTTGCGGAGGTCGAGTTCGAGGAGGAGGATTCTCTTGTTGTCACGTGCGAAGCTGCGGGCGAGGTTGCAGGTCATGAAGGTTTTTCCTTCGTGGGGCAAGGCACTTGTGACGGCAATGACCTTGCTGTTTCGCGTGAACATGGATAGGTTCAAGCTTGTACGGATGTCGCGGAAGACTTCATCGATTGGCTCTTCACCGTTACTCTTCAGCAGGACGTCTTCAGAATCGGAGAAGAGGGGGAGGGAGCCGAAGACGGGAACTGTCTCGTTGAACGCCTGGGTGATTTGGCCAATATCCGTGACTTTGTTGTTGATGGAGACAAGGATGAAGGAAATCAAGGCGGCGAAGGCGAGACCAGCGAGGAAGGCGAGGGCGAGGACTTTTTTCGGTTGCGGGAAGACAGGTGACTTGCCAGGCTTCGCGTCGTTGATGATCGCGATGTTGTAATTGCTGTTGATGGTAGTGGCATCCGATATTTGGAGTTCGTTGATACGGCTGTTGATCATGTCAACTGTCTCAACGAGTTTTGTGTAGATAGTTTCGCGGCTTCTGTAGTCGCCGCCGAGCTTGTCCAGCTTATTGATTTCCTGTTGTGTTTCATCGATTTGCTTTTGGAGTCCTTCGCAGCGTCTTTCAATGCGTTTCAGTTTGAGCCGGAGGCCGCTCTTGCTGATTTCCACCTGCTTCACGGCGGCAGCTTCGATCATCTTGGTTACGGATTTGTGAATTTTGATGGTCTGGCTGTCTTCGCCATACTGCATGAGTTCAGGAAGTTTCATCTCATGGGTCAGGAGGAGGTTTTGGAGATATGAGAGGTTATTGTTGCTGTCGGAGACGAGATACGGCAACATGATGGCGGCATTCTCTTGATTTGCTTCGATTTCGGCGAGTGTTGTGGAGATTTCCTCGTAATCCATTTTAGCTTCAAAGAGCTTGTTTTCGAGGGTGGTTCTTTGGTTGATGAGGGAATTGTAACTTTGCTTCATGTCATAGATGCCGTTCGCCTCTTTGAATTTTTGGAGTTCATCCATGGCGGCGTCCCGTTTCGTCTCGTACTCTTTCAACTGCTCTTTGAGCAGCTCTCTGCCTGTGGTGGAAAGTTCAAGTTTTCGATGATACATGAAATTGACATATTCTTCCGCGACGCTGTTGGCGAATTTGGCCGCTGCTTCGGGATTGATGGATTTGACGGTGATGTTGACGAGATTCGCGCCAGGGACACGGGCAATGGCCGGCTTTTCGCAGTCTTTGGCTTCTTCGCCGAGCCGCTGATAGACTTTGTTGAGGATTTCACCCGACTGCAAGACTTGTAACTGCGTCTTCATAAAAGCTTCGCCCGCCATGCCGTATGATGGGTCCGCGATGCCCTGCACGTCCAAAGCCCGCATTTCATTTGAGGATATCATCATTTCAGCCGTAGAACTGTATATAGGAGTCGCGGTCTTGATGAAGAGCAAACCTCCTGCTAGGAATAGGATCGCCGCCGTCGGATACAGCCATAGGTATGGCCTGACGAAAGTTGCGAAATAACCAAACAACGTCTGGAGAATGTTATCCTCATTCTCCTGATTTGGCATTGACTGCTGTTGCTGCAATTGCTGTTGTTGTTCTGACATCGAAGGCTCTTGAGTTCTAGACGGGATGATATGGTAAAATGAATGTGTGTGTTGTCAAATCGGATGATGGATTACCAGATGGACTCCTGGACGAAGATGATGTCCCCGTTTTGGAGCTGCGGATCTCGATTTTCCTTTTCCTTGTTGTCAAGCGTATAGAGGTTCTTCAGGTTGATGCGTTTGTGCTTTTCGCCTGAAATGTAGATGATGTCGTTCTGTTTGGCGACGGCTGTGAAATTGCCCGCTAGGGCGATGGCCTGGGAGGCGGTGACGGTTTGGTTAGGCTGGAGGGTGAGCGGGCCTGGCTTCTTCACTTCGCCAAGCACGTAGATTTGTGCGGCCGCTCCAACTAACACATAGTCGCCAGGCTCGATACGCTGGTCATTGGCGTATGCGCCGAAACCAGCGGTTTTTAAGGATGCAGGTATAGGCTTGCGTTCGCCGCGATTATCCGTGCGAATGATGCAGATGTTGCTGGGGTCGGCACCGATTTTCATGTTGCCTGCGCGGATGATGAGTTCGGAGAGGAGGGGAGGACGCTGTGTGTCGATGTAAAGCGTAGTAGGATTGTTGACTTCTCCGGCGATGAAGACTGGCGGGGCCTTAGGGACAACGAGCGTGTCTTCAGGAATAAGTTTGAAATCGTCGCCGCCGCTCTGACGGGAGACGAGTGCGCTGACATCGATTTTATGACGGACGATTTTGCCTGAGTCGTCTTTCGTGCGTCTGAGGACGGCGACATTGTTCAAGTCCGCGCTTTCCGTGAAGCCGCCGGCGGCGCTGAGGGCCTGGAGGGCGGTCATGCGCCCGTATGTCGGCAAATCCATGGACATGGAGTTTTTGACTTCGCCGAGGATGTAGATGCGTCTTGGACCCCATGATTGGACAAAGACATCGACATGCGGGGCTGTGAGCTGCGATGCGAGGCGTTTTTCCAATTCATCGCCGATTTCACGGGCGGTGAGACCGCTTGCACGGATTGTGCCGCAGGTGGGATAGTTGAACGTTCCGTCCTCTTCAATGCGGACGACTTTGCTGAATTCGTTCACTCGAAACACGTTGATGGACAGGACATCGCCTGGCTGAAGGGATGAGGCCTTCCAGCCGTCATCAGTTTGGGCCATCAAAATGCAGGAGACAAGAACGAGGACGATTGACAGGTTGCGCATGGTGGTTCGTTTGGTTGGAAACTAGACGGGTTAAAAGACTTATGTTGTTTTTTAGTAGGAGAGTTTTACGCCGATCCAGCATTCGTTGACGTCATAGTTACGACGGGAGACGTATTTGTATTTTGTGTTTTCGTATTCGTAGCCGAGATAGGCGGTGACGTGATTGGAGAAATTGTAATTCAAATTGGCGAAGGCGGTGTATTCCGTGGTGTCATAATCAGAGTTCTTTTCATCCTGCTGTTCCATGCTCACGCCAGGCGTGAAGGTGATTTTCTCCGTAATTTTCCACATGGCGCGAACCGAGTTGTAGAAGGAGGTGCGTCCGCCGCGTCCGCCGCCGGAATCTTCCCATTCGAGGCGTGAAATGTATGAGAGGGAGAAATTGGAGACTGGAAAGTAGCGGAAGGTGAGGTTGGCGGCTGGCTGCCATTCTCCGTCTCCGTTCGTGTGGCGCGAGCGTCCTTGGTATTCGGTTTTGGAGGCGCCTATGCCGAGATGGATGGAGAATTGACTGCTGAGACGGTAGTCAATAAAGGGTACGATTTCGTATGTCTTGGAGTCATTATGGCGTTTGTTGTTCTTGTAAACTCTTTCACGATAGGAGTTGTTGACACCGATTTTGACCTTTTCACTGACTTTGTAGTAGGGGGCGATGCCAAAGCCGTAATCCTGGTAGGAGCTGCTTCTGAATTCGGAGTCCGTGTAATATTTATTAAAATAGTGAGCTGAGAAAGCGACGCCCCATCGTGCATACTTGAGGATGTCGTATGTCAGTCCTATCATGTTGTCGATATGAGTGGTATGGCGTGTATCGGATGAGTCATACTTTTCTTTAGCGCTGCGGGAATAGAGGGACAGCATGAGGCGGTCGTTGCCGAGTAGATCGATATTGCCCAATACGAAGGGAGAGATGTTCCAATTGAATTCGTTGAGATCATGCGAATCCTTGTCGTAATATTCGTACGAGAAATCGCCGATGATGCCGTATTTGAGTTCTTCAAGATTTTTGTACCAGTCCAAGGTGATGCCGGCTTCGTTGATAAAAGAGCTTACCTTGTTGGTGGCCGAATCATGGACATTGTCATTGTATCGCATCTCCTCGAATGCGGAGATGGAGAATTTATTGGGAATGGCAGATGCTGCCGCATCAAAATATTCACTAAGGAAGGACTGGGCTTGGACTTGTGAAATACATATTCCAAAGACCAGACATCCAACAACGGTTTTGAAGAAACGGAAGAAATTCTTCTTGCTCATCTGTCGCCCCATGTTTTGGAAAATTAAATGAAAAAAAAGGCTGGTTTCCGGAACTTTGTTGGCGGAAGCCAGCCTGAATGCCTAACACACAGAATTAACGATTGTTAGAAGCAGGAGATGTGCTGAGTGTGGGTTTTTCGACGGCACCACGGGGGATGTCAGCCTTGATGTTGGTATCCGCGGTGACAATCTGGATGTTCCACTTGCCACCAGCGGCTTTGGTAACTGAAACACAGCCAGCTTCATTGAGTGCCTCAACGGCGGCCGGTGCTTCTTTCTTCAATGTGGCGGTGTTGAGAGCAGCCTTGATGGCATTGAGGACGATGACCTGTTGCTTGACGTCGGCATTGGTGAGTTGATTGAGCAGATCGATGACTTCGCTCATGTTGCCGGATTTGATGGCGGCGACGACGGCTTTTTTGATTGCGGTAGCGGTGTCAGTTACCTCCAACGCGTACGTGCTGACAGTGCTGAGAGCAAGGATTGCTACGAGCAGTGTTGCGATGATTTTCTTCATGATTCTACCTCTTTTTTGTTTTTGGGGGATTATTTTTTAATAATGGATTTTTGAACATTTACAATTAATATAGTTTCATTTTTTCAATAGACAAATCTTTTTTTTGATTTTTTTTTATTTTTGCAAGAAAATGACAATTGTGGATAGGGGGTGGGGATGACTTTTTCATGCGTTCATAAGTTTTGAGAGACAATGGAGGTTTCCTGCCGTGGCCGAATCTTCCATGAAATCAAGGACATGGCGTTTTGCCGTCGATTGTCCGAAAAAAGAAATTTTTTGAAGGGGAGAAATTTGTGGTTTGTGAGGGAAACAATGGCGTGGAGAGCGTATGGAGGTTGTTTGAGGGGAAAGTCATCGAAAATCATACGATTTTCGATGACTGTGTGGAGGAAAGGGATATACCTTAATAATAAAAATCATTTCTAGTAGCTCTAGATTTTCTAGGGGCTCTAGCGGCTCTAGATTTTCTAGCAGCTCTAGGCTTTTCCGCCGAGGCGTTGGCCGGCGTATTTGTTTTCGCGGATGGGCTTCCACCACCAGGCGTTGTCAAGATACCATTGGACGGTCTTGCGGATGCCCGTGTCGAAGTTTTCCTCCGGCTTCCAGCCGAGGGAGTTTTTGAGCTTGTCGGCGTCGATGGCGTAGCGGAGGTCATGGCCTGGTCGGTCGGTGACGAAAACGATCTGGTCTGCATAGCTGCCGTTCTGTTTCGGCCGCAGTTCGTCCAGAATGCCACAGATGGTCTTGACGACTTGGAGGTTTGTCCGCTCGTTATGACCGCCGATGTTGTAGGTTTCTCCGGGAACGCCTTTTGTGTTGATGAGCCAAAGAGCCTTGGCATGGTCTTCCACATAGAGCCAGTCACGGACGTTCTCGCCTTTTCCGTAGATTGGCAACTGCTTGCCGTCGAGGGCGTTGAGGATAACGAGCGGAATCAGCTTCTCAGGGAAGTGGAACGGGCCGTAGTTGTTGGAGCAGTTGCTGATGAGGACGGGAAGTTTGAAGGTGTGGCCCCATGCGCGGACGAGATGGTCGCTGGAGGCCTTTGAGGCGGAGTAGGGGGATTTGGGGTCGTAGGGAGTCGTTTCCTTGAAGAAGCCTTCACTGCCGAGACTGCCATACACTTCATCCGTGGAGATGTGCTGGAAGCGGAAGGCGTCCTTTCGTTCCTGCGGGAGGGGACGCCAGTATTCGAGGGCGCATTGGAGGAGGTTTGCGGTACCGAGGACGTTTGTTTTAACGAAGCAGAGCGGGTCGTCGATGGAGCGGTCAACATGGCTTTCGGCGGCAAGGTGCATGATGGTGTCCGGCTGGAAGTCGTCGAAAAGTTGTTTGACGGCGATTGGGTCGCAGATGTCGGCTTGTACGAAATGGTAGAGGGGGGAGTTGGCGACGGCGGCGAGGCTTTCGAGATTTCCCGCGTATGTGAATTTGTCGAGATTGACGACTTCTGCGAGCTTGTTGCCGACGAGATGGCGGATGAGTGCGGAACCGATGAATCCTGCTCCGCCTGTCACGATGACTTTTTTCATGGCGTCTCCTGTTATGTTAAAAAATTATTGTAATGTGTCTTGATGAATTTGGAGAATAAAACGATGACTTATTCAATCATAATATGGCTTCAAAATGTCGAATTGACAAAAAATAGTGGAAAAAAATGCATTGATGCGGCGTGGAGTCATGGAGATTCTTCGTGAATAATGGCAATTTTGCAAAAAAACAATAAATTTATATATGGAGAGATGGTTTTGGTCATTGAACAAAAGAGAAGTCCATGTCAGAACAAGTGAATACCGAGCCTGAGGAACAGCATC
>JAGCSE010000131.1 GCA_017964325.1 Victivallales bacterium | reverse complement strand
GAAGTCCTGCTCGGTTTCGCGGAGAAATCCATCGAATGGACGCAGCCAATGAAGCCGCAGGAAATCTGCCTGCTGACGTTCCGCGCCGCCAAACGGCAGCCAAATGATTTGAAGGCCATTTTAAATGATGAGTTCAAGTCACTGATGGACAATGAATTGAAGGATTCTGTCGCCATGCGTCTTCTGCAGGAGCAAGGAGCCGTGTCCATCAAATTGCTGGATTCCACGCTGACGACAGTGAAAGGCGAGAATGTGACGGTTCGTTACGAAGTTACAGGCGGAAAGCCTGATGCCGAGACAATCGTGACATTCCCGAACGGTCAGCAGACAACCATAAAATATGCTGACAATCCAAGAGGTTTTACAACATCATTCTGGGGATGGAATAACGATGGCGAATTCTCATTGCCGAGCAACGAGATCGTGCTTAGTATGAAAGGTTGCGACGGCTATGAGCGGATTCCGCTGAACGTCGTCGTCAAACCGAAACTGGAAGTGAAGCTCGGCGGCGTTCCGAAAGTCCATGGAGGCGAAACGTTCATCCTGCATGCGTCGGTGACGAACAACAGCCGTTATGCGCAGTCCGCCCGCATCCTTGTGAACCTGCCGGAAGGCTGGAAGGCGGAGCCGTCCAACGCGTTCGATGTGACACGCTTGAAGAGCGGCGGCAGGATGTCCGTCGCCTTGAAAGTGACGGTTCCCGAACGCGCCGCGGCGGGGCAGACGAAAATCACCGCCGCCGTGCTGACGGATTCCGCGATGACGACGATTCCCGTCCTGAAGTCGCGTCCGCGTCTGGCCGCCAAACGCTTCAGCGGCAACGTGGAAGACATGGACAAATGGCCTGGTTCCGACTGGACGTCCGTCGGCGCGCCGTTGATGGAGACGGTCAAAGTCGAAAAGGACTATGGCGGCGCTGACGATCTGTCCGGCCGTCTGCGCACCCTGTGGGACGACACGAACCTCTACGTCGTCGCGGAAGTGAAAGACGACGTCTTCACGCATCCGCCGAAGACGCCGGAAGTCTGGACGGGCGACTGCGTCCAGATGGCCTTCCGCAACAACGCCATGAACAAGAATCCGAACTACGACGGCCGCGAGACGGAATTCGCGCTGGCCGACGGAAAGGACGGCGCGTTCGTCTTCAAATGGGAAGCCCTCGGCGTCGGCGACGTGATGAAAAACACCAGGATTACCGTCAAACACGACGGTAATCTGACGACCTACCGTGCCGTCATCCCGTGGAAGGAGATCGGCATCGCGAATCCGGCCAGAGGCCAGCGTATCCCGTTCTCGTTCACGCTGATGGACAGCGACGGCAAAGGCTTCCATGGCTACTGCGAATGGACGCCCGGCATCTGCGACGGAAAGGATTCCTCGCAGTTCGGATGGCTTATTTTAGAGTAACGACGGCGTCTCGCCGTTGTAAGAGAGAGGTACTTCCTCGCTATCTATATAAGGAAATATATGGGCCTAAGAGATTTCATCAGACAGAAAAGCGAAGAGCAGCAAGAGAAGGAGCGGCTGTACCATGAGCACCATGAAAAGGAGCTTCAGGAGGCGGCGTTGAACGCCGTACCTGTTTCGCCGCATCCGCTTCGGGACAGGGATGTTGCGCTGCTGGACGACTATGTCATGGGGCAGTTGATTCTCCGCGATGAAATCAAGCCGTTGGATGACGGCAAGTTGCTTCATCTCTTTGCCAGAAGTCTTGGAATCGCCATGGCCCATCTGGAGGAGATCAAACAAATCGAGTCGTTGTACGACGACCAGGCGAAAAGCGAACATCTCGACAAATTGGCGTTGAGTCTGGATGAACGCGAAGGAGTCGTCTGTTTTCTCTGTGACATCGCCAAACTGCATGGTGAAAATTATGAGTTCAAGGGGGAGGTGCGGGATTATTGGAACGACATCGGAGTCGGCATCTTCCATTTCAGTGACAGGCGGATGGAATGCCTGGAACGGCTGTGCTGTAGGATGACGACGGGAGGTGTCCGCCAGAGCGAAGACAATTTCGGCGACGTGCCCGAAGCCATCATCGCATACTGTCTGCCCGAACCGACCATAAGCGTCTGCGACTATCTCGTCATCGACTTGTCAGGTGGTCCATTGGTAGATAAATATCCATTTCGTTATACAGATAATGCTCCAGATCCTGCTGATAACGATTGTCGCACGTTCGAGCTGTGGTTGCGGCATATTCCGTCAGGCGTGTTCACGATGGGGTCGCCCCATGATGAAATCGGTCGTTGTGACAATGAAATGCAACATATTGTGACGCTGTCGGACGACTATTTCATTGGCGTCTTTCCTATCACGCAGTGTCAGTGGAAATTGGTCATGGGCGACAATCCGTCATATTTCAAGGAGTTGGACTTGGCGGCGCCAGTTGAGCAAATCTCCTACAACATGGTTTGTGGTGTCAAACGGCATTGGCCGTCGGACGTGAATATTGTTGCGGATGATTCGTTTTTAGGGCGGCTTCGCAAGAAGACGGGATTGGACGGATTTGATTTACCGACAGAGGCCCAGTGGGAATATGCCTGCCGTGCAGGGATTTCGACCGCGCTGAACAACAATCGAGACTTGTCCAATGCGCTTGGTTTCTGTGAGAACATGGATGATGTCGGCTGGTTCAACCGAAATGCCAACGGATTGATTCATCCCGTTGGTCTGAAACGTCCGAACGCCTGGGGACTGTATGACATGCACGGAGGCGTGTGGGAATGGTGCCGCGACTGGTACGGCTTCTATCCGACTGAGAACACTACGGATCCGAAAGGGCCAGGTTCAGGCGCCGCCCGCGTGAGCCGTGGTGGCTGCTGGAGTCATTCCGCCCGCGACTGCCGCTCTGCATACCGAAACTACTGTCCTCCAGAGAATTTCAACAATTGTTCAGGAATGCGTATTTGTTTGGAAAAGTGATGTCCAAACGGCCATATAGGAGTGTAATCTTCCGATTTCTATAGAAACAAGATGGAAACAAAAGGAACAGTTGATGGTCAATCTAGCTTTCTGCGAGTAGCGCGCAGAAAACGTGACTGTCGCGTTTTGGGGCCTGGCAAGCGGGCGGTCGTCTGGTTTCATGGATGCTCACGGGGATGTCGGGGGTGCATTGCAGTGGAGATGAATCATTCCAATGATTATAAGAGCATGATGGCGAAAGAGTTGTACGATTGGGTGGTGGATTGTGAGAATATCGAAGGCGTGACGTTGTCTGGCGGCGAGCCGTTGGAGCAGGATACGGCGGCGTTATGCGAATTCCTGCGGCTCGTGCGTGAAGACAAGCGGGATCTCGGAGTCATTTTATTCACGGGATATCGTCTTGACGAACTGGAAAAGAATGGAAAGAATGATATTATCCAATATATTGATGTTTTGGTTGACGGTCCATACGTGGATGAGTTGAATGATGGTTTTGGCTTGTGTGGTTCGTCCAACCAGCGGATTCTTTTTCTGACCTCCCGTTATGAAGGAATGGAGGACATTTTCTTCGGAAGCGGCGGGCGGAATCTGGAATTTGATGTCGATATGTACAACAATGTGATCATCAACGGAATACCGGCACGCGGATTTCTGGAAGGATTTACACAAAAGATTCATGAACAGGGATATGGCATTTCATTTGAAGACAGGAAAAAGGAATCATGAGCGGACTGAAACAATGCCATTTTGACGAAGCGGTTGACCGTCTGAAGGAAAATATGAAGCGGTTTGCGGAATTGTCCCACGAGGCATCGGCGAGATTCAATGGGCTTGGGGCACAAGACAACAGCGCCAATCGCCTGGCCAATGTTCGTCAAGGTCTTGATGGCGTCACGTTTTCAGATATGGTTATGGAATTTGCAGAAAATGAATGCCGCCAATTGACTGCCGAAATTGAAAAGGCGCGGGAGCGTGTGAAGGTCATCGAAGCGCAATTCAAACAAGCAGATGAGGCTATGCAGGCGGCGCTGAAGAGATATGACGAAACGGCATTTTTTATCGACAACATGGAGGAGACGCTGGATGAATTGAGGCAACAGGCTCAAGATAAGATAGATACGACTGATTATATGAATCTTCGGCTGGACAATGAAGTCCATGCCGTTGACAGGTTGAGCGATGATTTGATGTCATACATTCGCAATACTGGCTTTGAATCCGCATATGACCGTCGTGTGACGGCGCAGGGGGATTTGGCGGCGTTGGTGAAGACGGTTCGCCAACTAACAAATCGTCAGTCGCATATTGAGGCTTTGGCCGTGAAGCGGTATGAAGCGCACAAGATTCAAGAGGCGCAGAAGAAGGCGTCCGTGCAAAGTTCCGAAGAAATCGCCATCTATGTGGAAGATATTCAGAGAGAGGAGCATGAGCGATTCATGCCGAAGGCGTTCGCGGAAGTCCAGTCGGATATAAAGGCTTTTGAAGCGGAGTTCAAGCGGGAAGATTACAAATGTTGTTCGGAAGATGGACCGAAGCTTGTCGAACGTCTGAAGACATTCTATGAGGAGCTGTCGTCGATTGTCCAAGCGTTCCGCGAGGCGGAACAAATGACGCGGAGCCAATTGCAGGCCGCACAGGATGAATTGTCTGCTGTGGATTTGGCGGAAATCAGCCGTTGGTCCCAGAAAGAGGATGAAATCAAAAAGGCCGTTGCGCAGTTGGAAGAATGTGCGCGGCAAGTGGATGAGATATCCGAAAAAGGGAACAGGGCGGCGGAATTCGACGTGCCTTCGCAACAGATTACGGCGGCGGTCGCCGCGTTGCGGGCATTGATTGATGAAGCGACGAACAACCATGCCCGCTATGATGCCCGCGACGGAGTGCGCAAAGCTATCCGCAACGCGCTCAAGGAGTTGAAATATGACACACCGACCTATTATTTCCAAAAGAATTTGGAGGATGGCAGTCCTGATGAATTGTCGGGGCTGACTATCTACGCACATAATCCCGCGGAGACAGGCAACATACGTCTAACCGTCGATCTGGACGGCGATGCGTCGTTGGAGGTGTATCGAGAGGACGCGGACGGCAACGAACAGGAAGTAACACAGAAAGATGAAGTTGCATGCCACAATGCCGTGTTGGAGTTTGGTCGGCGGTTGGAGACGGCGGGTATCCACATGAATGTCACGGATTGGGGCAAAGCGAAGGATTTGCCGGAAGCGCAGGAGCAGAGCCGTATCACGTGGGATGATGCAAATCCCGACAAGCAACGCAAATCCAAGCAGTTGGAGAGGGAGAGAATCAAGGAAAGAATTAAGAATTATCTAAACACTAACCACTAGCCATTAAATGAAATATTCGGATGAAAAACGGCTTTTTGCTCATCTGAAGATCAATGACCAGCGGCGGCAGGTCATTTTCAACAGCGGGGCGGACGACGATTTCTTCGTCAATCTGGAGTTTGGGGCGATGCCCATCGACCAGGCTATCACCACCTATCTTTTGGATAATACGAAGGAGCGTAAATATGATTTTGTGTTGGTTCTGGACCGACAGGGCGGCTCGACTATTCTCCGTCCTCTTGAGAACAAGAAGGATATGTCCGCCAAATTGAACGAAGCTCGCCAGAGCCATGACCGCAAGCGTGGCGACCGCCAGAGCGTGACGTTTGACGATGATGACAAGGAAGATAATGTGCCGCCACAGCAACCGCAACGCGAACAGACGGAAGCCGAAAAGAAAGCCGTCGAAGCCATTCACAACATCAGCGACGGAGATGAACTTCAATTACTGGGAAAAGTCAACCGACTCGTGAAAGAGCAGCATAGCCTCCAATTCGCCATTGTCTATATGTATCCAGACACGATGCTTGTGACTTCTACCAACCAGCAGGATCACACGGACAAGCTGCGTCATATTTCGGAATGGGCCCATCTGGAGAACTGCGACAGTTTCATCATTCTTGACGAACATCGTCAGGTGGAGTTCAACAAACTGCTGGATTGGGTGTGGAACAACGACGACTATTCCAAATCCATTGATTTGCCGCGTCCAGGCAAAGATGAATTGGCCGCTTTTCTCAAACGCGCCATCTGTCGCCACGGTCTTTTCTGTTGCGATGTCAATACGATTGCGACGACCGCAGCCGCTGAAGGCACGTCGCTTCGCAATTTTGCCGTGCGGCTGAAGAATTTCGTTTTGGAGAATCCAGACAACATCATGCTGGACCGTTTTTACAGCGACGACAGCAAGGTGCGGTCATTGGATGAAGTGCGGCGACAGATTGACAGCTTGGTTGGTCTTGAGGATGTGAAATCATACGTCAAGGAACTCTGCAAGACTGTGGAAGACAACGAGAAACTGATGCGGGAGGGCAAGGAGAAGAATCGTTTGCAGCCGTTGCCGCATTTCATGTTTCTCGGAAGTCCGGGCACGGGAAAGACGACAGTCGCGCGGTTGCTCGGGCAGTTGTTTTTGAATCTCGGGCTACGGACGCGCAACGCATTTGTGGAAATTGCGTTTGCGGATTTAGTCAGCGATTCGTCCATGTCACCTATCGAAGTCATGATGAAAAAAGTGCAGGAGGCGATGGGCGGCATCCTGTTTGTCGATGAAGTGTATTTGCTTGCGGAGGACCAAGGGGGACGCATGGCACTGCAGGCGTTGATGAAGGAAATGGAAGACAAGCGTGACAGCTTCACCGTCATCATGGCTGGTTATGCAGAGAAATTGCCTGAACTGTACAAAGTGAATCCAGGCTTCGAGTCGCGCATCGGCATGAAGTTGACATTCAAGGACTATACGACGGAAGAGTTGACGCAGATGGTGGTGGGGATGCTGAAGAATGCGGATTTGTCTGTCAAGCCGGAAGTGATGGGACGGATCGACCTGTACATTGATTCCCGCCAGCAGCGTGGTGGGCTGGGCAATGGTCGTGGTGCGCGTACATTGTCTGAACGGATCGCCCGCAACGTACGCGTGGAAGATCCGAACCGACGGGAGGTATTGGAAAAGGACATTCCCATACCGATGTGCTTTCATGCGAAGGAAGCGGAAAAAATCATCCATGAATTTGAGGCGAATTTTTCGGGGATGCCGCGTGTGAAGAAATTCATGCGGGATATGTACAAGAAACAGTTAGCGATGGAAAATTGGCGCAAGGCGTTGGAGAACCAATTCGACAGCAAACAAAAAGGCGATGTGAAGCCAGAGCCGAACAACTGCTATTTTCTTGGGAATCCAGGTACGGGCAAGACGACAGTCGCCCGCGAGATGGGAAAGTTGTTCTACTGGCTGGGGCTGGTCAGCGAAGACAAGCCGTTGAAGGAAATTGATCCAATACAGGCATTTACATCCAGCTATGTCGGCGAATACGCACAAAAGGTGAAAGATGTGTTTGACGACGCGCTCGGCGGAGTTCTTTTCATTGACGAAGCCTATCAGCTCGCCAATGACGAACAGGGCCGCAAAGTCTTGGACCAGATTGTCAAAATGGCCACAGAACCGCGCTATTTGGACATGATCATCATCATGGCGGGCTATCCAGATGAAATGCTGAAGCTATCCCAATGCAATCCAGGGCTTAAGCGACGTTTCCCGAACCAAGTGTATTTCGATGATTTCAGCAACGACGAACTGGTTGAAATCTTTATGCAGCAAATGGCGAAGCGTGGGATGCACGTGCGCAAAGGCGAAGAGGACAGCTTCCATGCGCACCTTCGCGCAATTTTTGCACGAATGGCGGCTGAACGGCATTTTGGCAATGCGGGAGCGGTCATCAATTTCTTTAGCTCCGTGCTTGGCAATCAGGCGGAACGTCTTTTCCAAGAGGAAGATGCGGACAGACTGGAATTGCGTACAACTGATTTGCAGGATCAATCCGTCATCGCGAGGCCGTTTGCAGAAATCATGTCGGAGATGAATGCAAAATATGTGGGATTGGAGTCGGTGAAGACTCATATTATGGCTGTTGCGAATCGCATCCGCGTGGGGCGGCTTCGCTCCAGCCGCTTAAGCGTGCCCACGTCTTCTGGAAGCAACCATACATGCTTGGTCGGCAACGCGGGCACTGGCAAGAAAAGCATGGCGGGCTACATGGCGGAGATATTCTGCTCATTGGGCATCGTATCCCATCCTAAATTGCGTATTTATCGAGGGATAGATTTGAAAGGCTCATACGTGGGGCAGACGAAGGACAAAGTTAACAAGATGTTTGAGGACAGCGCGGACAGCGTGATTCTCATCGATGAAATCTACGGGCTGATGCCGGACGGATTGTCCAATCAAGATTCCTTTGGCCTGGAGGCGGTCGATGTCATTGCTGGAGGATTGGCGGATGCGAAGAACGCGACGACAATTGTGCTTCTTTCTGGTCTGGAGGAAAAGCTCCAGCATTTTCTGTTGGCGAATCCGCAGTTGGGCGCGTATTTCAGCCAGACCATTCCATTCCCTGATTATACGGACGGCGAATGCCTTGAGATGTTGAAACGTCGGCTGATGGAGGAGAAGTACGAAATACCTGAAAAGGATGTGAAACGGTTTGACGACAGCGTGTTGGCGCAGTTGGCGGCCATTCGCGAATCGTCAGGCGACAGATTCGGCAACGCTTTCGTTGTCAATGGGATATTGAGTCGCATGATGGACAGACGGAATGCCCGCTTTGGCAAGTTGCTCGACAATAATGCCGATGTGACGGACGAGATGCTACGAACGATTGACGTGGATTTGGATCTGTCCACAAACGAAGAGGAGCGTGGATGATGGAAGTGACTCCGATAGAAGTGATTCAGTGGCTGAAATCCGAAATCGCACAACAGCAGGCACGTGTGGCGGGGCTGGCGGACAGCCAGAAGGAACTTGGGCGGCAGATTGCTGAACAGCAGGAAAAGCAGAAGACCCTGGAGGAACGGCTGGCTGCGGTGAAAGCGGATTTGGCGAAAGCCGTCGCGAACATCAAGGCTGAACAGGCGAAAATGGAGCCTGAATTACAGGCCGTGCGTGATGAAAACGACGAAAAGCAAAAGATTTATGATGCGACTAAAAAGGACAAGGTAACGCTTGACAATCAGTTGGCGGATGCTAAACGGCAGGCTGATCCGATTCTGCAGGAAATCGAATCATTGAAGGATGAAATCAAGAAACTGCTTGATGAAATCGCGTTGAAGAAACGTTTAATCGCTGAAAGTTTGGAACTTCCAAAGGAAATCGAGAAGCTGCGGGAACGTCTGGCAAGGGCGTTAGCGTTGAAGGCTGGTTATTTGCAGAAGACAGCTTTTGCAGAGGAATTGCTCAATGAAAATGATTCGTTGCGCAAGTCTATCGGAACAAGTAAATTGCAGGAATATAAAAGGCTTTGTGCGGAATTGCAGCCGATGGTGTTCGAGGAATAGGGGGGGTACATGAATAGGGACGATATACGGAAAATGATACAGGCTAACAACTTGACGCGAACGTCAGAGGGCTTGCTCGGTGTAATAGTCAGATTGTTTGAGCAATTGCAGGATTTGGACGAGAAGATGAAAGACGGCAGTATTACGGAGACGGATTTGCACCGCCTGATGTCTGAAAATGCAACGTTAGAACAGGGCATTATCAATACCAATGCGGCGATTGTCCAGGCAGAGAAGGAGGCTGATGCAGCTCAAAAGAAAACTCAAGATGAGTTTAGAGCATTGAAACGAAAAGGGTTGGAGATTGATGAGCATATCAAGGCATTGGAGGGGGAATGTGATGGAATCCGTCAGGAGATGAAGAATCTTACGGACAAGCCTTCTGACATGAAGCGCCTAAAGGGAAAATTAGAGGATTTGCGTAAGGAGAACAACGATTTGCAGTTGAAATTGGGAAATTTGGGTGAAGACTACCAGGCGAATGCGGAGTTGTACAAACGCCGTAAGGCGTTTGTCGAGAAATTGGAAGCTCTTGAAGAACGGTTGTCCAAAACTATGAATGAGATATGGCAGGGGCTGAAGAAGGATGCGTTTGACAAATCCATGAAGGATGTTAGAATAAACTAGAAGCTCTAGAAACTCTAGAAAATAAAATATTATCCAAGGAAACAAACATGAAGACTTACAATGTCGGTATCGTCGGTTGTGGCGGAATCTCTCGCTGGGCGCATTATCCCTTCTACAAGAATGACAAACGCGTAAAAGTCGTCGCTGTCTGCGACATCATCAAGGAACGGGCGGAGGGATTTGTCCGTGACTGCTATCCGGAGGCGACCGTTTATACGGACTATCGCGAATTAGTCGCGCGGGAGGACATCGACTGCGTCGATATCTGCACGCCGAACTACTTGCATTCGGAAATCGCCGTTGCGGCGTTTGCGTATGGGAAGAACGTCTTCAGCGAGAAGCCTGACGCCGTCAGCCCCGAAAAAGCACTCGCCATGAAGGAAGCCGCCGAAAAGGCCGGCAAACTGCTGATGGTCATGCGCAACAACCGCTTCGCGGATGCGTCCGCCTACATGAAGAAGTACATCGATGCAGGCCGCATGGGCGAAATCTACGCCGGCCGCTGCGCATGGCAGCGCCGCCGCGGCATCCCCGGCAAGGGCGGCTGGTTCACGACGAAAGAGCAGTCTGGCGGCGGCCCGCTGATCGATCTGGGCGTCCACATGATCGACTTGGCCGTCTGGCTGATGGGCAATCCGACGCCTGTCGCCGTTTCCGGCAATACGTTCTGCAAATTCGCGACGAGCGACGTTTCGGATTCCGTCAACAGCAATTTCGGCGACAAGAAGGCCGGCGGCACGTTTGACGTGGAGGATCTCGCCATGGGCATGATCCGCTTTGACAACGGCGCCGTCCTGCAGATTGAATTCAGCTGGGCCTCCAACGTGAAAGAAGAGCATCGTTTCGTCGAACTGCGCGGCACGAAAGCCGGTATGCTGTGGCTTGACGGCCATATTCTGGAAATTTATTCCGAAGAAGACGGCCAGCTGACGAACACGACGCTGGGCGGCAATCTGCGCGACGACGGCCATGTCCGCAACCTCCGCCATTTCTACGACGTGCTCGACGGCAAGTGCGAGCCGTGCTTCAAGCCGCAGCAGGGAGTCGATATGATCAAGATCCTTTCCGCCGTCTATGAATCCGCAAAGACCGGACAGGAAGTGAAGCTCTGAGTTCTAGACGGTTAGAAGGCTAGAAGACTAGAGATTTTATCATGTGTTTGTTACAGGAGGCTACTGCCATGAAACATTATTGCCTTTGGTTGCTTTTTTTGTTTTGGTGCGTTGCCTCCTGGTCACAGGATGGCCTGCCGCTTCGTCTGAAGCCTGAGGATATCTCACTTGGCGCCAGTGCGTTAAGTGAGAAGGACGGCATCCAGGCTATCACGCTGGACTACGGCAAAAGCGATCATGTGTTTCTGCGGCACTTTCCGCATGACTGGTCGCAGTATCAGGCCGTTGCTTTCACCGTCAAGGCGAGCAAGCCGACGGAGATTTCACCGACTGTGGTTTTTTCGTCGGAAGACCTCAATCAACAGGGGATGGACTATTATCAGGCTAATATCCCGTTGTTTACGGCGGATGAAATCAACATCGTCTGGCCGTTGGCGGAACTTCCAAAGTCACGCCATCCAGTCGGCTGGCACAAAATCGACTGGGTGGAAATCCATGCGGATTGGTCGGGAAAGAAACGCCATGACAAGTCTGTCGTATTGACTATCAGCAACTTGCGACTGTTGAAAGGCGATTTTACGGACAAATCCAAAGGGCCGCGATTGACGGACAATGAATTTTTCAACCTCTTGGATTACAGCCGCAAAGAACTGGCGGATGTTAAGAAAGCCGTCGAAGCAAAAGACTACAAGACGGCGCGGCACGCCTTGGCGGAGCATATCCGTACGCGAAAAACGCCTATTTGGAACCAGAGTGCCGAAGAACGTCCTACGAAAGGGCAGCCTCCTATCACGCAACGTCATATTCCTGGAGAAGAAGGCCGTTATGTGTTGCCGTCCATTCCGCTTAAGCCATCTGATTGGCAGTTGATTGAATTGCAACTATCGGATGCCAAGACACTTGGAAAACCTAAAGGGATGGTTATGATTTCCGGTCTGCAGATGAAATGGACGGCACCCCGAAGTATGACGCCAGCCGCCGTCATTCATCTGGATGACATTGAAATTATTTATAAGGACGGTTCCAGACGTATGTTGGGAGATTTTGAATCGAATGCCACCGGCTGGACCGTCCTGCAACGTGTTGACAACGTGGGGAAATGGCAGTTCCCGTCGTTGTTTTCAACGGCGGTTTGTCATCGTTGTCCTGTCGATTGGTCCCAAGCGGAAAAGATTTCCTTCAAGTTATATGTGTCAGAAGGTGTGGCCGGCAGTCTGACTGTCCAGTTGATTTCGTCGGCTCCGAATACAACGGAAGCCGACTCGATTCTGTCGCACAAATTTTCTCTGGCAGGATTTCGGAAGGCCGTCCATGATTTTGGGCCACGCATTGACTGGTCCAGCAACCCGATGGACAAAGGCGAGACGAAAACAGTCGAATGGAACGCGAAATTCAACCGCCATTTCCATTTTTCCTATTTGGTCAATGCCTATTGGCAGACAGGCGACGACAAATACGCCCATGAGCTGGCGGAGCAGATGAACGGTTGGATAGAAGACTGCCCCGTTTTGCTGCTCCGTTCAGGAAACAGTCCCTATCATCATGCGTGGGAAACACTTAACACAGGCATCCGTATGCATAACACGTGGCCAAACGCATTCTTCCGTTGTCTGGATTCACCGTCGTTCACTGATGACATCATCATCAACATCATGAAATCTACTGTGGAGCATGTGCGCCATCTTCAGCGTTGGCCGTCAAAGGGAAATTGGCTGACCGCAGAGTCTTATGGCGTTTATGTGGCCGGATTGATGTTCCCAGAGTTCAAAGATGCGAAGCGTTGGCGGCTGTACGCCATCGACAAACTGCATACACAGCTTTCAGAGGAAGTCTATCCGGACGGCGTGCATTTTGAACTGGCGTTGGGATACAACACATGGACATTGAATGAATTTTTAGGCACGTACGAAACTGCGTTGCTCAATGGCATGGACGGCGAATTTCCGGATGACTACAAGTCGTTGCTGGAGAAGATGTATGAGTATCTCATGAAAATCTCCATGCCGGACGGACAGGGCTTTGCCATGAACGACGCGGGTAACCAGAATGTCCGCGCCCAGCTGGTGAAAGGCTATCAGCTGTTTCCGCATCGAGGCGATTTCATCCATGCCGCGCTAGGGGGTGCACAGGACTTCCAAAAGCCTGAACGCGAATCGTTTGGGATGCACTGGGCTGGGCATTACGTCATGCGGTCTGGCTGGACGGAGCAGGGCAATGTCATGCTGATGGATGCGGGGCCGTGGGGAAAAGGGCATCAGCATGAAGACAAGCTCACGCTGTCACTCTACGCCAATGGAATGCTACTACTGCCTGACGGAGGTTGCACGATGTACGACCATTCTCGCTGGCGGGCCTACCAGCTGCTGACGCGCGCCCACAATTCCGTTTTGATTGATGGAATGGACCAGTTCAACGGTCGCCGAAACTATTACTGGCCGTTGCCGTGGAAGGGCGACAAGCCTGCGGAGACGGATTCCCGTTGGTTCTCCACGCGCCACATGGATTACGCAGAAGGTGTTTATTCTGGCGATTACAGAGAATACACGGATTTTGATTTAAGGGAAAAAGGCTTCCAACCGAAAGTTCAACATGGGCTGAGCCACCACAGAAGTGTGTTGTTCATCAAGCCTGACATCTGGCTTGTACGCGACACTGTGGCTGCAGAAGACAATTGGCCGCATACGATGGAGGTGTTGTATCATGTCAATGCTGCAGAAACGCATCATACTGAGGGGCAGCAAGTTGTCGCAACAACCAAAGGCAAGGCGGGACTTTGTCTGGCTGCCGCTTCTTCCTGGCGGCCTGTTACGATGGAGATCGTGAAAGGGAAGATAGAGCCACCTGTGCAGGGGTGGTCCGCCAATGTGCGGGAAAATCGTCCGCAAGATATTCCGATGTCGCCGATTCCAACGGTCATCTTCAATCATGAATGGCGGCGGCGCGGCGATGTTGTGACCATTTTGCATCCGTTCAAGGATGGTGAAGATATCATCCGTCCGCCTTCTGTGCATATCCATCCCATGCAGATACGTGGAGTGGTGCATGGCACGTTCGACATGGACGGCGGAACACAGTACCATTGGCTCTACAATGAATCAGAGCAAGCGGTGGATGTCGATGGTTCGTCTGAAATGTCAACTGACGGGCGATGTGCCGTTTACGCAGGAAGTCCAGCCATTCCAACTGCTTGCCTGGGGCTGATTGACGGCACAAAACTGGAGAGCCCCATTGGTGCCGTGAAGCTTTCCCACAAGGCATCCTTCTCACTAACATCTTTGACTCCAATTGTTTCTGTAGCTTCCTCTTCGGATGATGTGAAGGTGACATTGACACTTAAGGACGCAGTTCAGATGGCCGCTTACGAATTGGACCACGACAGTCGGCGGCAGCGGAAAGTGACTGTAAAGATGACGGAGAACGATGCTTTTGTGCTTGATATGAAGCGAGATGTGGAATATGAACTAATAACGGGGAAAGGGCCGTCTGTTTTTGAAATCCGTGACAGGCAGGTTAGGCTAGCCAAGCCTGTCACGGATTTTAGAATAAAGCCGCTGCCGCCATGCGGGACGGCTCCTAAAGGAACAGAAATCATTGTCCAGGCGGAAGATATGTCAGGAGAGGGCGGCGGCAATATTGTCGTGTCGGATAAGGTCGGTGCCGATGGCAAGGCATTTCTCCATTGGGACTGGCCAGGCCATTGGCTGGAATACGCATTTGATGTGCCGTCTGACGGCGCGTACGAATTACAGATCAAATACTGCATTGGCGAAACGTCTGCTTTTCGCGCATTGCTTGTCGATGGCTTTTTGCCAGACGAAAGTCTTCAGTCTCTTGTATTTACGGAGACTGGTGGTTGGAGTTCCACACGTGACGACTGGCGTTGGCAGACCATCAGTGCCGATGGCAAGACGCCTTTCCGCTTTAACCTTACGAAAGGCCGTCATATCTTCCGTTTCGTAAATCTTGAGAACTCCATGAATATGGATGTAATAAAGCTGAAGGCAATGCCTTAGCCTGTAAACTAAAAAAGCAGTTGAGAAGGCTACTCAACTGCTTTTTTTGATTAAGGCATTGGTGGAACAGTTGGTGGCGGCTGACTCGCGCCATATGGGTCATTGCCATATTGGTTGGGCCCGATTGTGCCTTCTTTGCAATAATCCAAAAGTAGTAATATTCCGCCAACTATTGGAATAAGAATGATAAGAAAATTTGAGCCTGATTTATTGATATTATGCAATCTTCTTATACAAACAGCTATTGATGGGATGAGAGTTGCCAACATGTAAAGCAATCCCAATATATTCTCGACTCCCATCAAAGCACTCAAGAATCCAATGCCAAAAGCGATTTTGGGGATTTGAATTTTGGGGATAGAATTGCTGGCCTTGATTATAAGCGTTTTGGGGATTTGGAGCTTGATATTGCATTGGATTCATGGCTCCTTGAACAATAAAAAGCTCCTTGCAATATGGACATTGTGCTTGGCGTCCTATCCATTCGGGTTGCATTTCCATGATCCCCTTGCATTTTGGACATTGACCTTGCATTTGTGAAATCCTTTTACTCGTTTATATTCAATATCTTAGATAAGGATCACTGATTTTTCAGCGAACTTTGACCATGCAAGTCATGATTTTGATAGGGCGGTCCGCACGGCCGTTATGATGCGTTTTGCGATATTCGAGAATGAGACGTGTGTCGCATGGATCGAAGCCCGTGACTTGAATGCGGGCACCATGTGTTTCGCGAGGATTCTTGTGGCCGAAACGGCGGGCAGGGCCGTGGTAGTCGTTGTCGATGATGACTTGGAGTTTGTCGTTGTCGCAGATGGCGTTCCATTCGAACCCTTCGCGTGTCCTGCATTCAAGGTAGAAGGTGATTTCACCGCCCGTCTGGCGAAGCCTAAACTCTGCAAATTGCGGAATTTGCGACATTTCGTAGTAATACTCGTTTTCAAGATGTATAGGTCTGCTGGGCTGTGGTGGAGCGATAATAGGCTGCGATACGACAACTGGTTGCTGTGCCACGACAACTGGTTGTTGCGCAACAGCGACGACGCGGCAGCGGATGACGGCCGCAGGAACAGTGCCGACAGGCGCACCCGGCTTGGAAAGGACGAAATCGACGTTGCTGTCGCTTGCGATCGCTCCGATGATTTGGATAGTGGCAGTGCCTTGCGCGATGGCGACGCCGCCAGTGGCGTCCTGTATCTGATGTGTGATGAGAATCTGTTGCTGCGGATTGGATGGTATGGCAGACCAGAGTCCGATGGCAAGGTTCTCCTCCAGTGTAAACGTGCGGTTTTCCCCGACGTTCATGGTGACCAACAAGTTGGCGGGCAGGGCGTTAAGCGCGTAGCTTTCGCCACCGGCGATTTGGGTCTGGGCTTTGATTGCCGTGGTGAACAGGGTCGCCAGCATGATGAATGCGATGACTGCTTTTTTCATGATGTCTCCTTTATTTATGTGATGGTTGGAATGTACGCTGACTTATAGTCGCGAAGAATGCGTTTTTACAATTTTAGCAAACGAATTGCGTTTTCGCGGGCGATTTTCTGGAAGACCGTCTCGGAGATTTCACCGGAGGCGCGGAGCTCCTTCAGGTAGTTTGCAAGCGGGCGGAGCGTGGGCATCGTCGGCTGGCAGATGTCCGTCCCGAACATCAGGCGGTCTTGGAATTCCGTCATGAACTGGATGCCGAATTGGCGGTCGCGGCTGACGGCGTTGAAGCCGGAGCCTGCGGAGAGGTCGCCGTAGAGATTTGGATATTTGCGCATGAGGCGGACGATGGCGCCTTCCTCTTCAATCGGGCCTTTTGGATAGCCGAAGCGCTCTTCGCGGGATTTGATCGGGCCTATTTCCGCCCAGAAGGTCTGCGAATGGCCGAAGAATTTCAGATTCGGGAAACGCTGCAACGAAATTTCGAGGCCGGGCAGGCCTGCGTCATCAACCAGACCATAGTCGTGGCCGACATACGGCGACAGATGGAACGTCAGCGGAAGTCCCGATTCCTCAACGCCTTTGAAGAGATTCTGCACGAGCGGATCCAATATGCGGAGGTTCGCTGTGACTTCGCCGACGCCTTTGCAGCCGAGATCGCGGTAGTATTTCGCCATGTCGCCGAGCGGTGCGTAGGGGGAGTTGGAGAGGAAACGCGGGTCGATGTTGCAGAACGGGATGAAACGGCCCGGATATTCTGCGCAGATGTCGAGAATGTCTTCCGGATTCATGAGCGACGTGGCGCATTCGGGGGCCATTTCAGGCAGCAGGCAGGCGGCTTCGACGCCGATTTCGTCATAGCCCGCAATCAGTTGCGGCGGCGTGGCGTATGACATTTTGTCGCCGAGGCGCGGATAGCCCGGCCGTTTGATGGTGTGGACATGGATGTCGATGAACATGGTGTTTTCCTTGGGTGAGCTAAAAGCTTAAGGCTGAAAGCTTAAAGCAAATACAGGCGTTTTTTGAAGGGACGAAAGGGACTGTTGTTTTATATTATAAGGTATAAGAAAATTGGAATAAATCAACTTTTTGCATGGTTGAAATGAGACTGGCGGGACGCCATTGGTAAGCGCAGGCGGGACGCGCCGCGCCACCTCTTATTTGGGTTGGATTTCGATTTCGTAGAGCATGCGGGCTCCAGATGGGCCGTTGACGGCAAGATCGATGGAAAAGCCGTCTGCCGTGGCGGTTACGGGAATTTCCTCCAATCGTTCGCCGTCCAGACGGAGGGCCCATGCGCGGACGGTTTCGTTCGCGGCGTCGCGTTTCTTGAACGTGACTTTAGCGCGGCCGTTGCGGACAAGATGGGGCATCTTGCCCCAGTTGAGCAGCGTGCGGCGCTGCGGCTCCGCGAACGTCATGTCCGTGTTGCCGAGATCTGTCAGATGCGTCAACAGAATGTGTTTTCCCTTCGTGAGATCGGTATCGATGGCGGAGGCCCAGACGGTGGCGTCCGTATCCATGATCGTGACGTCCACGATGTTCGTGTTGATGGTGGTTCCGGCGGGGGCGAAACCGCCCGCCGTACAGGGCGTGTTCAGAATCATCGTGTCCTGTAACGGAATGAGCGTCAACTGTTTGCCGATGGATTGGCGGATGGCTGGCTCCGCCGTGAAATTCGTGATGTTGCCGTTG
>JAGCSE010000011.1 GCA_017964325.1 Victivallales bacterium | reverse complement strand
TGGATTAATGGAGATTCTTCGTGAATAATGGCAATTTTGCAAAAAAACAATAAATTTATATATGGAGAGATGGTTTGGTCATTGAACAAAAGAGAAGTCCATTTCAGAACAAGTGAATACCGAGCCTGAGGAACAGCATCATCATCACCACCATCATTCTCATCTGGTGGACAATTTGCAGGAGAAGGCGAGCAAAGTGTTTCATGCGATGGCGAAACTGCCGTTTGCCGTGTGCGTAGGGCTTGTCTTCCTGATGCCGCTGGCGTATTTCGGCGGTGAACGATGGTGGATTCCCGCCGTCTGGATGTTTTTGATTCTGGCATACATGATGTGGGGGCTGTCCGTCTGGTGGTGCGGAAAAGACTATGCCCATGTGAAATTTTCAGGCTGGGCGCTGTTGTTCTTCGTGCCGATGCTGGTCGGCCTGATTCAGTTGATGCCTATGAAGGGATTGACGAAAATCTTGTCGCCCAAGGCTTACGAACAATGGGAGGCGGTTGCCGAACTTGGGCAGGACATTAACAAGCCTGAACTGGAGCCCGAAGAAATCGACGAATCAGCGACGGGATCGCAGGAAACGCTGACAGACATCGCGAAAATGGATTTGAAATTGGATCAGGTGAAGACGCGAGTGAGCGTCTCGCCCTGTGACACGCGGCAAATGGTCGGACTTTTCGGGGCGTGTCTGTTGCTTTTCATCCTTCTGACGAGCAAGTTGCATCATACCTACCAGATACGGGTCGTTCTGCTGGCGATTGTGGCGACGGCTCTTGGCAACGCGATATTCGCGTTTGTGGAGTCGTTCGGAGCCGCCGCAGGAGAGAACAGCACGTTCAACGGCATCTTCGCCAACCGTAACCATTTCGCATTCATGATGATGATGGGTGTCATGTCAACAGTCGGACTCATGGGCGTTTTAACAGGTTCCAAGCGTCATGGCGCGAAATTGGAAGGCTGGTGGCCGAAATTGCTGGTGCCGTTGTCAATCATCCTTTTCGTGCTGTTGACGGCGATGGTCATGAGTTTGTCCCGTGGTGCGTTTTTGGCGACAATTATTTCGCTAGTGGTGTTCGGTGGCGTATGGCTGTTCAGTCTGCGCGGGCAGTCGATGGCGATGCGGCAGAAGACGTTTGCGCTGCTGGCAGTTGTGGCGGTGGCGTTTTTAATCGGAATGCCATACGTGATGGAGCGTCTGTCAGAGCGTTATGAAGAACTGATGGAAGAGGATTTGACGATGGACGCCCGTTATGAGGTCTGGAAGGACACATGCCATCTGATAGGCGACTACTGGCGTTTCGGCACAGGGCTTGGCGGCTACGAATCGTCCATCCAGCCATACGAACAGGAGCGTTTTACGGAGGCACGTATTGGGCATGCGCACAATGACTTGCTGGAGTTGACATCGGAGATCGGAGTGCCGGCGGTGTTGTTGATGGTGGTTGTGGCTTTACTGATGTGGGTTCGTTCGATGCACATCATCCTTCGGCATCAGGAGCGGACATATCGTTGGTCAGGGCTTGGAGCTGGCGTGGCGCTGATAGGGATCACGCTGCACGAATGTGTCGAATTCAACCTGCTGGCATGGTCCAATATGTTGGTTTTCACGGCGTTGCTGTCAGTTGTCGCCGTCTGTGGCAGCGATCGTCATCGTCGGCTCAAGACGAAGAAGACGGAGGAGGAGAAGGCGGCGGAGAAGGCCAACGGCCGTGAGAAACGTCGGCAGAACCGCCACGAACGCTGGCGTTGGAGGTTGGCTCTTGTGCCGTTGTCGCTGGCTTTGCTGTTTGGACTTCCCCCCTGCCTGAAGCGGATGTACGCTGGTTGGGTCTATGCGGATTTTCTTAATGATTTGCATCTGCCCGCTGTGGAGGGCAGGCCTGTGAAATATGACTGTGAACGGCGGCTACGGAAATTGAAGAAAGTCATGCTCTGCTGGCCGAATGACCACTACGTCCTGTGGCGGAGTTCATCTGTAAAAGCCCTTGCGGCAGCAGAATATGATGAGAACTTGTGGCGTGTGGCATGCGAGGAAAGCGCGCGATCGCTGATGCAGGCGCCTGGCGATGGCGACGCGGCGCTCCAATGTGCGTTGTATTGGGAGAATGCGAAGGCGCAAGAACAAATTATGCGCTCCCGTCGGCAGATTGTGAAATTGTATGACTGGGCGGTTCGACGGCAACCGACGATTTCCGACACATTGTACCAGGCTGGGATGGGCGCATATCGCGCCTATCAGATGGCCGAGAGTTTTGAAGATCCGAAGACACGTGAATACAAGGACATGGCAAGCCGGAACCTAACGAACTGTCTGTCGTATGGCAACACGTCATACGATACCATTTTCGAAATGCTTGCTGATTTGGTGGGTGGTGAAAAGCAGTTGGCGAGAATCATTCCGTCGAATCTCAAGGCGCAGCAGGCGATGGTCAGCCTGTTGATGCGCCGTCGCTTGTTTGACGATGCGTTGGGTTTGACTGAACGTCTTTTGAAACAGGCGTTGGAGCCGAAGGACAAGTTGGATCTGCTTCAGACGAAATGTACGATTTTGGAAATGGCGGACAGGCATGAAGAACGTGCGCAGGTCTGGAAGGACTTGGTCGCACAGGAGATTTCCGAACTGCCGATGGAGGAGGCCATGGCTTTGTTTGCGGACGGCGAGGCGCGGAAGGCCCTCAATCTTCTTTTTAGAAAGCGCGGAACGATTGTCCTCGATCCGAAGGAAATATTGCTTGAGGCTCAGATATTGTCGTTACTTGGTAAATATGAAGAGATTGCGCAGACGCTGATGCGGTTGGCCTACATTGAAGGTCCAATTGACAGAGGAATGTTGGACAATGCGGTAAAGTTGCTGGGCGGCGAAGAGACCGTTTGGAAGGATTACATGGTGGTGCGTGTAAAGTTCTTGGAGATGGCGTTGATGGTGAAATACGGGGCGCAGAGCCTCGTTGGCAATACGGTTTTGGCGTCAAGGCTGGAATTGCTGGAAAAGGACGCGGAGAAGGCTCGTCCGCAGTGGTTGCAACGTCATTTGATTCCCTATTATGCAGGACTTGTCTGGGAGGCGAATGGGAAAAATGAAGAGGCCGCAAAGGCATACCGCCGCTGCCTTGACATCTGCCCGAACCACCTGTGGTCGATGAAGCATTTGTCCATAATTGATTCAACGGCACTTACAGCGGATGAGCAATCTTTGCTTGCATTGGCGACGAAACGTCTGTCACCTATTGCAACGGTTGCTCCTGGACTCCAGTGGATTGCCTTGTCCGCGTCGCCGGAGGAATTGACAGAACTATATACGGTACAGGATTTTGAATATATTTTCTTATGTGTAGCTGATGTCAATTCGAATTTGCGGCTGAACATCAATTTCGGTGACAAAAAGGGATATGCGTATTCAGACCGAATTGAACCAAAGGATGGTTTAGGATACACGCTTCGTGTAGGTGAACTCATGCGGGTCGTGCGCAAGGGATGGCAGCCACAGACGTTGACATTGACGTCTAGGCGGCGGATCATGGACAACGGCGATGTCGTTGCACGCTATGGTAAATTCTCGACGAAGGCGTTCAAGGTCAACGTAAAAGGCGCTGTCACGCCGAAATCGTCAGGAAAGGGAACCGAGTGATTGTTTCAGCTTTTCAAGATTGAGGAGTCCATGCTGGCAGAAGGAGAAGAAGCCGCTTCGTCCAGGCGCGGGGCGGAGTGCGACAACGAGGTGGTCAACCATCGCGATGTCAATGATTTCCGCTCCCATGAGAAGTGTGTAGGTCAGTTTGATGTCCTCTATGGAGGGCGTGGGGTCGTCCGACGGATGCGTGTGACAGAGAATAAATGAACGACTGGCTTCGCGGACGGCGGGGCGGAAGATTTCCCGTGGATGGAGGAGCGCACGGTCGAGAATGCCGATGGAGATGAGTTCGTCGCGGATAAGTCGGCATTGTGAATCCAGTAGGAAGACGTGCGTTTCCTCCTTGTCCCGCGACTGGACGACATCCCGCATATATTCGGCAATGACTTCCGGATTGTTGAAGAGCGGCCGTATGGCGAGCCTGAGTTTGAGCAGACGTCTTGCGAGTGCGAAGACGGCGCAGAGACCGACGGCCTTCGCTTCGCCGATGCCGTTGATTTCGCAGAGCTGTTCGACATTTGCGGAGCTTAAGTCCAGCAGGTTGTTGTCAAATGAACTTAGCAGTTCATTAGCAAGTTCGATGACATTCTTGCCTTGTGTCCCAGTGCGCAGTAGGACGGCAAGCAATTCGGCGTCCGTCAATGAATCTGGACCTTGGCTTTGGAAGCGTTCGCGTGGTAAGTCATTTCCTTTCATGATATTGTAGTAAAATTTGGGGTATCATTTAGGCCAGGCTTCGATTGTTTGGCGGATGGCTGGAGATGCGCAGAGTTCAAGAAGCTCATGGCGGCGAGCGTTTCGCATTTCTAAAGGAAGCTGCTGGCCGATGGCGGCGACGGCGTTGCGTTTCAGGACAGTCGTGCCCGTATGTTTGAGGGCGGTTCCTTTGATGATGCGCGTAACGGCGGCGGAGGGAAGGCGGAGAAAATCTTCTGCGTCGATGGCCAATGGATGCGCATAGTCTGTTTTGGGACAAGCACTTGTGCATTTTCCGCAACCGAAGAGAGTTGGGCCGAGGAGGACTTGTTCATCCCATGTGAGCGAGCCTCTATGTTCGCCGGAAAGCCATGCGCGGCAACGGCGGACATGGAAGCCATCCTGCAGATCGAATGCCTTCGTGGGACAGGCGGCGAGGCATTTGCCGCAACGCGGGCAGTCGGGAGAAGTGTGGAGAAGTTGTTCGGGGAGGTCAAGGCTTGTGAAAAGAATGGCGAGATGGATGCCGCAGGCATGTTGGTTGTCGTAGATAAGTGAGTTCATGGCATGCGAACCAAGACCGGCAATTTGTGCAAGTGGTTTTTCGAGAACAGGTTCGCTATCCACGCCAAGTTCCATTCTGGCTGTTCCTAACTGTTTTTGGAGGATTTCGGAGAGTGCTTGCAGTTTTTCCATTCCTGTTTCGTGGTAGTCGCGGTTGAGGGCGTATGGGGCGATTTCCGCAAATGGACGATTGTCATGTGCAAGTGGAAGTGACTGAAGCGGAGAAGGTTGCCGTTCAGGAAGAAAACTGGCGACGAGGAGCGATTTCGCCCATGGTCGCTGTTCAAATGGCTTGACAAGAATGTCGTGGCGGGAGTCGATGTAGGATAAAGTTCCGGCGTTCGTGCGGAGCCAGTTGTCTAGTTGGCTGGCGAGTTGGCCGTCGTCAAGGCTGGGCGGCTTGATGCAGGCGATTTTCAGAAAGCCACTTTGGGCGGCCAAAGCTGTGTAGTCGAAAGTGGTCACGGCGGTCATTTTAATATATATTAAGGTGAAGAACAAGGGGTGAGGTGTGAGGTTGTTGAAAAAATCCATGAAAATTGCGTTTTTTTTCATTGAATTTCATGGAATAAATTGGAATATATATTATGATAATGATAGTCTAAAAGATTTCCAGTCGTTTCGGCGATTTTTGGATTGCAAAGAGGTGTTTTTTATTGATTGGAGTGGATGGAATGGACATTCGGACACATATTGAGAATACGCGGGAAAGTGTCAACGCGTGTTTCAAACGGGACGATATGCGCGGCGTTTGGCCGAGGGAATTGAATGCGGAAGTCGCTCGTCTGGCGGGGCGTGCGATGGCGGAGCTGCTGATGGCCGGCGGTGCGTCGTCATCCGAAATCGTTCTTGGACATGACGCCCGCACGGGGTCGTATGATTTGCTGACGGCATTCGCGCGTGGCATTGAGGAGGCTGGAGGCCGTTGCGTTTCCATCGGTCTGGCCTCCACGGAGCAAGTCTATTTCGCGTCTGGCAAATATGCGGAGCGTTTTGCGGGTGGGGCGATGATTACGGCATCCCATAACCCGCCGTTTTACAATGGCATGAAAATGATGCGGTCGGGAGCACAGCCGTTTAATGCTGATGATTTGGCGTTTATTCGCAAACGTGTTCTGGAATTGCTTTCACCAGTTGAGAAAATGCCTGTGGCAGAAGAATTTGCGGACATGATGCTGCATCTTTCCAAGTTTGATGAATGGAAGCCGCTGCCGTGTGGCCTGAAAATTGTCGTGTCGGCGGGCAACGGCGTAGGTGCGGTAGCGTTCCAGCCGATAGCAGAGCGGCTTAAGAAATTCGGCTTGGAGACGGTGTTTCTTGATGCCGAGCCAGACGGCAGTTTTCCGAACGGCATTCCGAATCCGCTTCTGCCTGAATTCAATAAACGTCTGGCGGAGGCCGTGAAGGCGAATGCGGCGGATTTGGGCATTGGTTTCGATGGCGATGCGGACCGTGCAGGCTTTGTCGATCATACGGGCGAACCTGTTGTGGCGTCGCATATCCTTGCGTTGGTGGCGCAGCGGAAACTATCGTCATGCGGGATATCCAAACCAGTGGTATTGCGGAACATCTGTGGTTCACAACTGCTGAAGCACCTGTTCCCTGTGGGCGGCGATGTGGAGTTGATTGACTTGCCTGTCGGCCACGGGCAGTTCAAACGCCTGATGCGACACGAGGCATTCCGCGAGCGCGTGGTGTTCGCGGGCGAGCATTCGGGCCATTATTTCCATCCGGATTTCTTCTGCGCGGATTCGGGCATTCTGACGGCGTTGCATCTGATCGCGCAGGTCTGGCAGTGGAAGGCGGAAGGCCTGACGTTGGCAGACAAGCTGGTGGAATGGCGCAAGTTATATCAGTGGAGCGGCGAGCTGAACTATGATTTGAAGTCGCGCGACGATGTTCAGGCGGTCATCTTGGATGTCGCAAATGAATTTGGCGGAACGATGTCCCGCTATGAAATACGAAAGGATGAAGAACTGGATTTGAATCGTTGCATGCCCGCTGTCGGCGGATATGATGCAACGAAACTGGCGGCTCCCGATTTGAAGTTGGTGGAGGACAACGGTGACCATGGATGGTGGCTGTGCCTCCGCCCGTCAGGAAATGAGCCAAAACTACGCTTGAATGTGGAAACATGGAATCGAAAGGATCTTAAAGATTTGACGGAACGTGTCATCGCCATTATCAAACGGCATGGGGCAAAAGAAGGATAAATGATTAATGATTAATGATTAATGAGTAATGATTGATGATTGATGATTGATGA
>JAGCSE010000130.1 GCA_017964325.1 Victivallales bacterium | reverse complement strand
CGATTGTATCGCCCTCCGGGCGGGAAATGCCGCCTGTGGCGGCGACGGTGTGGCGGAGGCGGGACGCCTTCGCGCAATGGCGAGACGCCGTCGTTACCATGCGACGGCGAGACGCCGCCGCCACACCGCGACGGGGGGACGCCGTCGTTACATTTTGTCGTGTTTGAATTTGGCTGTCAGCATGGCTGAGATCAAGAGGAGGCCGATGGCGGTCAAGCCCAGCCAGCCGAACAGCAACGTAGGCACATGCAAATCCGCCATAAAGGACAGTATGCCAAGAAGGATGAGAGATGGAATCGATCCTGACATGAAAAGCAGCATATTTTCAGCCATATATTGTCGGTACAGTTTTGATTGCGAAAGCCCCATATCCAACAGAAATCGAATCGTTTTTCGTTCGGCATGGAGATTGCGGAGCATCATCAGAAGCAACGAGAACAGCCCTAGTATAAAGCCGAGGACGCCTAATTGCAGAAAAATGGCAAGATAGTGATTCTGAAAGCGTTCCGCTTCTGACATGAATTCATCTGTCGTCCATGTACTCAAGCCGTAAGGCTCCAATAGTTGTTTGCATTTTTCCGCTGTTTGCTTGTCCTTTATCAAAAAGAATCGCGCCCCCTGCACATCGGGAAACAACGATTGGAAGGTGTCGTCGCCGACAAGAATCCCGCGTTGAAAAACGGAGGCTTTCATCGTGCGCGACAATGTGATGTTTCCGTTTGGGTAGGAGATAGTATCGCCTATCCGCTTTTTCATGATCCAATAGAGCGATCCCATATCGACGGCGGCTGATGATTTATTAAGAAAATCGCCGTCGCGAGTCAAGAGAGACAAATCGCATCCATAAGCTGTTGGAACGGATGCCTGTAAAATATTGGAGCAATCCGCGCTGTCGTTTGTGAATACACGAATTGGCAAGACTCCGTCTGGAAATGGACGGTCGGTTGACGGCACGACGGGCAGAATCGTTTCCATGACAAACTGCCATCCGAAGGCGTCTTCCCCACGCGCCTTGATGCCAAACGCACCGACGCCTAACGTCCCCAGAAAGCCCAAGACCAAAATCGCCATGCACGCCCGATAATGTCTTAAACGACGCAGAAACGACAACATGCCCAATTGGATTGGCATATTGATTTTTCTTGATTTAGAAAAACAGAATTTGACTGTCTTGGCGGAATCACGTCTTAGCGCATGGAGGATGATCACCACCATTGGCAGGAGGGACAATCCGAAACCAAGAAGATAGCTACTTATATTCCAATGGAAATGAAGCTGTTCCATCAAGATGACGCCATTCCAGAATCGTTCCAGCATCCAGAGTTGCAATCGGCAGAATATGGTTCCGACTATCAAACCGACGATGATGCCCGGCAGCAGGACGGCGATGATTTCCATGAACAGAAAATGATGGATTCCATCCATATATTCTGACAGGATATTTAGTTCCTTGCGTCTGTCAAATAGATGCAGCTTCACCATCATGGAGAGCGCCAGAAGCGCGGCGAAAATCAGGAACATGCTCAGCCCCAAGAACAAAGGGGCGAATTGAACGCCATTCCGGATGTTGTCCGCCAAAATGGTCTTGATGTCGTCCGTCCGATACAAGGTGGTGTCATGACGCAGTTCGTCGATAATCTTTTGACGAATATTGGAAACATTTGCGCCTTTTTCAAAAATCAAAACCGTGTATTTGCCAGGCGAAAACCACTGCTGGGCCTGTTGGAAATTCAAATACAGTTTCGGTTTGCTTTTATACTTGTCCCAATAGTCTTTGTCCTCTTGACTGACTTTGTCAAAATCAATTGGAATGCCTGCATCCCAATCGGTACAGCTTTCGACATCCGTCAAGCCAGCCGCTTCCGGATTCAACGCCTGTCCCAAATGAGCATTCGAGGCTTTTGCAATGTGTTGCAATGAAACAGTTTCACGAATGAGCTTGCGATAGGCACCCATGCCGAAGAAAGACAGTTTGGCCCCTTTCGGAAAATCGGCTGAAACATTGTCGGCAAGAACAGCACAATCCTTTTCAACAGGGAAAATGTCGTTTTCAAAAGCGCTGACAAAAAAATAATCAATTTGGTGGTTACCGTTGGAGAGGGATTCGGCGAACGTCGTGACACCGCCGGCGGCGGCAGGAAAAAGTCCGCGGATGCGTTCCGGCAGAAACCATGCCGATGATTTCAAGACAGGGCGGCCATCCCAATCGCTAAACGAAAGACGTGAAAGATTCCAAATCATTTCATCGGGAAGCTCATTGTTATCGCGCGCCCAGATTTCATTGATGGCATTTTCTTCTATCCCAAGGGTTTGTGCAAGATAGTCGTGATTGACAAATAAATTGTTCGCATTGAGCTGCGGATTTTCGAAATTGACGTCACGGCGTGAGTCATGCCAAACTCCCCTGTAGCGGAAACGGATTTGCTTCAATTCCGGCGGACGTCCCATCAGTTCTTCAGAGGGTATCGATGGGATGGTCAGCGTTCGCACGGTAAAGAAATCGCCGTCCTTCAGATTCAGCCGTTTGGCCAAGGCGGGATTCGCCCATGCGTCGTTTCCCGAAATATCTGCATTATTTTGAAATGCATAGAGTTCCAGCTTTAAACCAGGCGGCGCGAATCCTTTCGCATGAAGCATGCCGTCCGGCAAATCCGTCTTAATGGGAAACGGAAGACGAATAAGACGTTGAATGGATGCGACTTGTGTCTCCAGATTGTCGTAAAGTGTTCCTCTGACGCTATCGCCAATCAAAAACGCCGCTGTTAGAATCGCACAGCACAGACAGGCCATGGCCGCTAGAATGGCAAATGGCCTGCGGTAGAAAACAAAATCGCGTTGAAACAAATGGAGGCGTGTCATGCTTGTTCCGCTCCGTTTTGGGCGAGACTGACGCCGTCCGGAAAGAAATCGAAGGCACGACGGTTATGCGTCGCCAGAAAGATGGAAATATGGTGGTCGTGGTTGATCTGCTGGATTAATTTGAAAAAGGCATCGCTTCGTTCCGCGTCCAAGGCGGAAGTCGGTTCGTCGAGCAGCAGGATTTTCGGATTCGGGAGCAGGGCGCGCGCCAAGGCGACGCGTTGGCGTTCTCCTCCCGAAAGCTGCTGCGGGAAGAAACCGCTTCGCTTCTCCAGACCGAATTCCACCAGCCATGCCAACGCTTGTTCGCGGCAGTCCTCTTTTGTTCCAATCATTGACAACTGAACATTTTCCATCGCTGTCAACTGCGGCAGAAGCGATGAATCCTGATCGGCGAAGCCGATGTTTTGCCGCCGAAAACGACGGCGTTCCGCTTCCGGCAGGCTATACAACGACACATCATCGAAAAGGACTTCGCCTTTATCCGGCGGCTCCAAACCGTAAATGATTCTCAGCAAGGTGGTTTTGCCGCTTCCCGACGGGCCGGTCAACAGTCGCGCGCAACCGGACGGGCAGGAGAAATCAAAATCATGAAACAACGCAACCGTCTCTCCTGCAGATTGAAAGGACTTGGATACATGATTCAGGACAAGTTTCATGGTTTCGCCTCCCGATACAACAAAATGCCACTGTTTTCATCAGGCAAAAGCAGGTCATTTCCAAAGACATGGCATCCAAGGCGGCAATCCGTCTGGAAATCCGCCACGACGTCATGTGTCCATTTTTCTGCGTGACACAACCAGCGATGGAGCTTCCCCATGCCTGAGACCGCATAGACGGTGTCATCACCGATGGCGCATGGCGTGTTGATGCGTTCTCCAAGCTCCCACGTTTCAACCAGTTCGCCATCGACCTTCCGACGTGCCTGCACGGTCCCGTTCTCCCCTGTGACAAATACGTAATCTCCTGCAATGCAAGGTGGAGCAAAACAACCGGACAGCGTGTTCACACGATAGATTTCCTGAAAATTGGAAGCGTTGACCGCCACCAGAACGCCTTGATGCGACAGCGCATAGACGATTCCGTCATGGAGAACGGGACTTTCCGGAATCGGTGACTCCAAATCAATCTCGCCAAGCAATGTACCGTCTTGAAGACTGATATGACGCAACTTACCATCGCAACTGCCCAGAAACAGCGTGCGGTTTGGTTCATAAAGAACAGGCGTGGCATTGACTTGTGCACCGCAGTCCACGCTATGCAACACTTTGCCGCTTTCCACCGCGAAGGCGTAGAGCGTATGGTCATGGGAACCAACCCAGACCAGTCCTTCGAAGACGACGGCGCCGCCGACAATCTGATTGCCTGTCCGATAAGACCACAATTCGCCGCGTTCAGGCGAAAAGGCATGGAAAATACCGTTTTCATCACCGACATAAACGATGCCGTCTTTTTCCAATGGAGGCGCGGAAAACGAATACTCCGATATCTTGTAAGTCATTGGTTCTTTGCCTGTTGAGAAGACGATCAAATCGCCTTTCCCGTTACAGGCGGCGAAACCGTCTTTGTAGGCTCCCAACGCCCCCAACGGCGAACGGCCGGAATAGACGAGTGACCAAGATGGCTTCTTTTCCGTTGGCGCATTATCGTCAAGGCGAAAATACACAACCAGACAGAGGCATCCAAGCAAGAAGAGAAGGGCGATGAGCCATTTTCTCATGCATCGCCTCCTGTCGTTTTCAGCGTCAAGGCACCAGTGGGGCAGACGGCGCAGATGGCCGCCGCCACGTCAGGCCCAATGGAAGACCATCCAGCGGGACCAGGCGAGATACAGGAATTGTCCGCGCGATGGTGAACGGCCAGTGCTTCCTGCGAAACGCAGACACAACGCTGGCAGAGAACGCATTTTCCGGCTTCGTATGTCAACGCCGCCGTTTCGATTTTCTGCGGGCATTCCCAATCACTCTTTTCCCGTTTCGCCTTGTATTCGCGAACCAAATCAAAGAATCTGCATTTCCCTTTTGCTGAACAAGTTCCGCATTTGAAATCATGGCGAAGAAGCATCAGGGAAAGCGCCTCTCGGCGAAATTCGCGGACGCGTTCCGAGTTCGTCTCATAAACATGCCCTTTTTGCACAAGTTGTTCGCATCCAGGAACAAAACGTTTCAGAACGGCATCCCAGACCGCGCAGACCATGCAATGGGCCGCGTCGCTGACATCTTTCATGAAGCATAGCGTCGGCAGTTCCACATAATCCAGCATGGTGCGTCCCGCCACGAACGGATGGGAAACACCATTGATGACGATGACATCTCCCTCAGCAGGGCGCGTCGATTCAACTTGTTGGAATGGAAGAGCTTTAATGGGATGAGGCGTCGTCTTGTTCAAAATCGCATGGGCGGGGCAGACGGAACGGCAGACACCGCAACGCACGCATTTGTCCGTTAAAATATTCGCCTTCACAAGCGGTTCGCATTCAATGGCGTCAGCCGCGCAGACCTGCGCGCATTTCGTGCAGCCGATGCAATCGTCCGTCATGTAGAATTCCGTCAGTTCCACGCATTTGCCGGCGGGGCATTCATTGACGAGATGGGCCTCGAATTCATTTCGGAACTCATGAAGTGCGCTCAATACCATGTTCGGAGCCGTCCGCCCCAAAGCGCAGAGCGAGCCCTGCTGGATGTGAAGCGCGAGCGATTCAATCCGCTCAAGCAAATCCGGCGATTTTTCGCCTTTGTGCGTCAACTGCTCCACGAGGGCGTACAATCGCGGGACGCCTTCGCGGCACATCACGCATTTGCCACAGGATTCGTTCTTCAAAAAGCGGAGAAAATATAGGGAAATATCGACCATGCAGTCACATTCATCAATGACAATCAGGCCGCCGGAGCCCATCATGGCGCCATTCTTCTGCAACGTCTGGTAATCGACTTCCGTGTTGAAGAGGCGTTTGGGAATGCATCCACCTGAAGGTCCGCCGATCATCACGGCTTTGATTTCATGGCCCTTTTCCGCACCGCCGCCGTATTTTTCCACAATGTCGTCAATCGTGATGCCGACAGGCACTTCGACCAAGCCGCCCTGACGCACTTTTCCGGCCAACGCAAATGCCTTGGTTCCATGAGTATCCGCCGTTCCGATGGCATTGAACGCCATGCCGTCATCTACAAGGATGATCGGCACGCAGGCGAACGTTTCGACGTTGTTCATCAACGTCGGAATGCCGCGCAGACCGCTCGTCACAGGGAATGGAGGCCGTTTTCGCGGAATGCCGCGACGGCCTTCAATCGACTCCAGCAGAGCGGTTTCCTCTCCGCAGACGAAGGCTCCCGCGCCACGGAACAGCACGATGTCAAATCCTTTCGTAAACGGCTCGAAGACGCCTGCTTCGTGCAGTTTGGCGATGACGCGTTCCAAGACGGAAACCGCTTGCGTGTATTCTTCGCGAATGTAGATGATGGCCTGCTTGGCGCCAATCGTATATGCCGCGATGAGAATGCCTTCCAAAACGCGGTACGGATACGATTCCATCAGCATGCGATCCATGAAGGCGCCTGGATCGCCTTCATCCGCATTGCAGATGACGACTTTGTCTTCACCTTTGGCTTCCAAGGCCATGCGCCATTTTTCGCCAGTCGGGAAGCCGCCGCCGCCACGGCCGCGCAGTTTGGCGGTCTTCAGTATCTCGACGACCTTTTCAGGAGCCATGGAGCGGGCCTTTTCCAATGCGGCGAAGCCGCCATGGGCACGGTAGTCTTCCAATGACTCCGGATCGTCCATGCCGCTGTTTCGTGTCACAAGTCTCAGACTGTCAAGATTTTCCGGAAGCTGTGAAAGATCCATGCAGGAACATGTCCGCCGATTGTAGAGGGCGTCCATGAAGGCATGGCTCCGCCAAGCGATGCCTTTTGCCGTAAAGTGCTGGGAAACAATGGATTTGACGTCATATTCATGGACGTTGGCGTAATGGAGGATCGTATCCTCCAACGCGACCGTGACCATCGGGGCACGATAGGACATGCCGTGGCAACCGACTTCTTTGACGGTGTAGTCGAACTTTCCCGCGCGCTGCTCCGCCACGAAAGCGTCGTACACGCGATCGCTGCCTGCGGCGCGGCAGGATGAACAACGGCAGATGCGGATCTCTGATTGGAACCGTTCCGATGTCTCCGCATTGGGCGTTTCGTTCTGTTCATCCGCCGTCATGAGCAGAAAATCACGCAACACGGCGGCCACGTTGTCCTGCGTGACATGCCCGAAAATATGCTTGTCGATCTGCACGGCCACCGCCAGCATGCAGCAGCCCAGGCAGGCGACTTTGCTCAACGTGAACAACCTGTCCGGAGACGTGTCGTCTCCGTCCGCGATCTTCAGATACGACTTGAAGGCCTCGTATGTCTTTTCAGCGCCTTTGACATAGCAAGCCGCTCCGACGCAGACTTTTACATGGTGCTTTCCGGATGGCTTGAAGCGAAACGCCTGATAGAAGCTCGCCACGCTGTAGATGCGGTTGAGCGGCACGTTCAACCGCTGGCTCAAGGCGACAAGCTCCTCTTCCTTTAAATAGCGGTCACGTCGTTGCAGGGCAATGAGTTCCGGAAGCAGTGGGTCGATGAGATTCATGGCTTGGCCTCCAGAGAGACGAGTTTGTTTGCCGCCGTGCGGACAATGATGGCGCCCTGATGGAAGGCCGGCGTCGCAACCACTTTTTCACCAATGGGATAGTTGCCTTCAATCTTCAGTTCCCCTTCGGCTGGCGCCATTTTCAGCAGATCGCCGTCCAAAGTGATGGCGATGATTTTGCCGCCGACGACAACTGGCGACGAATAGAATCCGTTGTCCAAGTCCTTTTCGTACAATTCTTTGCCATCCTTGGCATCAATGGCGATGATGGTGCCGCCGCTGCCGAACAGGATAAATTGATTGCCAAATTTTACTGGCGACGACACATCGGGGGCGGGCACGTCGTCGTTGCGGCAGAGGATGCTGCCGTCCGCCGCGGAGAACGCACCGGTGAAGGCGCCGGTGTTGGAAAAATAAATGACATCTTCCGACACGAACGCCGTCGTGGCGACTTCGCCGCCCATGCACTCCTGCTTCCAGACAATCTTGCCGGTATCCAGTTCGAATAGCTCCGCCAGTTGGTTGCCAGCCGTGAAAACCAGCCCTTTGCCGTTGATGTAAAGTCCTTGCGGGGAAGACCATGAAGCAGAACTTTCGCGGCTTGTCTTCCATGCCTCCTGTCCCGTGAAGACGTTCAGGGCGAAAATCGTCTGCACGCTGTCCTGATCATACTGCACGATCAATTTGTCTCCCATCAACAAAGGCGACGAAGCATAGCCGTATGTGATGTCCGGTTTGGGCAACTGCTTGTTCCACAACATCTTGCCGTCATGATCGCAAGCCATGACCTCTCCCGTGGCAAAGACGGCGTAAACGCGTTTGGCGTCCACACAGAGCGTTGGGGCGGAAAATCCCGTATCATCATTGACTTCAGGCATTTCCTTCACTTGACTGGTGGCGTTTTTCCATCGAAGCTCACCGTTTTTGACGTCAAAACAAAAGATGGCGCGTTCATTTTCATCGGCTCCCGCCAGGAAGACATTGTCGCCCCAAATGACAGGCGAGTTGTTGCCGGGCAGGGGGATGGCGACATTCCACTTCTCCTGGAAGTCCCATTTGGCGGGCAGTGCGTTGGCGTTCGGCAGGACGGAGCCGCGGAACTGCGGCCACTGGCTTTTCTCTGCTTCCAAGGCGGCCGCCAAATCAATCTCTTCAACGGGAGTCGTCGGCTCATCGGAAGAGGCGATTTCCGCCGCCGCTGGCTTCGACGACGGTAGCGTCATCCGCATGGCGACGATGCCGCCAATCAATAGCACAAGTCCGCAGGACGCAAAGATTAGCAGCTGCCTGCGTTCCTTCTCCGGCGGCTGCTCCGCTGTTTTCGGAACTTTAAGTTTTGGCTGGAACAGAACCAGTTCCAACGTCAGGAGGCCGCACAATGTAAAAAAGCCGATGCCAAGCAACAAGACACCATGCTTCTGTTTATCGACCGTTTGGAAATAGGCTGACCGATAGAGGAAATCCAAATCGCGCACGGTCTGGGCGAGCTTCGCATCCACCAAATCCTGTTCTTTCAGACGGGCGATTTCTTCAAGCCCTTCTGCCAGAGGCGCTTTTGAACGATAGGCATCGGTCGCCAAAAGGATGCCGAGCGTCAATAAAAATGTCACGGTGACCCATTGCAGGAACCGCAGGGTACGTCGTATGGATTCATTTTTCATGTGTTTTCTCCTTGCGTTCCAACGGGCAGGCCGCATAGCAGCGCCCGCAACAGAAACAGAGCGACGCATCGATGGAATAACTGTTTTCCTCACGGCGGCGCCGTGATTCCGCAATCAGTTCCGCCATCACGCAGGCTCCGAAGAGTATGCCGCATAATGTCATGCAAACCAACGTCTTGTTTTGCGCGTGGACGGCATGCGCCTTCAGTTCGTTGAGACTGGAACCTTGTGCTTCAAATGCCTCCACTTCAAGCGTTTGTTGTTTTGTTTCCACATCGCGGAGCAATCGTACGTCACGATGCATGGACGACATGGCGGGCGCGGCAAAATAGCCCAGAAGCCCCCCTAGAAACAGGGCCAGCGGGATGCAGGCCACCAGCGTGGACAAACGGCGGGAGCCTTTTCGACGCGTCGCGGCTGGTGTGTCCGGCTCTGGCGGCAGCACTGCCCCGTTCGGGCACCCCTGTTCGCACAATTTGCAATTTACACATTCCTTTACCGTAATGACCGGCTTCTTGACGGCGAACAACGTACAGAAACGCAACAATGCCCCGTACGGGCAGACAAAACGGCAGAATGGACGCGATACAAACAAACCGACCACGATGAACACGGCGCTCAAAATCGCCAGCGGCGTGGCGAAATTCAGCACGAAGATCGGCAGGTATGGCTCCAGATAACATAATGGAAAGCCTAATCCGCATGCCGCGCAGGCTGAGCAGAGCAGCAACAGCAGAATTGGAATCAGCCGCAAGACACGGTCCAAAGCCAGCGGTATGGTAAGTGTATGCCAATGAAGCAGTTCCTGCAAGGCTCCCAATGGACACGCCCCACCACAGAAAACACGCCCGTAGAATAATGCGCAAACGAGCGGCAACGTGAACAACAGCAGAATTCCCAACGGCACGTATGTTCCGTTCGACACGCCTTCCGCGATGTTCTGGAACATGCCGACGGGGCATGGACATGATTTCAGCGCAAAGCCAAACAGCAGCAATCCAGCCAAAGACAGAAACAGCATCCCCTTGCGTGAGCGATACTTGTAAAACAGAACCGCTCCGACCGCCAAAAACAGCACCAACAGCAGAATGCGCCATGGTGTCACATCCGCCACGGTGTTTTCCACTTGAATCAACGGCACTTGATAATTGTCGAATTCCGGTGCCGGAAAGCGTGCTTGGACAACTCCCAACATGTTCATGATTTCACCTCCGGCGGACGACGGAAGATGTATGGTTTGTCGGCGGGAACGCGTGTGAACGCTCCAGACGGGCAGACTTTGGCGATGCGGCATTCATTGCAGTCTTTGCACAGATGCCTGCGTACTTGTAGGAACAACGAGCCGTTGCCGAAGGAGGCGCAGCCTTTCACGCATTTCCCGCAGCCGATGCATTTGTCTTCATCGATTTTGTATTCAAAATACGGGTCTTCCACGTATGTGCGGACGATGGCGTCCGTCGGGCAACGCAGATTCTCACCGGCGGTGTTGAATTCGATTCTCTTGTCCTGATAATAACCGCTGCAAAATAGGCAATAGCCGCAAGATGCGTATTGGTGCACGCATTTGACGGCGGAGCGGGGCAGCACGCATTCCGTCTCACATTTGCCGCATTGGATGCATTTGTCCGGATCGATTTGCCAATAGTATCCCGTCTCCTCCTTTTTGCGGAAGAGTTGAAGGAACGGCGCCGCCAAAAGCGCTCCTGTCATTACTTTAAGTAATTCCCGCAGAGTCATTTGAGGCTCTCCTTGAACGAACGTGCGTTGGGATGGCCACAGAACGCCAGTGACGGACATTTGCGGCAATATCCATTCTTGTCCGTGCAAACATCCGATAGTTTTTTGGAAGTCGCCTGCCGATAGGTCAGGGCGGCCAAGCCGCCCAACAACAGCGTTCGCGCGGCGTGTTTCATGAAGTCACGTTTGGTCATCATGTTACAACACCTCCCAATGTTTTTTCGCGCCTGTGTCATATAAATGGATCTTGCCTTCATGGCGTACAAGGAAATAATTGAATTCGGAATCGGAAAGTTCTTCCGTGACAACCTGTTCCAACGTTCCTGACGGCAGGTAGATGCATGCCCGCCGCATGCCTTTCTCCATGGTCACAAAACGCCCGCCTGACAACGCCGCGAAGCGCACGGGATTGCAGCAGCCGCCGAATTCCTCCAACGGCCGCCATGAAGCTATGAACTTCCCTGTCTTCAAATCCAACTGTTCCAAATGCTTGCGGCCGACATTCGCCACCCATAGCTCCCCCTCCGGAGATAAATCGATCGGAAACGCCGCGCCGGGGATGATGAATTTGCTTTCGCCATGGGATTCCCATAACAGCCTGCCGTCTGCTTCTGCATGCGCCGTCACGATTTTCCGGGCGCGGTCGATGCCAAACAACACGCCGTTGACAACATGTTTGACACGGACGGCGAATTGCGGAAGCTCGAAAGGCTTTTCCGGTTCCAACGCAGGTGATGGCAGCATCTTATGCTTCACCAACCCGCCGAGGAGCCCCAACGAACCGAGGCCGCCCAGCCATACCAGAAATTCACGATGCGTCATTTTCATTTCGTATCCTCCTTGCGCAAATCCAGACACGCCATGGACGTGCTGTCACGCAGAATCATCAATCCGCCCGCATAGGCGATCGGCCCCCATGAATCCACGCCTGGAACCACCTTGTGCGAAGCCAGTTTTTGGAATGTATCATCTTTGAATTGATAGACATGCAGAACGCCGTCATCATCCATGATCCAAAATGCGTCATCGGCGTGAAGATAGGGGCCGAGGCCGAAACGGGCCTCCTTGCCGCTTGTCGCCCGAAGCGCAGGAAGCTTGTCCACATCCGCCGCCACCAATTGCGCATGCAGGCCGCCTGCATCCTTGGGCTGAATGGTAAATAGCGTATTGCCAATCAACAATGGCGTCTGCTGCTCGGAAGCCGGCCCTTTTGTCGGCTTCCATTCATTTTCGATGGTCGCTTCAAAAGCGCCATTTGTATGACGTACACGGAGCAGGGCGCTACCCGCACCGTAGCCAGCCGTCAAAAATAGCAGGTCATCTGCAATTTTCAAGGGAGTGGGGGCCCAGACGGCCGGTTTCCAACTCCTGCATGTCCACAATGGTTTACCGTCTGGATCGCAAGCGGTTATGCCGCCGATTCCTGCATAGACATATTGTTCGACACCGCAGAGTCGAGTGGATAGCACGGATGAATGCGACATCTTGAGCTTATCAGGATTCGGCGTCTCCCACAGAGTCTTGCCTGTCTTCATATCTAACGCCGTCATCAAAACATTCTCGCCGCTTACGCCTATAATGACTTTGCCGTTTTCTATCAGCGGGCATTGGCCCGCATACCATTGCGGAATCTCGCAACCATATTGTTCAACTAAATCGCAATTCCATAACAAATCGCCATTTGTGGCGTCTACCGCCATTACATGGGCGGCAGGCCCAAGCGTGACGACGACATTGTCCGAACAAGCGGGAATCGTCCGCGACTTTCCATGGTTGCGGCGAATCGGATTCTTGTAGCTTCGTTGCCACAACTCGTTGCCTGTCAACAACTCAAAACAACGCAAAGCATCGGAGTCCTCCTTTTCGAGATAATCGAGAACATAGACGCGACTCTGGGCGATGATGGCTCCCGAATAGCCTTCGCCTAACTCCTTCCGCCACATCACCTTCGGACCTTCTGTCCCCCAATTTTTCGTCAATGGGCGGTCTTCCTGCACAAGATTGTCCCGTCTGGCTCCGCGGAAACACGGCCATTCGCCGTCGAATGGCTTGACGGCGGCTTCAGCGGAAAACGACTTGAACGTCTCGCCGATTTTCGTTGTCATTTTCTTGACGACACGGAATTCTGAGCCGTCGCGCACGGGCACGGCGTAGCCGACAGCGCGTGGTGTGACAAAACTGACGTAATGCCAAATACCTGCGCATGCCATCAAGACGAACATG
>JAGCSE010000129.1 GCA_017964325.1 Victivallales bacterium | reverse complement strand
CGCGAATCAAAACTCCACGTTCCTCCGTGTCACCACAGGCCATTGTGCCGTCGAAGCGTCCTCCGGCGATCCGCTTCATCTTATCAACGGCCGCCCGAAGATGTTTTTCCGAGTCAATGGCGGCAGGCTGAAAATCAAAGCAATCGGCGACAGGCCGATCGAACATGTCGCCATCACGATTCGTGACGCGAACGACCAAGTCGTTTTCGAAGGCAACAGCGTGGGCAACAAAGACATGACGGTTCTCGCCGACGTTCCGATTGCGGCCGGACAGGCAGGCCGTATCTGGTCAGTGCAGTTCAGCCGCGTGCCGAACCAAGGCTTTGAAGACATGGATCTTCACATTCTGGAAGGTGCCGCACCCATCGTCTCGCTTGATCCCAAGCAGTTGATAATACCGCTCTTCCATAAGGAAAGCAGGATACTGGAAAACGGTGACTGCTTCTTCGGCATCGCCGTATCGCCATGGTTGGACAGTCAAAAAGGCTATACCGCAAACTTCAGCTACACGCCTGAAGGCGCTATCCATTCAGACAAAATATCTTTCGCCGTTGAAGACAGTTGGACCGCTGTCGCCATATATAATCATGATGATGATGCGGACACCGTCATCATACGGGACGCGAACGGAGAGCTCTCCCATCTTGTCGGTTTGCGCTATCCGAAAGACCAGTTCATAATCGGGCAGGCCGTTTTCACCGCATACGATGACAACAAGAGGCCATTTTCGGAAATGTCTTGGGAACTCGTAACTTGCGAAGGAAAGAGCTTTACAGAGGTTCCATGGAAAGACCCGAAACCCGCCGTCAAACCGACCGTTGAAGACACCGCCCGTGGCTTCCAGCTGTTCCAACGGGACGAACCAGGTTTCGTCCGTCCGAACAGCCGGCCCGCCGCGGATGAAATCCGCACGGCAATCACAGGCGAAACCTCCCCCGGCCTCGTTTCCTGTGAATTCTTCGCCTTCCTGCCGTTGAAAGACATGGATGCCATCGTCACAATCGGCGATTTGACAGGACCTTCCAACATTCTGAAAGATTCCGTCAAGTTGCTTTGGGCGGAAATCTCACGGCAACGGACGGATTGGAACGCCATCACCTACATCACCGCGCCCGAACGCCTCCGGCCGGAAAACAATGCGCCAAAGTCCTTCCTAAAAGACTCCCCTGCACAGTATTGCATCCGAACAACCGTCCCGCCGGACGCGACACCGGGCGTCTATTCCGCGCCAATTCTTTTAAACGGCAAGCCTGTCGCGACATACGTTCTGACGGTTGATGACTTCGCCCTTCCGGAATATCATGACATGACGTTCGGCCTCTATGCGGACGGAGAGCGTTGGAACAATAAGAATTACACCGATGACGAAATCCTCCGCGAAATGCGCATGTTCCGCGAACATGGCATGAACGCCCTGATGATGTATCCATTCAACGGTGCAAGAGTCACTTATGACGGAAAGGACTTCCATATCGACATGTCCCGTTTCCGCCGTATCATGAAGCTCTACTGCAAAGTTGGCTTCCCCGGCGTCGCCGTCATTTCGTTCCAAGCCGTCAACGGTCATCTGATGCGCGCGCTGAAGGTCGAAACCGCCGACCACACGCCTGAATTCGTCAGAGGCTTCCACGAGCTTCTGGAGACCATCCGTACGATGGCGAAGGAGGACGGCTGGCCCGACTACTGCATCCACACCGTGGATGAACCGAACAAACACCGTGGCGCCGACGAGGCCATCCGCACGTTGAAGCTTGTGAAAGAAGCTGGTTTCAAGACGTTTAACACATGCTACGGCGATTTCGTCCGTGAGCATCTCGCCCCGTGGCTGGACTACCGCTGCTACAACAACATCGCCTACATGTCCTGCCGCACGAAGCAGGCCAATGACACGCTTCGCAAGGAATCTCTTGACGACGGCGACGCCTTCTGGTGGTACGGCTCCGGCTGCTACACGAACGGCGGCCTCCAGCAGGACTGCAACATCTACACCAACCGCCATATTCTCGGCATCTACAACTGGCGCAGCGGCGCAACGGGAGCGTGGACATGGACGTTCCTCCGCGTCAACGGAAGCCCCTATAACGACTTCGACGGCAACGACAAACGCGAGGCGAAAGATGCCTGCATCTGCTATCCGCAACAACAAGGCAACGGTCTCATCGACACGCTCCAGTGGGAGGCCATCCGTGAAGGCGTCTATGACTATCGCTACATCCGCCTGTGGGACGACCTATGCAAGAAGGCAGGCGCGGCAGGCAAAGCGGATATTGCCGCCGAAAGCCGCGAACGCATTCAGAAGGTCATGGATTCCATCAACTGGAACTGCCTCAACTTTTCCGTTTCCAACACGCAGCTCCGCAATCTGCGTGCTCAGCTATTAGAAGAAATCAAGAAACTCAAGTAATTCACAACTCTTTATATTGTCAATAATTATGAATGTAAGTGCTTCTTTGGATGACTGGCGGGAAATCATCTGCTGCGGACTCGAAAACCAGCAGATTGATTTCAAATCACATCAGAATTGGGAAACCATCGGACGGGTCGGACGAGCCAAATTCGCACGCCACGCCATGGCTCTCGGCAACACGCTCGGCGGCTATGTTGTCGTTGGTGTCAGCGAAGACCAGAACGGAAATCCCACGGATTATATCGGCATGACAGAGGAGGAAGCCGCATCTTTTGATCCAAGTACTGTCGGCCAAACGATTAACAACTTTGCAGACCCACCTGTTTCACTGGACATTGTCCGCCCCGTCGTCGATGGAAAACGGTATGTCGTGATGGTCGTGTATCCGTTCAAGGATCTGCCGCATGTCTGTTCGGAGAACTGCGAACGCGAACTACAGCGTGGCGCGTTCTACGTACGCACGCCAGATGCCCGCAGCAAAGTCGCCAACCAATCGTCGGAACTTCACCAACTGATTCGCCGTGCCTTGCGCAATCAACGGCAGATGCTCGGGCGGATGCTGCGCGGCATCCTCTACGAAGACAGGCAGTTGCCGCAGCCGGACGAAATGAGTGTCATCCCGCCGCTGATCGACCGCTCGCGCCTGCAGGCCGCAGGCAAGCTCGGAAGAAAAATCTTCCATTCGTCCCCCTATTTCGAAGTTGTCTGCACGCCATCGTCATTGCTTGACGACATCAGCCTCACGGACATCCGAAAAGCCATTGATTCGCTTGAACGTCCTACTATCCAAGACTTTCTATCAAGGCATCCCTCGTTGAAAACGGAAATTTTCGCAACGAATGACTCCATCTGCGGCATCCAGACGAAAAAAGACGCGCCCATTGCCTTTTGGGAGTTCTACCGCAACGGCCTGTTCTACGTCGCCGCCGCTTTCCCGAAGGAGGACATGGAACAACGTGTCGTCCGGTCCAAATTGCTGCGACAGGCCACTGTCATGCTGTTAGCACTTCTCGGCCAATGCTATACGAGCCTCAACCATGCCGACAAGCTGCTCAATGTCGCCGTGCGCATTCCAAATTCCGAAAATGCCGTTCTCGCGGATCCGAACGGCAAGCCGAATCCAGCCCATGTCTGCAAAATCATGGACATTGAAGTGCATCGCGAACGCACGGCTGCGGATTTGGAAGGCGGCGCTGCCCCCGAAACCGCCACGCGGCTCTACGTCGAGCTCTGTGAACGATTCAATGTCACATTTGACAACGCGGATGTCGCCAAAATCCGCAACATCATGGACAACATCGTCTCGTTTTCGCAGAAAAACTAGAAAACTCCCTACCATAAATTAACTTATCATTCAGATTCATCAAAAGTCATCTGTTTTCACACCTGTCAAAAAACTTATGAAAAACAACATAGCTGCTGTCATCCTCGCCGCCGGAAAAGGTTCGCGGATGAATGACGATTCCACGAACAAAGTCTGCTTCACCTGCGCGGGAATTCCTGTCATCCGCCGCATCATGGATGAAATGCGACGGGGAGGCGTGTCACTTTTTGTCATCGTCGTCGGACACAAGGCGCAGGACGTGATGGACTGCCTGGATGGGCAGCCAGGCGTCATCTACGCCTACCAAAAGGAGCAGAAAGGCACGGGACACGCTGTACTCTGTGGCATGAACGCCTTGCAATCAGCAGGTTACAGCGGTCCGGTCATCGTTTCCATGGGAGACAAAATCGTCGCATCGCATGTTATCGGCGGTTTATTGAAGAAGACTTCCGAGGCGAAAGTCGTCTGGGGCGTCCAGCCAATAAAAGACAATCCAAACGGCGGCAGAGTCGTTGTAGAAAACGGCCAACCGTACGGAGTTGTGGAATTTGCAGATGCCGCCTTCATGTCGCTTGCGAATGTACCGTCGACGGATTATGAAAAGAAACTTTCCTCTCTTGGCCTCAATGCGAAAAAAGCAGCCAAAGTATTGAAAATCGCACAGGAACGCAAGCCGGAAGGAGTCCGCAAGCTCGTTGATAAGACGTTTTCCGCCAATGACATCTTAAACACGCCATACGCTAACGCTGGCTTGTATTGCTTTGATTTGGATGCCGCAATCGATGCCATCAACGCCTGCGGTTCTGACAACGCGCAGGGTGAAATCTATCTGACCGACACGCTGGAAATCTTTGCACGGCAAAAATGCGTCTCCCTTTACGAAGTCACAAATCCTGATGATATGCTGACATACAGCACAAAGCCCGAACTGCTTCAGCTCACCGTCCGCTTCATGCGCCGCGCATCGGACTGGCTGGTAGCGAAGAATCCAAAGCTTACGCCCCTTCTGGAGCATTTCATCGCCAAATTCGGCGATAAGAAAGTCATCATCGCCAGCTCGCCTGGTCGCATCAACTTGATGGGACGGCACATAGATCATCACGGCGGCGGCATCAACGTCATGGCGATCGACCGCCGTCTCACGATGGTCGTCTCGCCACGCACGGATAATTGCGTCCATGTCACCAATGTCAATCCGCAGTATCCCGATGATGAATTCGCCATCACATCCATTGGTTATGACAAATGGCTCGATTATCTTGATTCCGAATCCACCATGCAAGAGCTTGCCAACACACGCGGAAAATGGACCAACTACATCAAAGCAGCCATCCGCCGTTTCCAGTTGATTTCTCCCAACCCGCTCTGCGGCATGGACATAGCCGTTGTCAGTGACATCCCCGCAGCGGCAGGACTTTCGTCCTCTTCCGCCATCGTCGTCGCGACGGCGGAGGCTGTCGTGGCCTTGAACAGCCTCCATGTCTCCGACCGTGAGTTCATCGAGCTGTGCGGCGAAGGCGAATGGTTCGTCGGCTCGCGAGGCGGCTGCGGCGATCACGCCGCCATGAAATGCGGCCGCCCTGGCAAGTTTGTCCATCTTGGATTCCTGCCGTTCACCGTCGGCGAATCCGCTTCGCTTCCAGACGATTATGCCGTCATCATTGCAGACAGCACTATCAAGGCGCGCAAGTCTGAAGGCAGCAAGGATCGTTTCAATGCACAGGTCGCCGCCTACGATCTTTCACTGTTGATGCTTCGTCAGACATATCCTGCCGCCCGCTTGATGGATTTGCGCAGCCTCGCCGCAATTCGTCCGTATTCCAAATTGTACGATATGCTCCGTTCTTTACCGCTTGCCGCATCGCGCAAACAGCTTGAAGAAGCCCTGCCAGACGATTTGCATGAATTGGCCCGACTGTTCTCCTCCCATGAAGATCCAGGTGCCTACAACCTGCGCGGCGTCATTCTCTATGGACTGTCTGAAATGACTCGTTCCGAACGCTTTATGGAAACACTGAAGAACGGCGGATACGATACTGTCGGCAAGTTGATGAAAATCAGCCATAACGGCGACCGCATTGGCGATCCGACGATTTCGGACAATTTCCTGAAGCGCCTTTCCAATGACGAAGCGGATCTCGCCTTCCAGTGCGGCGCATACGCCTGCTCCATCCCGCAAATCGATGAATTGTGCGACCTTCTGGACTCCACGCCAGGCGTGCTCGGCTCCGAGCTAGTCGGTGCAGGTCTCGGCGGATGCATCGTCGCGCTGGTGAAAAAAGACCAGGCTGAAAACATCATTAACGTCCTCAACGAAAAATATTACGCCAAATATGGCGTCGAGCCGGGCCACGCCAACGTCTATCAGCCCTCGCAAGGTTCTTCCGTTGAGTTTTAGGCGATTTTTCATTCATTCCATACACATAGGTGTTGTACATGAAACAATCTCTCATCTCTGGCCTTCTCGCCACTTCATTTCTTGCCGTAAACATCGCAACGGCAGGTGATTATCCTTATCACCCCGCCAATTTGACGGATGTCTCCATCACGGAGGGCTTCTGGCTGCCGCGCTTCGAGACAAACCGCAAGGTCACCGTCTGGACGGATTTCAAGAAGAGCGAGGAGACAGGTCGCATCGCGAATTTCATCAACGCCGGAAAGCGTTTGAAGGGAAGCTTCAAGGGCATCCCGTTCGATGATTCCGACGTTTTCAAGATCATTGAGGGCGCCGCCTATACGCTCGCCACCCATCCGGATCCGAAACTGGAAAAATATCTCGATGATTTGATTGCCAACATCGCCGCCGCACAGGAGCCCGACGGCTATCTCTACACGGCCCGCACGACTGGCTTCGACTACGGAACGAAGGACGGCGTAACGAACTACGGCATGATGGGGCCGACCCGCTGGAGCAACTGCCCGTCCAGCCATGAATTGTACAATGTCGGCCATCTGTACGAGGCCGCAGTCGCCTATTACAACGTGACGGGAAAACGCACGCTACTGGATGTCGCCATCCGCAGCGCGGATTTGGTCGAACGCACGTTTGGTCCTGGCCCGACGCAACTTAAGGCCGTTCCCGGCCATGAGGAAATTGAACTCGCCCTTTGCAAACTCTACCGCACGACAGGCGACGTCCGCTATCTGAACCTTGCCAAGCATTTTCTGAAACAGCGCGGCGACGGAACAAAGGGAGGCAAGAACCTGCAAGCTCACGTTCCCGTCGTAGAACAGCGCGAAGCCGTCGGCCACGCCGTCCGTGCAACCTATTTATACTGCGGCATGGCGGATGTCGCGGCGCTCACGGGCGATCAGGCGTTCATCGACGCCGTGGACGCCATTTGGGCTAATGTCGTGGAGAAGAAGCTCCATCTGACAGGCGGAGTCGGAGCACGACCTGGCGGCGAGGCTTTCGGCGACAACTACGAACTGCCCAACGAGCGCGCTTATCTGGAAACCTGCGCCGCCATCTGCAATGCCCTCTGGAATCAGAGAATGTTCCTTATGTATGGTGATTCCAAATATATAGATGTTTTGGAACGCATCATCTACAACGGTTTCCTCTCCGGCATCTCGCTGACTGGTAACGAATTCTTCTACCCCAACCCGCTGGCCTCCAAGGGCGGTTACGCCCGCTCCAAATGGTTCGGCTGTTCCTGCTGCCCAGTCAACGTCGTACGTTTCATTCCGCAGATTGCGCAGTTCACATACGCCCTCCGCGAAAACGACGCATACATCAACCTCTTCGTCGCCAGCGACGCCAAGCTGAAATTGGACAACGGCGAAATCAAGCTCTCCCAAAAGACGGAATATCCATGGAAAGGCGTTTCCGTCATTACCGTTACGCCTGCGCAGGATGGACAGCAGTTCACGCTGGCCGTCCGCATCCCCGGCTGGGCCGTCGGCAAGCCAGTCCCCAGCGATCTCTATACGCAAGTCGTTCCGGGCAAACTGGATGACGTAGTCGTTCTCGTCAACGGGCAGAAGGTCGCCTTCACGCCGGAAAAAGGCTACTGCCGCATCAATCGCGCATGGAAGACTGGTGACGTCGTTGAAATCCGTATGGAAATGCCTGTCCGCCGCATCAAGGCCAACGACAACGTGAAAGACGACATCGGCCGCCTCGCCGTCGAACGCGGCCCTATCGTTTATTGCGCGGAAGGCGTTGACAATGACGGAGATGTACTCAATAAAATCATCAAACCAGATGCCATTTTCAGCGACTCGACCATCGCCGTCCTGAACTACACATTCCCAGCGTTGACGACCGCCGCCGTCACATTGACACGCAATTACAAGGGTGACGTCACGTCGAAAACATCCTGTACGCTCAAGCTCATCCCGTATTTTGCATGGTGCCATCGCGGCGCGGGACAGATGCAGACATGGTTCCCTGCGGAGGAGAAGGGCGAATACGCCGTCAGCCCCATCAAGGCGTCCGCATCCCATTGCCATTACGCCGACCGCGTGGAAGCCGTCTGCGACGGCCTTGTCGCCAAATCCTCCGCTGATGAAGGTCTCCCCCGTCTGACCTTCTGGCCCCACAAAGGGACACAGGAATGGGTCGAACTCGCCATTCCCACTGCTGAAAGTTTCACGGGCATCGAAATCTATTGGTTCGATGACGAACCACGTGGTGGCTGCCGTCTTCCCGCCTCATGGCGCGTTTTCGCCATGGGCGACGATGCACAATGGCAGCCAATCGACTGCGACTATCCCGTCGCTCTGGACAAATTCTGCACGGCGAAATTCTCCAAGTCAGTCAAGGCCAAGATGTTCCGCATTGAAATCAAGCTGAAGGAAGGCTTCTCCGGCGGCATGACGGAAATCCGCCCCATCTGCGAATGAACTAGAAAACGGCGCGGGAGAGGCACATTTCTTGCGCCTCTCCCGCATAATCACTAGAAACTCTAGGAAAGTTTGGCTTATCCAACTACTTGCTATACGCCCAGTTGAGGATATTCCGCACCAATGCGTCGCGTTCTTTGGAATTGGTGCAGCCCATCGCCACCACGACCATTCGCCGTCCATTGCGTTCACAAGTCGTTGTGACGCAGAAGCCCGCTCCATCCGTCATGCCCGTCTTCATGCCGTTCACGCCCGGACAGGCGGCGTTGTTCAGAAGCGAATTCGTTGAATCCAAGTCGAAACGCTTGAATTTAGGGGAGTTTTCGCGGATGCTGTCATGCTTTGTCGATGACCATTTGATGACTTCTGGGATGTCCATCAGCTGCTCCGCAAGGAAGGCCAGATGAATAGGGGAACCCATGTTCTCCAGACGGCGTTTGTCCGGAAGCTTCACGGGCAGGCCATGCGCATTGTGGAATACGAAGCTGTCCAGTCCCATCTCTTTGGCTTCGTCTGACATACGCTTTACAAACGCTTCTTCGCTGCCGCCAGCCAAAAACTGCCCCATCAGCAATGCGCAGTCGTTCGCGCTGCGTATCAGGACGCATTTCAGAAGTTCCTCCATCGTGAACGTTTCCTTCGGATCCATGTAGATCTGGTGGCCGCCAGTCTTGCAGGCTTCGGGAGTCGCGGGTACGACCGTCTCCAATGTCAAATTCGAACCTGGCTTCTTCAAGTCCTTCATGAACAGATAAACGGTCATCATCTTTGTCATGGACGCAATGCAGCCTGCCTTCTTCTCATCCTTCGCCCAGAGAATCTTCCTGTTTGACAAGTCGATGCAAATCCCTTGCTTGCACTTGCTTATTTCCTGCGACAGTTTGGCTGGCATCTCCGCAAGCGCCATCTCGTAGTAGCCATCCACGTAATGCGCAGGAGGCAGCCCTGCGGAAACTGGAGCGGCTGTCTGGGCAGTCTGCTGACCACTGCCAGCTTGCTGCTGCGTATCATATTTGAAATCAGGCTGTTCGACATCATTCTCAAGATCATGCTCTACAACCTGCTCGTCGCCGTCTTGCCCCTCATCCTTTCCATGTCGCATCATACATGAAAAAAGCAGAGCATGAGCCAAGACAACGACAAGAATCACAATTCCAAGCAATTTCCATTTCATCTTTACAACTTTTCCTATTTAAACAACTTGAATACTTGAATCATTTTCCGATGATTCTCTTGGCAATCCGACGGCGCATCTCGCGCAATTGGTTGGAATCACGGGAATATTCCGTCATGCTTTTGATCAATTCACTGCATTCCGCGCGGGACGATTCGCCGCACATCGCCAAGTAATCGTAGTCTTCACTGCCGTCGCGGATGTTCGCAAAGCGGATGGACGGCAATGGGCCTTTCTCGCCTGGATACAGGAACTGGCCGTCACCCGACATCGACACGACTTGCAGCACACCGAAATCCGGCTGGTAGCAGTTCGATTCATCGAACCGTTTGGCGTTCTGCCACATGTTTACGTGCCAGTAGAGGAAACCATCGGCCTTATAAAGGTAGCTCATCCACGCGAGCAGGCGGCCTTCGATGAACGGATATTCCGTCGTCGCCATATTGGCATAGGGGTGCTTCGGGCCGCAGCAGGTGTACCACCAGACCTGGTGGCCTTTTTCGCGCAGCTTGTCGGAAAACTCCATGTCATAGACACTCGTGAGCGGACAGTACCAATCGTTTGCGTAGCAGTCCGTCCGTGTCGGGTCTTTCTTCAAATCGACATACATTTTGGATGTCGTGAAGAACGCCACATCCGGATAGCGTTCTTTGAACAGTTTGTGGACACGCGCCATGATGGCGTTGTATTCTTCCCCGCGTTCATCGAAGCCGTATGCGTAGGCGTATTTTGTCAAATCATGCTTGCGCAATTCCGCGACATACGGATCAAGACGGCGTTTGAATTCTTCAAAAAGCTCGTCTGTATAGACGTTTGTGGATGAAAAGCAGACCCACAGCCCCTTGAAATCTGGCTTTGGCTGCGGTACGAGATTCAGGATGTTGAAGCGGTTCATGCCACGTTCGCGGGCATAGAGAAGGTCTTCGATGCGGGGCGGTGTCGTGCGGGAGATGTCGTCTGGATTCAGACGGTGGTCCAGCATGATGTCCCATGCCTTGCGGCGCGTCTCGTTACGGTCGCCATCGCCGTATGTCCGGAAAAGGAAGCCGTCCATCAGACAGAATGCTGTCGGATAGCTGAACGTCTTCGGCAACGCGAAATCAAACACCGTCACACGAATCGGAACAGCAATCTTCTCCGTTCCAATCACGATATTTATGATGCCTGAATAATCGCCTGCAACTGCTTCGCGATCCGCATGCACTGTCAGCCACACGCCTTGTGTCGCATTTGCGGGAACCATGAATTCACGCGGCGGCAGCAACGGATCGGGCAGCCAGAATTCCGATGGGTCGTACCCGCTTTCAGGGCTGAGGACATGCGGCACATTGCGCGGAATGTAACCGACGCGCTCCCATTTCAGTTCGCCTTTCAACGCCTCGCCCGCCGCGTTCTTCAGCACGGGAAGCTCCACGTTGACAGCGTCGATCTTCTTCGCTCCCGCCGTCACAAGTATCTGTGCACTTTCACGTTCCGCCTTTGCCAGTTCCAAAAAAACATCCTTAGCCTCATCTGCGGCAGGATACATCAACGGCGAAATGTTCCTCATGGAATCCGCCGTCCAGACACGATATGCTCCCGTTACGGGATTCTCCTTTATCTTTGGATGTACATTGTTGATAACACGTTCATTGCGGAAGGGCGCGGCACCACTCTTCATGCCGTCGATAATGACTTTCGCCGCGCCGTCGGGCAGTTCGAGCGTCCAGTTGACGATGTGCCCCCTGTCCGATTTCTCCGCCAATATCTTGCCAATCTTATCGACAATTCTCGCCGTGTAGGTCGTCCCCGAATGGAAGAAACTTGAATTGATTTGCACGCCGTTTGGAGGGAACGGAGCGGTCGATTGCACTTCGATGACGCGCATACGGGCGCCTGGATCTTCACGCGTCAACTCGAAATTGTCGAACCACGCCTTTCCTGTCGTATGGCGCAAGAGGACGTAATATTCGATTTTCGCAATGTTTTTGGGCGGCCAGTAGCATTCGACCGTGTATTCCCAATCATGCGTTCCCGTCGGCCAGTAAGAGCATTTGGCCCAATCGTTTGTGCCATCTTCGAAGAAGATGTCCAAATAGATGCAGTAGTCGCGGGAGCTGTTCACGCCTTCGCATTTGCTCCAGCCGCCGAACGTCACGGGGCGTTTGTCAGGCTTGTCATACGTCAAGACCTGCACGATGCCAAATGCGGGCTTCTCCTTCGAAATTTCGCCATAGACGGCGGATTTGCCGTCCTGCACGTCGTCCTTCACAATTTTCAAGGGGTTGTCTGGCCTGTAAGATGCCCATCCATAGAGATTTCCATCCGCATCAACCTCCAGATTCGGATTGATCAATTCGTTCGCATACGCCAATGCGCTCGCCAGCATGGCGACTAGGCAAATTCGACATGATAACATACTTTCACCTCTATTAATATTGTTTTTGACAATACATTCGTCTTTTCTTTACTTTATCGTTTCCATACCTAAAAAACAAGCCGACAGCTTGCCAATTTCACAGTTCAATGGATATTATTTTTATCAGCAATTGTCGTCATCCTTTTTCATTGATAATCAACAAGCCCCCCTATGATGAAATCCATTTGCTCCATCGCCATTTCCGTGTTCCTCGCGGGTTGTGTGCAACTTTCGACAGGAAAACCGCTGCCTCCCGACAAGCCGAAGCGTGACAAGACACCGCTGCCAATCGTCGCCGTCCCTAAATTCCAAGACGTCTCCTCTATTTTCCCAAAGCTCAACACCAACCATATCAATGTGTTGGACATCAACAACGACTGCAAGCCAGACCTCCTCATCGGCGGCGCCACCCTCCTTCTCAACGAAAGCTCTCCAGGCAAAATCGCCTTCAAGGACATCACTCAGGAGGCAGGGCTGACAGGCGGCGGCGTCTCGCTAGCTGTCGATTTCAACAACGATGGCTTTGTCGATATCGTCACCGCACGCGGCGCACTCTATAAGAACAACGGCGACAACACGTTCACGGATGTCGCCGAAAAGCTCGGCTTCATGCCGGACCCGCACGGCATCTCCATCGCCGCAGGAGACCTCGACAACAACGGCTTCCCCGACATCATCATTGGAATGTCCGAAAATTGGAACAACGGCGACCCCAAATACTGGCCTCTCCAACTGTGGCACAACGACTACGGTCAGCATTTCGACGAAATCGCCAAGACCGCCCGCATAAACAAAAGCACATACGCTCGCTCCATCCTCGTCCATGACGTCAACGGCGACGGATTCCAGGACATCATCGTCGCCAATTACCGTCTGCAACCAAATTTCTGCTGGATCAATCATCAGAACTCAACGTTCATTGACGAAGCCAACGAACGTGGCATCCAAGGCCGCATGAATCCAAAGCAATTTTTCGATAAGAACATAAATGCTTACTATGGATATCATTATGGACATTGCATTGGAGCCGCTTTCCTTGATTTCGACAACGATGGGCAGCTTGATTTATGGATTTCCAATCTCGTCCACAAATACGTCGGCCCCAGTAAAAGCATGAAATACGATATGCGCGGCTATGTCTGCGACGATTCAGGCATTTTCCACAACCGAGACGGTGTTTTCACCGACTGGCGTCGTGAACTCCAAGTCCCCCCGCCACCCATCGGCAGTCGCGGTATCTACAAGGGCGATGAACTATGGGCGGGAGTCGCCGTCGCCGACATCAATCTCGACGGATTTGAAGACGTATTCGTCCCGCAAGTTTATAATATCGACTACGCCAAGACACGTCTTTTCATGAATCGCAAAGGACGTGCATTTGCAAATGTCGCTTCGAACGTCGGCATCGAACGCATTGACACGTATGCGGGCGTCTGGGCGGATTTGGACGGCGACGGCCTCCCCGACCTGCTTACGGCAGGCCGTCCGCAAAAAGACGATCCAGCTGCATTGGCTGTTTACCACAATCTTGGCGGTGACAACATCAACGGCAACGCATGGCTGAAAGTCCAATTGAAATCGTTGCGCGGCACGGCGATAGGTGCCGTTGTCACGGCAGAGGTCAACGGCCTCAAGCAGACGCGGCTCAACAATGCGGGCAATTCATCCATGGCGCAGCAGTCCGACCCATTGTTGCATTTTGGTTTCGGAAAGTTGGCAGATGACACCCAAATCACCGTCACCGTCAAATGGCCCGACGGCACGACCGTATCCCAGACCACCGCCCCAAACAAAATCATCAATTTCACGCGGTAAGTCGATGTAACCACAGATTACACTGATTACGCTGATTTTTCACAGATTTCCACGTCGCCACAATAGTAGAAAAATATGATCAAAAAGAAAAGGGGTCATTGCTTGCCAAATAAGGTCTTGCAATAACCCCTCTTTTTCTTCACAAAAAAATTATAAAATACAAATCAAATAATTATGCATTGATTAGGGTTGTCCCACTGGCTGTTCAGCGGCCAATAGGGCGACGAGCTGTTCCTGTGTCAGAGCGGTTTTCGGATAGCTCTTCATGGGTTCGATGGTGTTGAGGAAGGCATCCTTGTCGCCGCGCATACGATCCAGAGCTTGGATGTAGTCGAGTTCGGCCTGATTCTTGTCAAGTTTCGACATGGTTTCGGATGACGCGGCATAGCGCTCCTTGAGGAAAGCTTCCGCGAGTCCAGGCATGATGCGGCGGCCACCATTTTCGTTACGCATGAGCATGAGCTGAGCCAAATCACGATCCAGGCGCAACTTGAGGGCTTCGCTGCCTTGCGCAGTCTTCAGGGCTTCGTCATAGAGGGCAACGCGTTCCTTGTATTTGGCGATGTATTCGTCCGAAGGCTTCATAGGACCGAAGCCGCCGAAACCGCCGCCACGAGGGCCGCCCATGCCAGGACCACCAGGGCCGCCCATGCCGGGACCGCCAGGGCCGGGTCTTCCGCCGCCAGGACCTTCAGGACCGCCAGCAGGACCGGACGGAAGCGGCGCTTCTGGCGCGGTCGGCGCATTCAGAGCACTGTTCTTGGCCACAAAATCCGTAATCTGAGGAATCAACGTCCCAAACAAGGCGATGATCGCCACGATCAGGGCAATCGTCCCGACATGCTTTTCTGTAAGATTCGAGAAGCTCATGTTTTCTCCTTTTTGTTTTGATTGTTTGATTTTGATGTTTTTCTATCTTGCGACATGACAAGACATTTGGTATCATGTATAAGTCAAATCAATATATAAGTAAAATCACAAAATCCCAATGGATTTGCAAAAAAAAAGACACATATCAGAAAAAACGTATGCCATTTATATCTCATACTGAGAACGTGGATAATTGCTTCTCTTCTGGCTACAACGTACCATGATTTCAGGACAACCATTCCGTCAAATGGGCGGCGACGAAACCGTCGTCGTGCAGATGCGGATATGCGTCATGGACGCGTGTGATTTCCTCCGCCTGGCCGGGAGACAGCGTCTCTGATGGGTCAAGACACCAAATTCCAGGCAGAAGTCCTTGCCGACGAAGGATTTCATGAAGTCCAGGAATACATCCTGCAAAACTATGCTGCGGATCAAAAATCGCCGCGTTGCTGTCTGTAATCTGTATCGCAAGCGAGAGCATTTCAGATGGTATAGGCAACTGCGAATCAACGATTTCATGCGCTTTTTCAAGCAATTCGACCGCCTTGCTCGTCCAGACGGACCAATGCCCCAGCAAACCGCCTTTGATCCGAAGGCTTTTTCCTCCAACATGGTATTCCGTCAGCAAATCCACCAGCAGATTGTCGTCGTTTCCTGTATATAATGTAATGTCGTCACGACCAGATTCCGCCAATGCGCGTACGACATCCAGCGTGAAATAACGGTTGAATGGCGCAATCTTAATCGCCAGCACATTGGGAATCTCCACGAATTCACGCCAAAACTCAAATGGCAACGCCCTTCCGCCTACGCTCGGTTGCAGATAGAATCCAATGATGGGCATGACCTTCGCTACTTTTCGACAATGCGACAGCATCGTTTCAATGGAATCCTCTTTGAAGGCTCCCATGGACAGCAACGCTGCATCAAATCCGCAGGATGACTCGTACTCAGCCTCCGCCAATGCCTGCTCCGTTCGTCCACACACGCCGCCAACCTTCAGCACACGCCGTCCTTTCCGTTCGCACCACTCATCGATGAACTGTCCTGTCTCGCGGATAACTCGCTGGAACAGGCCTATCTGCGGATCGCGAATCGCAAATTGCGTGGAATGAACACCAACGGCGATTCCACCGACTCCCGCATCGATGAAATATCGCGCCAAGGCTCGCTGGTAGCGCGGTGCAAACTGCCGCTTCTCGTCCAATGCCAAAACCATGGCCGGAATAACCGTCCCCCTGCGCACTTCAGACAGCACGGACGGATGGATGTCATCGATTTGCTTCATCAGAATTTCCCGTTGTTGATTTCATAATGCGTTGGTTTTCCAAGAGAAACGCCTCCATCCATGATCCATTGGGCTTGAAGGCAGATCATGTCCTCCAACCCGATGCGAGGCTTTCCAAGCAACGACTGCATTTTGCTTGAATTGCTCAGCAAACTCAAATCGCCGCACGCATTTCTTGAAAACTCAATGGGACGGCCCATGATCCTTCCCATGGCCAACGCCGTCTCCTCCACGCCCGCCTGTTCAGGCCCTGTCACATTCAGAATCATCCGTGGATTGTCAGCCAGTTCTAAACAACGCAATGCCATTGCGTTGGCATCTCCCTGCCAGATGACATTGAAATATCCGACCGTATTATCGACAGGTCGGTCCTCCCAGATGGCGCGGCAGATGTCGTGCAATACGCCGTACCGCAGATCCACGGCATAGTTCAGGCGGAACAACAGCAGTTTCGTCCCGTTCTTTTGCGAAAAATATTCGAATATCCGCTCACGTGCCAGGCACGACTGCGCATATTCACCGACAGGCATGGGAACAACGTCCTCCGTACAACCGCCTTCAGCCGCGCGGCGCCTAGGATAGATGTTGCCAGATGAAAACACCACAAGTCGGCTGTCCGCAAAATGTTCTGCAACATTGGCAGGAGCGAGGGCGTTCATCGCCCATGTCTGCGGCTCACTGCCTTCCGTGCCGAATTTCCGTCCCGCCATGAAGATGATGTTCTTGATTTTCGGCAACTTGGAGACTGCTTCACGATCCAGTAAATCGCAGACGATTGTCTCAATACCGTAGTTCTCAAGCTTCTCACGCTCTCCTGCTTTGGAAAAACGCGCCACGCCGACGATGCGTTTGCGAACTCCAGCGGCCTCCACGGCGCGTTTCGCCTGCATGGCCATCGTGACGCCCATCTTTCCTGCTACACCCAGTATCATGATGTCGCCATCCAGACGTTTCATCATCTCAATCAACGCAGGATGTGGTTCGGATAACAGTATTTCCAATTCTTCTTCCGATGTGATTCTATCCGGTATTTTCATGACAATGTCTCCAAAGGGTTGCTTATCTGAAAAAGCATCTGAGACTTTTAAGAGCCCCTCCGTGAATGATTACTTGTTAATTAACCGATAGACCAGACTCTGGTTCTTTGTGCAGATTGAAAGATCGGCCCATGCGGCATGGTCGCCCTGCGTATTGCCTGCCAGACCGGCGTCTGACACAAGCCGCATGACGACTTTCTTCCCACGCCATTTGGACATATCCGCCGTGAATGGAATCCATTTGTGTTCCACGTGCGTCACTTCACCCACAAGTGTCTCAGACTGGCCGACTTCCGATACAAACAACATAAAGCGGATGCCGTCGCCGCGATCCGTGCCGTCACGCTTTCCAAGCGATGCCTGGAAGACGATTTCATCTTCGACCGGCAATGTCATTTCAACACGTGCGTACGAACAACCGGTCTTGCCTTTCTGCCATGGTGGATGCATGAAAAACGCTTTCTTGGAGATGCCGCCACAGGTCATGTCCGATACGGCGCAACTCGCACCGATGTCCGCCATGTCTTCGGCCTCCTCTTCGCCGTCCGCTACGCGGAAACGCGCGCCTGGCTTGAAATCCTGCATGAAACTGTCGTAAAAGACCTTCTGTTTTAATTCGCAACCAAGCGTACCTTTCCACACACATTCCGAATTGCCAGAACGGAACGTCACGACAAGCTCCTGCTCGCCTTCCGCCGTTGGCTTCGGCAAGTCGAAAACAACGTCTGCAACGCCCTTTGCGGCGATGGTTACCGATTGTTCGCCACCGAGATTAAGTGTGGCCGTGGCGTTGACGTCATGTGGGAACGGATTGTGCAGATGGCATGTCAGACGGTTGCCGTCCAGCGTCGTCGTCACGTCCAAAAGATTGGCGATGACGAAGCAGATTGCATCTTCGCCATGCTTGAACCAAACTCGTTCGCCAGGCTTTCCACTAAACTGCTTTGTGACAGGACCTTCCGGTGTCTGGATGAGGACATCTTCACCAGCCGCGATAAGATATTTGTCCGATGTCAAACGCGTTTCCCGCGTGCTGAACGTCCGGTCGATACGGTAGCTGAACGCACCTTCAACGGGTTCCACGTAAAGCAGACCGCGGCAACGGCGCAACTTGGCTGGTCCCAAGTCCTTGCAATCATAATCGAAGGCATGGGCATCGCCGCCGTCAACAGCGAAACCGCAGTCCGCGCCGTTCAACGGAATGATCTCCCATGTGTTGCCTTTTTCGACACGGCAGACCGCTGCGCCGCTGCCGTCCGCCTTCGGGAAGGCGTGGAACTTGTCGCGTCCGTCGATGTAGATGTAGTCGTCCGAATCCGCGTAGTCTGCGCGCGCCCCGTCCTGCACATTGCAGAAGACGGTGTTTCGGCCGTCGTCAGTCCAGCATTCGAAAGCGTTGGGAACCAAGTGGAAATGACGTCCAAGATGGGTGACGTCCATGTCGTCGTCCATGTTGCCGTTCGCGACGACATGCGTGCCGTCCGCATAATCGACCACCAGCTGGCTGCGGTAGGCCGCGCCGTTCCGCAGCGCCGCCGTGATGTCGTGCAGCGTCCCGTCGGCGGCCGCGTAGAGGATGCTTGTGACGGGGGCCTGCGTGTAGCGTGACTGGATCTGCTGCATGAGAAAATAGCCTTTGAACCCAGTGCGCATATCCTTCGGATTGCCAAGCAGATAGCCTGGATGGCCAAAAGCGACGGTCGCAGTCAGGAAGCGGTCTGTTTGAGCCTGCAAGTCGTTCGCATAGCGTGCGGCGGCTTTTGACCGGCCAAAGAACATGCCCGTATCGCCCATGCCGAAATTACATTCCAGATCATGGATTTTCCGCAGGTCGAAATCGACAAGCCATGGACGATCTGCGAACTTGTAGTGGTTGTCCTGCGCATAGTTGCCGTCCGTCAGGCCGCTGTAGAAGCAGAAATAGCCGCCTTCGGAATAGACGGGGCCTTCCCACGCCTTTTTCTGCAGCAGCATAATTTCGCCAAATGCGTAGAAGACTTGTGCGAACGTTCCGCCGCCAGGCACACGCCAATCATAATCACAACGAGACCATGGTGTTACGCATGTATGAACATCACAATATGCCGTACTGAAATGAAACTTTTCCTGAATGATTGGCGAGAGTTTTTCACAGTATTCGACGGCGCGCAACGGTTTCGGTGCGTAACAGCGTGTCCAGGCGGAACCAAATTGGTTGTCCGGTGTACGGGACACCATGTCCGCGCTCCAATATTCGTTCACGGGCGCGAAATCCGTGAAATTGTTGTACGGGCCATAGACGAAACCAAGCGTATCCTGCATATATCGCGCGTAGTCGTAGAAGCCCTGATCACCGCCTTTCTTCGGGGCGGCTTTCGTCCTGAACGTGAAGCTTTCGCCGCCGTCACGCCAGCAGTCTTCGTGGTCGCGCACAAGGCAGTGCCGAAGACCATGCCGCCAGAAAGAATACCAATATTTTTTGTCCGTCTCACGGTCGCCCGCCCCATAACATCTCCACAACACCTTGCCTGTTATATGTTTCCATGGCGATTTCGGATTCGGGATGTTCGGCAGATGTTCTTCGAATTTCGGGCCGATCGTCACGAAGAAGCGTTCATAGACGTCGTTGCGTTCGCCGTTCGTCTTCGGAATATAAAGAACGGCTCCGTTCACCCACGCCACGTCTTTCCTGGCGGAGGGCGCGCCTTTCACCGTGCTTCCGTTGGAGAGATACCAGTCCGTATGACCGGACACGAATATCGGCGATTGGCCCGTCTTCGCCATGACGACAAGCGGGGCCGAATCCCAATTGTAGGCATAGTACGGAATGCACACATCTTTCATCTCGGTCAGCCCCGTTACGCAACCATAAGACACGCCGCTAATCTTGCCGCCTCTCGCGATCGTGTCGATGACCAATGTCTTGCCGCGCAACGAGAATGTATAGGTGACATCCGCCTCATCATCTCCTTTGGAAACATGCCACTGCGTGGTAATCTTGTTTCCAAGTTGTTTAATTCCTTTTAGTTCTGACTTTTCAGGAAAATCGCCGTCGCCATTTCCGGGGAAGAGGATGCCACCGTCCTGCAACGGCTTGAAGGGCGGTTCGTTGTTCCATTTGGCTGTGAAATCCGTCCAGCGGCCTGTCTTAGGCTCATACGTAATCGACAATTTTCCGTCGCTGCCGTCATAGCTGAAAACGGCCGTCTGGCCACTCAACGCGACGGCGTTTCTGGAACTGTCCGCGGCGCTGTCCGGTAGGATCGTGTCTTCACGATTCGGGAACGGCAAGATCTTGTCTGTCAGCGTGTTAATGCCAGGGTCCTGTCCGGGGAACAGCGGGATGCCACGCCGCGAACGCGGCGGGAACGACAGCGGCTTGAACTCCTCTTTGAACAGCGTCAGGCTGTTGAAGAAGAGCGCGCGGTTGTATTTGTTGCCCGCGTTCGTGATTTTAATGCCGGAGAACACCGTGCCAGGCTGATGCAGAAGTTCCTGCTGCTCAGGCGTCAATCGCTTATGGCAGAGGAACCATTCCTTCCAGTTGCATGTGCAGAGATAGACCGCCGTCTCCTTTCCGTCGGGCGTCTTGAACAGGACATGAAGACCAACGCGCGGCGTGGATGTGTCGTTCTCCCACAGCCAGTTGTTGCCATAGACCCACAGGCCGATCGCATCGAAATCCGCAGGAACTTCCTTCTTGACGGGCGGACGAATGATGACAGTCGGCGAATCGCCGACCGCGCGGTATGTCAGTTTCAGGACATAGTCGCCGAAAAGCTGTTGTTCGCGCGTCCGCTCCGTCTCCGCGACCGTGCCGTTGCCCTCCACCTGCCATGGCGCGTCACTTTGGAAATCTTCAAACGGCGGATGGTCGTCTTTCGTACGGTTCGCCCATTCCATTTCATACGGCCGCTTGCCGACAGGCTGCACGCCAATGCATGCACTCGTCAGTAGCATGAACGCCAATGGCATCCTGTTTCTCATTCAATGTCTCCTGTAGTTTTTTTATTATTTACCATAATGAATTATGATGGCATACTATATTAAAAGTGATACGAAATAACAGTCTGATGAAAAAAGAAAGACAGATTCTAAGCATTTCACTTTCATTTTTTGCCGTTTCATGTTATTTTTCGATAAAAACGGCTTGCAATATCACGATATCATGATATTTTATATTTCAAAATCGGAGATAATCAATATGCCAGTAATTGCTCGTTTCAATGGAATCATTATTCGAATGTACTTTCAACAAGCAGAACATACACCACCGCATATCCATGCATTGTTCGGAGAGGACATGGCGGCGGTTGCTCTAGAAACAGGAATGGTTTTGGAAGGGCATCTGCCGCCGAAAGCCATGTCCATGGTCAAAAAATGGATAGGGATTCATCAAAAAGCACTCTTGCAGATGTGGAAGACACAGAAATTCGAACAGTTGCCACCACTTGAATAAGGAGGAACAGCATGTTTCACAAGATAAAAGCAGTACATGCCATGCCAGATTATTGCTTGTGCGTACAGTTTTCTGAAGGCGTGACAGAAATCTACGATGTCAAACCACTTTTTGCCAAGTGGCCAGTTTTCAAGGCATTAGAAGAGAATATCAAATTATTCTACAGTGTGAAGGTTGACAAAGGCGGCTACGGCATTGTTTGGAATGATGACCTTGACTTGTCATGTAACGAGCTTTACAAAAATGGCAAGAGGATTCGCACATCTTTTGACGGGCTGATGGCGTTCGGCGATGCTACACAGCTTTGGGGCTTGAACGAAAGCACGTTGCGCAAAGCTATTGTCTATGGTAAACTGATTGACGGAATCGATGTCTGCAAATACGGAAAACAATGGGTCATCTCCATGGACGCCATGAAACGCGAATATGGGCAGCCCAAAGAACAATAAGGGAGGATCACGCCAGTGCATGCCCCTCCCAAATCATTAATCATTAATCATTAGGCTGTTTAACGGCCTTCGTGGCCGTAGTAGGCCTGCAACATCCAGGCCGTCTTGTCATAGACGGCCGCCCAGAAATCGCGGGCTTCCTGTGTCGTGGCGTCGCCGTAGGCCGTCAACGCCTGATAACGCAGGCACTTGCCGACATGGCGCATGTGCGCCGCCAGATTGTCCTGCCCGCCGCCGATCGTGCGGATGGCGCGGCCCAACGCCTTCGCCTTTTCTTCCTTTTCTTCGTCGTCCATGTCGGATGCCGCCAATTTGACGAATTCGTTGTTCATCTTGATGACTTCAGGAGGATATTTGATGCGTGGCAGCGCGGATTCATACAAACGTTCGACTTCGTCCAAAACAGATTTCAAATTCGCCGCTTCGGGAGCCAATGCGGGAACGGCTTTCACTTCACGCTCCGCAAACGCGGCAATCTCCTGCGCGTTCACACGGGCGTTTTCAATGCGCGCACGGATGGATTCGACGAAGAACTGCATGGCCGCCAAGCGGTTGCGGATTTCAGCGACTTTTTCCTTCGCTTCATCCTTGCGGAAAATCGCCTCTACATGGTTTGTTGTCGCACAGGTGGCGGGGCTGCGACCATAGTTGTTCGTAAGGCATAACTGGTTGTTTGTTGTCCACTTGGGAAGATAGTCCCACGGTAGGATCACGCCTTCCGGCAGATCCTTTCCGCCGCCAAATGCATAAACATAGACGTTTTTCGTGAAGGAATGACGGAAACGGTCGCGGTTGCCGAAGCGCGGCGCGCAGAGCAGTAGCTTGCCGTCGGCGATTTCCACAGGATAATGGAACGTGCTTTCAAAACCGCTCGTCCACGTGTTGCGGCTGGCGACATCCAGCAGCGACATTCGCGGCATCGACGTCACAAGGCGTTCCTTTCCTTTGTCGTTCTTCTCGAAACGCGCCACATTCCAGCTCGTGTGGATGCCGTCGCCGGCCGGAATGAAATCTTTGTCAACAGGCAGAGAGGCCTGCCAATCCGCAACGAACGGCATCGTCCAGCCTTCGACGGCCACAGGCTTGTTCAGCTCCTCCGACATCTTCGTCGCATGCCACACCTGCTTCGCGGCCGTGATGACGAACGTGTAATCGTCTGTATTCCGCTGGTTTAACGTCAACGTCTTAAGATTGCCCGAAAACACGGCGTGCTGCCCCGCCTTGACAGGAATGCAGCTCACCATCGCGTCGCCTTTCTGTGTCAACGCTGCGTACATCGGCACGAAATACGGCAGCGTGAAGGGCTTCTCCCGTGGCTCTATGATGTAGTTCTCCGCATATACGTCGGGCACGACAACCGCCTGTGCGTTCCATTCCACCATGACGGGACTCGCGCCGCGGTTCAGCGACATCGTGAAATCCGGCGTTGACCAACCCATCTTGAACGTAACGGACGATGTCGCCGTTCGTAGCGACAGAATCTTGTAGTTGCTGTCCGGATGGGTGACCGTGTCCGCCACGACATCGCCATCCATCGTCGGTTTGATAGTCAGAATCGGCGTTTCTGCGCCTTTCAGGAAGACGCGTACGACGCCATTCTCAACTTTCAAATCCATTGTTTTGTTGCCTGTGACGTATTCGTCCGCAAACAGCCCGATGGCTAAAAACAGCATGCACAATACCAGTCGTTTCATTTCTAATCTCCTGATTTCAAAGTTATTGTATATTCAATGAATCATTATTCATCATGAATTCCGCCAGCCGTTCGTAGCCAGCCGCCAACGGATGGCTTGCGTCGCCATATTCCTCCGACGGCAGTTCGGGCAGATTAACCGTCTTGTATCCAGCGTCCTTCAAACGTTTTAACGCATCTACTCGCAACGCATGGTATTTTTCCAGACTGGCCGCCGTCTGCATGAACGGATTGACCGTCCCGACGACCGCCACGACGGTGTTGCCGCGCTTTTTCAGCAGCTCCAACGTGTTCAGATAGCTTCGCCACTGCCGTGATTCGTCCAATGGCACCCACGGCCAATCCTGTTCAGCAATGCCCGCGTCCTCCCACGTGATCTTGCTGTCGCTCGGATGACCTGTTTCAAGAGGTTCGATGTTGAGCGACAACTGCTTGTACAACGGTTTGTCTGGCTGTTTCGACAGATGTGTCTTTACATCTTTGTTGTCCAAAAACGCGACGCGCACATGGTGCAACAATGCTTCAAAATCAATCATGCGTTCCCACACGGCCTTGCAACGGTCGTCAAGACTTGCGTGATAGCAGGTTGGCTTGCCGATGAACTGCGGCAGCAGGCGAGGGTGATTGATGGCCAATTCGCCGTCACCGCTCAGATCATACAACGGCGATGTCATCCACAGCGGATTCAGATAGACATAGACGACGCGGTCGCAGATGTCTTTTCCATATTCATGCACAAGCGTTTCCATCACAACGGGATGCAATCCGTCAACTGCCAGATTGCCGATCTCCTCGCCGCCTAGCTTTGCGTTGAGAATCGCCGGAAGCGTGTGGTCGTTCTTCACATACATGCCCCATACGACGGAATCGCCGATGAACAATGCAGGATGCGTCTCGACGACTTTCGTGACAACGCTTCTATACAATAAATAATCGTCCCGCAGCTTGTAGGAAAGGCGGAAATCCTTTGGCAATTCGATGTTTAGATGTCGCGTATGCCACCATGGCAGAAAGCCCCATACAATGATGAGCGTAATGCAGAGCACTGCCGCCCATTCCAGCGGCTTCAGCCACAACCCATTGGTATGTTCTATCTTAAGAATGCTTTTCATGGTGTCAGAACTGCTGGTAGATAAACTGTGAATTGGCGCCGCCGCCCAGAAGCAGGACGCAAACGAGCACGAAAGCCGCCGCCGCAATGCGCGCCGCCCGCGTCTCCAGAATCCAGCGGAAACGAGACGCCCACGTCAATTCGTAGATCCAGACAAGGCCAATCAACACGAACGGCACAGGCGGGAAGGAGAAATCGCCTTCCTCCCATGTCACGATGCCGCGGATCACGTCGAACGCGTCTCCGAAGCTCTCCGCCCGGAAGAAGATCCACGTCAGCGTCATGAAATGGAACACGGCGATCTGTTTTATGATTTTCGGTATCTTCCCGTACCATCCGCTCTTATCGAACCAACTGGAGACGACACTGCCCAAGCCATGCAAACCGCCCCATGCGACGAACGTCCATGTCGCTCCATGCCACGCGCCCGAAACCAACATCGTGACGATTACGTTGAACCAGCCGCGCAGTTTTCCGCAACGGCTGCCCCCCAAAGGAATATAGACATAATCGCGGAACCACGTGGAAAGGCTGATGTGCCACCGTCGCCAGAAGTCGCGGACATCGACGGACACGTATGGATTGTCGAAATTGAGCATACAACGGTAGCCCATGCAACGCGCGATGCCGCACGCCATGTCGCTGTAGCCGGAGAAATCGAAATAGATCTGCCATGCGTAGGCGTATGCCGCCAACAGCCGCATCGCACCACTGTATGACGTCACATCATCATAAACGACATTGACATACGCCGCCAGCATATCCGCCATGACGGCCTTTTTGAACAGGCCTGTAATGAATAACGAGAAGCCTTCGGAGATATCATCGATGCGTAGCGGGACGTTGTGGCGCAACTGCGGCAGAAGCGTTGTCGCACGATCGATTGGCCCCGCCACAAGTTGCGGGAAGAACGCCACATACGCCGCGTATGCCAGTAGATTGCGCTCCACTGCGATTTTGCCGCGATAGACGTCGATGACGTAGCTGATGGATTTGAACGTGAAGAACGACAGCCCGACGGGCAGCACCCAGTCGAAATCCGTTACGCGCGGGATGTATTTGAAAGAGCAAAGCATGCCCAAATCCACCAGCAGACTGACGCATACCAGCCAACGGCTTCGATGCCTTGATAGTTGCAACGCAACGAGATAATCGACGATAGTGACGACTCCCAGGCAGATGAGAAAATATACGTTGAAACTGGCGTAGAAGATGTATGACGCCACCAGCAGCACAGGTATGCGCAGCCGTGTCCCGCGCACCGCCCAATAAAGCAGCAGCACGGGAATGAAAAAGAGAAGAAACGTCCAGCTTTGAAATTGCATATTACATCAAAAAATGCCGCGCCATTGGCGCAGCGGTCGCACAGGAGTGTGACCGCTTTCCGCGTTCTATTTATTTCTCACGCAACGGAATCCGTAGGTTTCATAGCCTTGGCAGATATCCGCCGTCGCGGGATCGTCCGCCTTGCGGGCGGAGCTGGAAATATTCTTCGGGCGTTCCTGCCAGGAGCCGCCGCGGAGGACGCGTTTCGCACCGTTCTTCGGGCCGCGCGGATCCTTTCCGCCTTCAGGATTTTCCGTGTAGAAATCGTTACACCATTCCGCGACGTTGCCGTACATGTCATACAGCCCGAACGCGTTAGGCTTCTTCTTGCCGACCGCTTGCGTGGAATCGTTGGCGTTGTTGCGCGTCCACGCATGGGCTGCGAGCTGCTTCTCGTTGCCGTCGAAATTCAGCCTGCCGGTGGAGCCAGCGCGGCAGGCGTACTCCCATTCGGCCTCCGTCGGCAGACGATAGCCGTTGGCGGTGAAATCGCATTCCCACGTACGGGGCGTGTAGCACGGCGTCAGGCCTTCCGCCTTGGAGCGGAGGTTGCAGAACAGTGCGGCATCCGTCCAGCGGATGCGTTCGACGGGATGGTCGTCATGCTGGAATTTCGCGGGATTCTGTCCCATG
>JAGCSE010000128.1 GCA_017964325.1 Victivallales bacterium | reverse complement strand
CGTTCTCATTGATGATCTTCACGAGGTCCTGCGGGACGGAGCTGGAGCCGTGGAGGACGATCGGGAAGCCGGGGATGCGCTTTTCGATTTCGTGGAGGATGTCCAGGCGGATCTTCGGATCGTCGCCGGGCTTGAACTTGTAGGCACCGTGGGACGTACCGATGGCAATGGCCAGGGAGTCAACGCCAGTGCGCTTCACGAATTCTTCGACTTCTTCCGGCTGCGTGTAGATGTGCTTCGCGGCTTCGACGTCATCTTCCTTGCCGGCGAGGATGCCGAGTTCGCCTTCGACCGTCACGTCGAACTTGTGGGCGTATTCAACGACCTGCGCGGTCTGGGCGCAATTTTCGTCAAACGGCAGTTTGGAACCGTCGATCATGACGGAGGAGAAGCCATAGTCAACGCAGCTCTTGCAGGTTGCGAAATCCGGGCCGTGGTCCAGATGCAGGCAGATAGGAATCAGCTTGCCGTCTTTCTGGATTTCTTTCGCGTATTCCGTCGCACCCTGGGCCATGTAGCGCAGCAGCGTCTGGTTGGCGTATTCACGAGCGCCCTTGGAAACCTGCAGAATCAGGGGGGATTCGGTCTCGACACAGGCCTGGATGATGGCCTGGAGCTGTTCCATGTTGTTGAAATTATAAGCTGGAATGGCATAGCCGCCTTTCACGGCTTTCGCGAACATTGCGCGGGTGTTCACAAGACCCAGATCTTTGTAATTAACCATCTTTTTCTCCTGTTGGTTGTTTTTTTTTTGCGGCTGAAATGACCGTCTATTGAAAAATGTTTTTAATACTATAATGTAATACATCTTTTCCATTTATCAATCCATTTCACCCCCATATCGCAACAAGACGCCCCATGAAACACATTCTTCCGTTGTTCTTCCTGAGCGCGGCCGTCATCGCCGCCCCGCAAATCGCACCGACGACGTTTCCGACCAAAGACGTGCCGATCGTGGACCGCGTCTTCAATCCGCCACCTGCGGATCAGGATGCCTCCACTGCCCTGCAGGCCGCCATCGACGAACTCGCCAAAGCCGGCGGCGGCACGGTTTTCATCCCCGTCGGACATGTCCGCATCGAAGCGCCCATTATTTTAAAGGAAGGCGTCGTTCTCCGCGGCGACAGCGGCGTGTTCCCCAAACAGCAGCTTGGAACCGTCTTCGACATCGTCTGCGGCAAAGGCCAGCCGAACGGCACGCCAGCCATCGGCCTTGAACGCGGTACAGGCCTCCGCGAACTCACCTTCTGGTATCCCGAGCAAAACGCCTCCTCGCCCGTCCCCTACCCATGGACCGTCTATGCAACCGCCAAAAACTGCGGTAACAATACGACCATTCTCAATTGCGTCTTCCTAAATCCTTGGAAGGCAATCAGAATCGGTCCCGAATGGAACGAGCTGCACACCATCCGCAATACAATCATCTATCCATTCGAAACAGGTGTCTTCCTTGACTTTACGACCGACATCGGCCGACTCGACGACCTATCCATTCTCTCCCCAAGATACGCCGCCAACGCATATCCAGACATCCTGAACCTCGCCAATCCAAAACTGGACGGCATTGATTCCGTCGGCCTCGACATCGGCCGTTCCGATTGGGAGTACATCCGCCATCTCCATATCGACAACATGAAGACAGGCGTCCGCTTCCGCAGAGGCCAGAAAGGCACGACGAACGCCGTGATGGCGCACAGTTCCATCACAGGATGCGAGACATCCTTGGAAATTAACGCCGTAAACGGCGTCGGCGTCTCCCTCTACTCATGCGCGCTTATGGCGTCCAAACACGCCGTTCTGACAACGCCTCTTTTCGAGACGGTCGCACAGTTCAACCGCTGTACTCTCATCGCGTTAGGCGGTGCAGAAACTGTCCGAGCCAATGGAAGCGGCCTTCTGACATTCGACGCCTGCGATTTCCACAGAGCACCAAACAACGGCATCGTGGCGGAAGCGGGTCGTCTGCAATTTGTCAACTGCGACATCGACTTGCCAGGCAACCCGAAGGATATGCAGCCATTCAAGATCAAACTCGCACCCAATGTCAAGCAGGCTCACTTGCTCGGTGGTTCGCTTGCGTTATGGGGCATAGTCGAAAACAACGCCACCAATATCGATTTCATCCAGTCGGATGTCGATTCCGCCTCCTTACCACCGCGTGAATACAAGTTGCGGGACGTGAGGTACAATAATGGCTTCCAGTTTTTTCAATCCAAAAATCTCGTATTGGCAACAAATTACGGTGCTTCCCCAGATTTGGACGACAACGGCCCCGCCTTCCAGCTGGCCTTGGACGCCGCCGCCGAAATGGGCGGCGCGACGGTCTATGCACCTGCAGGGCTTTATCGTTTCAAGACGAACATCACCGTTCCGACAGGCGTCGAACTGCGCGGTTGCTTCAGCGTGCCGCATCATACGGTCTCCGGCGGCACCGTCCTTATGCCGTTGCAAGGGAAGGACGATGAAAAAGGCACGCCATTCGTGTCACTACAGCCCAAATCCGGTCTGAATGGCCTAAGCTTCTGGTATCCAGAACAAAGCACCGCCGATCCCATCCCCTATCCATGGACAGTCCGAAGCCTCGGCGTAGCCTGCTGGATTGTCAACACGAACATCGGCAACGCCTGGCAGGGAGTCGATTTCCTGACGAATCCATCGGACAACCACTACATCAACTATCTGTCAGGCGGCATGATACGGCGTGGCTTGCAAGTCGGCAACTCCAACCATGGCACGGTCATCGACGTCCAGTTCAACCCGCACTACACCCACCGCCTGCCCTCCTATCTCCCGCATCAAAAGCTGCCGGACTTCTTCTCCTTCATCGACTTCCAGCGGGAGTTTCTCGACGGCATCGTTGTGAAGGACGCCTTGAATGAGACGATGGTCGGCAACTTTCTCTACGCCGCCCGCGACGGTCTCAAATTCCAAGGCAACTGCACAGGTGACATACTCATGCACGGCACGGACACCGCCTGGAATCCCGTTGTCTTTGAATGCGATACACTTGAAGGTCTCAAAGAAGGGCAGCTACGTTTCGCCCTTGCGCAACTTGTCCCGATGGGCAAAGGAGTCGTGGCGGGAATTGTGACACGGTCGCCATTCAGGGGAAAAGTCGTTTTCGCCAACTCGCAGCTGTGGGGGACGCCTGTCAACGGCCAGCCATGGACGGCACCCGCCACCGCCAAACTCGTCGGCAACGGCACGGTCATTCTCGACCAGTTCAATACGCTGACAGGCCCGTTGAACATCAATGGAGGCGATTGCCAACTCGTAGCCGCGCATTTCACGAATCCTGCAATGTCACCGCACATCCATATCAGAAAGGGTGCACGCCGCGTTAGAAGCATCGCCGCGTCCACGCCAGGCAACTCCGTCACGGCCGAATACCCACAAGGAGCTGATGTCAAAATGTTTGCGAACTCACAGCCTGTTCTTCCGCCCATCCCGAAAGATGCCGTCGTCCCGAACTGGCATGCCGATTTCGAAAGCGAATCCAATCCGCCAGTCGTTCAAGACACCGTTGCGCAGACCGGCGGCGGAATCAAGCAGGTTTCCGACTACTCCTGCCGCGTCGTCGAACGCGACGACGCGCATTCAGGCAGCCATGCCCTCCGTTTGCAGGGCAACTCCGACGATCCATCCTATTCCTTTATATATTGTGAAATCTTCCGCGGTCCTTTCACCGTCATGCCGGACACCGTCTTCCGCTACTGGATCAAACTTCTCAATGAAAAAAGCTTCCCCACGGGCCTCGACATCCATTTCACCAACGGCAAAGTCATGCGAGACATGGGCATCCGTTCGCGGACGGGCATGGTGCAGCATATCGGAAACGCCAAAGGCAAGACCGGCGAATGGACGGAAGTCGTCATCGATCTCGGCAAGACCGCCGCCTGCGGCATGACCATCGAAAAGATCATGGCCGCCTACGATTCGCGCAACGGCGGCGGACGCATCGACGTGCTGTTCGACGACATCGCACTCGAATCCTCCCTGCCGTTGTCGGCCTGGCAAGTGGCCGTCAAGCCCGCCGGCGGCAACTACCCGCAAGGCACGAAACTCACCATCGACAACGCCTCCGGCATGACCATCCGCTACACGCTGGACGCCTCCAACCCGATGCCGTCATCCCCCGCATACAAAGGCCCAATCACCCTTCCCCAAGGCACTTATGAATTCAGATACGCTTTCTTCAATCAAAACAACGAACTCATCCCCTTCATCTTCTCCCGCTCGTACAATATAAAATAAACCGCTTCGCGGAGCTGAAAGCTGAAAGCAAATACAAAGTTTGGCTTCCCACTGCTTAGCGAGAAAAATCGTCGCGAAGCGACACCGTGCGAAGCGCGGAACCATGCTTAACCACAGGCAAGCGCCCGGAGCGGCGCGCAGCCTGTGGGAAGACCTCTCTATAAAACAGCGCTCGCAAGAGCGCCACAATTCACACGAAAAGTCATTATGCTTCCAAATTTAATTATTTCCAACAACCGCCGCGCCATCGTCACCGCTGACGGCAAGCCATTCTTCTATCTGGCGGACACAGCATGGGAGCTCTTCCACCGCCTCACGTTGGAAGAGGCCGAAATCTATCTGCACAACCGCGCCGCCCGCGGCTTCAACGTCGTACAGGCCGTCGCCCTCGCAGAATGCGACGGCCTGAACAAGCCCAATCGCTACGGTCACAAACCGTTGGATGACAACGATCCAACTCAACCGAACGAGCCCTATTGGCAACATGTTGACACCGTCGTCAAACGTGCCAACGAACTCGGCCTCTACGTCGGTCTCCTGCCGACATGGGGCGACAAATGGACCAAGAAATGGGGCGTGGGACCTGAAATCTTCACGCCGGAAAACGCCCGCGCATACGCCAAATGGCTCGCCAAACGCTATCGTGACGACGCCATCATCTGGATTCTCGGCGGCGACCGCCCTATCGAAAGCGACCTACACCGCCAAATCACGGAAGCCTTCGCCGCAGGCCTTCGCGAAGGCGACGGCGAAAGCCATCTCATCACGTTCCATCCAAGCGGCGGCCAGTCGTCATCCAACTGGTTTGCCAACAGCAACTTGCTGGACATCCAGATGATCCAGTCCGGCCACAGCCACGGTCCGCAGGCACTGAAATTCCTGCGCCACGACTGGTCGCTCATGCCGCCACGTCCCTTCATCAACGGAGAACCCGCCTATGAGGCGCACCCCAACAATTTCCAAGGCGGCTATGAAGGCTGGCTGGACGAATCGGACGTCCG
>JAGCSE010000127.1 GCA_017964325.1 Victivallales bacterium | reverse complement strand
TAATGCTTAATGCTTAATGCTTAATGCTTAATGCTTAATGCTTAATGCTTAATGCTTAATGCTTAATGCTTAATGCTTAATTGGAATCCGCTCTTTGATCAGCTGGAAGTAGCGGACGTTCTTTTCACGGCCGATGCCCGGGGCGATTTCCAGATAGCCTTCGCGGGTGTCACCATCGTTGTCATTGACGATGAGATTGAAGAGGAAACCGGCCTGTGCACGTTGTGGAGTAAGTCCCAAATCTTTTCGCGGGATGGAACAGACATACGTCGTGGTATGGGTGGCTTCATCTCGGGCGGTCGTCAGTTTCAGCTTTGGGCGGCGGTTTGGCGGGGCGGAATAGACGGCGGTGTTGGCGGAGCCGTCCTGATTGCGGGCGAGGCCGAACTCATAGTACGGCGTGTCGCCGAAACAGAGCGCGAATTGGATGCTGTCGCCCTGCCATAAATTGTTGTCGGGATACGGTTGGACATGTACGTCATCGACGATGACCGCCCTAAGGATGAAATCGTCCTTTGTCAGTTCAAGCCAGACGTTAGCGGATAGGTCTTCCGGACCGCTCCATGTCAAATGCTGCAATTCAGGAGCTTCCGCTACGAGTTTGACATACTGCATGCGATCATTGAGTATGAATTGCGGATGGTTTCCGCTAGCGGGCAACATGACGACAGGATTGGCGGTAACCGTCAGTTCTCCTTTCCAGAGACTTCCAAAAGACGCATTGGCGGTGATCGGCGTGGAGATTTCGCTTGTTCCGAAGTCCTTTGACGCCATGATCTTGAAGACCATCTCCTTGTGCGCATTTGGCGGGATGACGACAGATTGCTTCGGTTGCGGACAATCGAGGCTTTGCGGCATGGCGAGCTCGATGTCCGCCGTGATGTCATGGGCGGTCGGATTGCGGAAGATGAAGACCAGCGAATTGTCCTGTCCGGGCAGGATGAAAAAGTCTTTCTGGCGTTCAAGGTATTCCTTGCAGTTGCCTTTTCCCGTCATGACAGGCTGGTGGGCGGCGACGGTGAAGAAATTGCCGCCGTTGACAGGACGTTTTTCCTGCCCTCGGAGGCGGAGCGTGGCGGGATTGCGTCCTATTTTATAGGCGACGGCATCGTTTTCCACACCCAAAGGTATTTCATTACCGTAAAGATCGATGACGGAGGCTTTTCCTGTGACGCCGAGAAGAATGATCATGGAGTTTTCCTGTGCGCGGTTGAGATTCCAGGCAGGGATGAGCAGGTCGCCGTTTGCGGCACGGAAGGCGAATGCGTCTATGTCCGCGCCGAAATCCATTTGTGAGAGGAAAGTGGCCTTTGTGTAGAGAGAAGCCAGTGTATTATAGGCGGCGTAGGCGCATTTCGGATAGAAATCGCGTGTGACAAGACCGAAATTGTGTTCACCGTAAGATGCGTCATAGCCGTCATTTCGTAGATCATACCAGTTATATCCAATGGCACCTTTCGCCCAGCTGTAGAGGAATTTCTGGAATAGCGTGACAGCCTGGAAATGCTCGCCGCCATCCGACGACGGGAGGGCGGTTTCATTTGCGTACCATGGGGCTGTAACATTTTCTTTCTTCCTCATTTTGAACATGTTGTCGAGCTGGAGACGGTAACCGGAGAGACGTCCATGACCGTGGAACGCATGGATATCGTACGAACCGCGGCCGAGCGTGAGGGTTTTCTTCATGTGGTCCGGATCGAGAAGCGAGGCATGGGACGACGGCGGCATGAGGGCGAATCCGCCTGTGAGGACATATGTATTAGGAGCGTATTTTTTGACTTCTTCGTATGCGATTTTCATCAATTCGATATATTCTTCCGCAGAGTAGTTGGCGAAACCGACGAGATCCGGTTCGTTCCAGACTTCGCCATAGCGGATCTTGTCTTTGTACCGTTTGGAAAATTCCGCGATGAATTTTCGCCAGAGATCATAGTCCGGCCGTGGAACACCTCTTTTCGTGCCGTCCAATGGCTTCCAGTCCTTTGCGGTCGCCCAGCCAGGGCAGTAATCGTAGATGGCCTGGATTTCTACGCCTTGTTCGCCGAAGAGATTGACGACACGGTCGAACGGCTCGAAATTCCAGCGGTCCTGCGACGGCTGCATGAGATCCCAGCTGATATCTTCACGGAGAATCTTGATGCCGACAGATGATGCCGCAATTGCCTCTTTTTTAATGATTTCCGCTGAATTTCGCTGCGGATGCGAACAGACGCCGAAGAGAAAGCCCTCCGCTTTGCCGGCTGTTGCGCCGACAGGCTTCATGTAGGCGAAACTGGTTATTTTTTGTGCAGGCGGAATCCGTTTGTCATTGTCATTGACAATCGTTTTGACGGTATAGACGCCGTATCGGGCGGGGGCTTTCACAGGAGCGGAGAAGATTGTCTGCGGCGAGACATCCAATGGAAGCGTGTTTTGGGAGATGACGGTTTGTTTGTAATCGGAAATGGTGTATTCAAGCGTGCCGCGGATGATGCGGGGGGAATCATTGTCGAGAACGATGCGCAGATCGTCTTCATGTCCGTTGGCGAGAATATGGATGGGATGGCCTGTGTCAATGGCGGCGAAACGCGGATTGAGTTCGACGATGTCGCCAATCTGGACGGTTTCAAGGGCGAACCAGCAGACCATGCCATCCGCCTTGTCCAGAATGTAGTCGGCGGCAAGGCCATGGAAATAGGCGGGAAAGTCGATCCGTTTGTTTGGATTTCTGCCGCCACCCCAAATACCGTTTGCACCATTGCTGTTTACATCATATTTAAGCGTATGCCATCCGGCGGTCAGCTTGGAGACATCGCATGCATATTGGAAGATTTCGTTTTCGCTGTCACGCAACCGCAAGTTCAGATGATGGATGGAATGTCTTTCCGGCAAAAGTACGCGGAGCTTGATACGGGCGGTCGTGAAGGCGGGCAGTTTTGTGTGCGTGTTGGCGTAATTGCGGGGGAAGCAAAATTCCAAAAACGGGCCGATGGACTGTTTCCATTCGACTCTGTACTGGGGTTGCCCGTCAACTTGCACAATTTTGGCGGATTGCTGCCGTTCTGCTGCTTTGTGAAGTTCGATATCGACGGGCAATTTGCGGAAATCGGCAATGGTCGTGAAAGGATTGTCGTCCGCATGGAGATTAGTTGATGCAAGTGTGCCAGTGACAGCGAGTAATGCAATCAGTTGTTTCATCATGTTCGGAGTCCTATGGGCTATGTTGTGGCAAATGGTTACTTGGCGTAGCTGTGGAGTGTATTGCTGAATTTCGGCAGGAGGTTGACGACAAGAAATGTGACGACGAGCGCGGAGAACGCCAGAAGATGCGTCCAGACGGCGCGTTTGCGGCCATCTGGACGGTAATAGGCGTGGAGGGAGGCGAGATAGAGGCACCATGTTATGAGAGCCCATGTCTCCTTGGGGTCCCACGACCAGTAGATGCCCCATGCCTCTTCAGCCCAAAGGGCGCCGCTCCAAAGTCCGAATGTCATAAGCGGCAAGGCGATACGAATGACGGAGCGGGCGGCGTTGTGGCGTTTCAACTTCAGCTCTTCGTTGCGTGTGCAGAGGCTGGTGAGCATCAATAGGAAGGCGACGGCGGCGGTCGCGTAGGAGACCATGTAGGAAAGGACGTGTGGGACGAACCATGGCGACTGCAAGGCGGGAACGCGTTGCCATGCGAGATTGCGCTCCATGAAGAACGTGCCGATGAGCGGGAAGAGCGAGGCGAAGGCGAAATGCGGCAACGTCCAATCAAGGCCAAAGCGTTTTCGGACAACGAGATGCAATGGAAGAAAACAAAGCGACAGGAAGACGAGTACATGGACCATGTTGCCGAATGGCGGATGGCCACAGACGACGTAGTTGCCGATGATGGTCAGCAAATTGAGAAGCCATGCAGCTATGAATACGCCGATGGCGGAACACTGTCGTTTCATGATGCCGAATACAAAACTGACTCCATAACCAATTGCGGCAGTGGCGGAAAAGATGATAAATGTCGTTTCGTTAAACATTACGTGATACCTCCGTAGGAGATTGCGAGAACCAGCAGAGGATGGCGACGCCGATAATAATCATCCAGATGCCCGTTATAACGCAACCGCGGCCTGGATCATGCCGCGCCGTCAGGACGATGTATTCATTATTTTGAACATCATACGACATCAGATAGAATCGCCAACCGTGGAAGCAGAGCGGGTGGTTGACACTGAACTTTTGCGGTGGCAGAACATCTCCATCAGAGACGGAGAGCTGCGCCGTCGCTTCAAACAGCTTTGGAGTCGGAGCGGCCTTGTGAAGCAGATAACCATTGTCCATAAACACTTGCGGCTTCCAATTTCCGTCATCATCAACAAGTGTCTCCCTTGCAATAGAACCACCGTGTTTCGGGAGGGTGATGGTCCCGTCCATATTGGGCTTCAATGTCTTGACGAGCGTATAGTCTTCTCCATCCTTTTCAGGTGGTGCGTAATAGTTGTAGGAAGGCGGATAGTACTCAACTTTCAAGTCCGTGACGGCAAGGGAGAAGTCGAGTGGATAGGTTGTGTTATCGGGGGCTGGCAGTTCGTTGGCCGGCGATGCTCCGATATAGGCGGCGAACTGTGTCTTCTTGCCGGCGAAAAGACCGATTGCCGCGCCTAGCAAGAGAAGTGCGACACCGCCATGTGCAAGCAGGAAGCCTATGCCACGCAGTGACTTGAAGCGTTTTAGCCTAAAACAAGCGACTACGCACCACACGGCGAGAATGGCGAGAAGCGTCCAGAAGACGGGTGTTCTGAAAACGGCGAGTTCGAGACCGCCGTGCAACGGAATGGCGCCAGCCAAAAGGAAGAGAACGATTAGAAGAATGAATTTATCCACGGATGTGATTGTTTTTTTGTGTTTGCCTAAATGAACTGTTTTTCTGCCGCAATCTGCCAAACAGAAATCTCCTCAAAAAACTTTTGAAAAATATAATGGCTGTTGTATGTTTCTCAACAAGATGCCACAAGGTTTAAACAACTATGTTAATTTTGTCGTACATGGATAACGAATGACAACACCCCCTTCGGGGTAATATACAATGGCATCCTACGGATTGGATCCACAACGGACAGCAGGCAGTCCCGTGTCCCCAGCTGGATTTTCGGGAAACGGCTTTCCTTCGTGATTGCCACAGGTGGTTTAGTGATTTCGAAGCGCGGCTTTACATAATAATCCTTCCATGAAATCAGATGAATCAACTCACCACCATCAGCGGCACATTGACTCATCATTTGGATGCCATCTTCTTCATTCTGAAGTAGTTGTGGACCAAGCAGCTCACGAATGCGGTTTGCGACGGCTTCCCAGAAGGCAGATGGTATGTCCAGATGCGGATAAAAGGCGCGATAGAGGCTAAACGGGACGCTGTCGTCGAAAGGCTTTCTCTGATAACTGGTTTCTTCTTGTATTTCGCAAATGCCTGGACGAAGAGACGGCCAGTTCAGAAAAATGCAACACCATGCGTATCCGTTTGTTGCATCTGTCCAGCGGATAGTTTCAGCTTCTGTTGGCAGGTCGCCATCCTGAAAGTGTCCAGTCAAAATCATCGGTAATTTGGAAGCAAGAAGTGCTTTGCGTTTTTCAGGTGACCACAAATGAACGTCCAATGCAATAATCGGCTGTGTAACATACGGCAATTCTGAAACATCTGCAATTGTCGATATGTCGATGGAACGAAGATTGCGAATTTCGTTGATCTGTTGCGACGGTGACCATGTGCCGAATTGATGGTGTTCCTCCCGCAGGGCATCGAACATGGCGGAATCATGCAGCCAGACAAGTTCGCCTGTTTTGACAGCCTGAAAATGAAACGCCGTATCATACAGTTCATGCAACTGCCGCCATTGATGATCGTCAATACAATCACCAAGACAAACAATGAGACCATCCGCGCATCTTTTGAGCTTGCCGTTATGTAAAATATGTTGGGCGGTCTGCATATACAAGTCGCGTTCATACAGACAAGGGGCATGTTCAAGAGCGTCATACGTCTCCACAATATCTTTGACGGACGGCATAATGATGATTTTCACGCCTGGCATGGCGGCTGTCATTTCCGACATGACGGCGTCGAATTCATGAACAAGGCGGCGGTTATGCCAGATCAGTTCGGCAGCGGCAGAAGTTGATTCCACCAGCAGGTAATCGATTTTCCATTTCGCCAACAAACGGTAATCCATGCTCATGTATTGCAGTGCGCCAAAAATGGATTTTGTGTTGGGCGAATTCACCATGACGAGCTTGTTGTTTTCATGCAAAGTCCGAATGGCCTTCTCCCAAAAATCCATCCATGCGGAAAGCATGGCATCGTTCCAGACTTGCCAGCAGTTTTTCTGGAGATATTGCAACTTTTGCAGACGCCTGGAATGATCTTCCGTTCGGGAAGCATCTTCAAAAATGAAATCAGGCAGCTGCAGTTCGGGATGATTTCTGGCGAATTCTTGAATCACTTGATCCGTTGGATAATCAAGAATGGACCAACAGGCGACGATGGTGTCTGCGGCGTGCCAACCATCGAAGCCATAATCGTTTAGTGTTGCATTCAACTGTCTGATGAAAAAATTTCCTGCACTGCGCCCATCGTTCAGCTTGCCAATGAACGCATAACGGTGTTCAGGACAGTATTCATTGCTGAATTCTTTCTCCCAGAAATTCTGCATTCGCGTTTCGAAAACAGAAAGCAACACTTTGATTCCATGTTTTTGCAATTCAGCCACAAGATTTCGGATTTGGAAATTCGTCCATTCCTGTCGATTGCGTATCCCATTGGAAAGATGCCCATTGCGCGAGCAGACCATGGGTGGCAAGACCACCTCCTCCGCCAATGGCTTATGATATAGAATTAAATCAATTCCACTTAAAATGGAAATGCCATCTGGAATGGTCTGGACATGCTCCAGATATTCCTTCACTCCCATGTCTGGCTGTGTGTTGTCAAACGCCAGCAACTCCGTCCATATCCACAATTCACCATTCATCATTTGTTCCTTGATTAAAAACAAAAAAAAATCTTCAAAAAAATAAAATACTGTGTTGATTATTTAAAAACAAGGAACAATATTAATAATTACAAGTAAAAAATAATAAGAAGCGTTTCATTTCACAGCAACCGGAATGGCAGGTTTCGGCTGCTGGTTTCCATTTGTCCATTAAGGATAAAAAGGAGTTCCTATGGATTTATACGGTTCACAAGACTGGCATTTGTTTTTCGAGTTACTGAAAAGGTTGCTATTTGCGGCGATATGCGGAGTCATGGTAGGCTGGGAACGTGACTTGCATGGTCGTTCTGCCGGTTTGCGGACGCACATGCTGGTGGCGCTTGGATCGGCGATGTTCACGCAGCTGTCGCTGCTTATACCATCATGCGCACTGCCTTTTCCCGGTGCTGAGAATCTGCGCGGCGACGTCGGGCGAATCGCCGCACAGATTGTGTCCGGCATAGGTTTCCTTGGTGCAGGAACGATTGTAAAGGAAGGTTTTACAATCAAAGGACTTACAACGGCTGCCTGCCTGTGGTTTTCCGCGGCGGTCGGCATGGCCTGTGGCGCCAATCAGATCATGATCGCTTTGGCGATGACGGGTGGTGAATTGATACTGGTTTTCATCGGCAAGTGGTATGAAAAGAAAATGAATCGCATCTTCCCGTTCCAATTGAATATCATCGGAGAAAGCAGCGAAGACATGCATGAGATTTACAAATTCATCAAGGGAGATCATAAATATGCACATTTTTCCGTGGCGACATTGAACATAACAGTGAATCATGAGGCAAATCTTGTGACGGGTGACTTTTATGTGGAAGGTCGGTTCCATGAGTCAAATACAGAACACGCCTTCAAGCTTATCCATGACATAAACGAACATTATCCGAAAATCAAATTAGTATCGTTCAAACGAAACGGCTGATGTTTCGGTAGGAGTAGCTCAATGCGAAAATGGTTCTTTGCGGCATTGGTTGCCATTGTTGCTGTTGGGAGGTTGCATGGACAGGGGAGGATATCTTTTGAGGATGGGGAAAACTGGCAAAGCCATGTGTGGGCAAATGGTGCCTTCATGGAAATCGTCAGCGGGCATGCGGCGGACGGCGCGAAGAGCGCAAAAATTTTCTTCAAGGGAGCTGCAAAGGACACGTGGCCAGGTGTCAATATTTCGTTCACACCGGAGGAATATAAAGGCCAGAATGTCCTTTCATTGTCCATCTGGCATGAGGAGGAGGCGAATCTGGACATTAGCTACCGCATGGATTTTGCGGAGGGAACGCCTATTTACGGCGGCATCGGTGTGCAGCCCCGCCAGAAGACGCCAGTCCAGTTGTTCCTGAACATGAAGGATGCGGACGGCAATCCCAAATATCCGAAGAACATTCTTCTTTACCGTCGGATGCCGCGTGAGGATTCAACGATCTGGCTGGATAACCTGTGCCTAAGTGACAAGGTCGGAACGTTCAAGGAATACGTCTATAGACCAGCGGGGGACTATCGCGCGGTCACGGAGGAGGAGAAAGCCATGGGGGCGCAACTGTTCCGTGCCCATTGGATGAAGCATGTGTTTCCGAATGTGAAGCCGAATCTTGCATATTCCTCTGATGTCGTGTTGGATGCAACGGCGTGTCCGGGCGAGACGGAGCCGATGACGCTTTCCGTCCACGCGTTGAAGGACTTGATGACGGTCGCGATTTCATTTCCGGAAGATCTGAAAAGCGCGGATGGCGGGACGATTTCACCCAACGCCTTCTCCATCAGCACCATCCGTTGCATGAACAAACGGCCAACCTACCAGTCAAAATCATATTATGCGGATATCCCCATGATATTGGACAGGGAGCAGACGCTTGAAATCAAAAGCCGGACGACTCGTTCCTTTTGGTTGGATGTCGCTATTTCGAAAGATGCGAAGGCGGGACTATATAAGGGTATGGCAGAATTGGATTTAGATGGTGTGAAGAAGTCAATACCCGTGCAAATCCGCGTACGAGGCTTTGCCTTGCCCGACGAAAAGACGCAGTATTTCGGCGAATACTATACACATCCAGGTGACATTGCGTTGATTGACAGTGACTTGGCATATATGCGAAGTCTAGGCATGACATCACTTGGGCTGTGCATTGCGCCAAACGTCGATGATTGTCGTTATGAAAATGGAAAAGTCATCCTGTCGTGGAGAAAGGACGATGCGTTTGTGACGGCGATGGATGCGTACAAACGGCATGGCTATCCATGTCCTATCATTTTGCTGGCGGATCCAGGTGTGACGTTCGCCCGAAAGCAGGGGTTGAAAGTGACTCATGACGAGTTCTTTACGGTACATCAGGCGTTCTGGCGTGCCATGCTGGAGGAAGTGAAAAATCGTGGCTGGGCGGAACTGATTGTGCAACCGGTAGATGAACCCGCTTGGCGCGGCAAGGCTGCGATGGACGAGAATGTCAATCTGCTGAAATCGCTGAAACAAGTTCCCGGCCTGCGCACGGAGCAGGACGGGCCGGGCGACGCCTATTTCCATAATGTAGCGGGACCGTTTGCGGATGTATGGAACTACAACGGCACCGTCGGAACGCCCGAAATCATGGCGAAGCTGAAGAAAGAAGGCAAGCTGGCAATGCTCTACAACTGCGACGTGGAGAGTTATCGTCCTGTCACAAGCCGTTATGTGGCAGGCTTTTTCCAAATCCGAAGCGGTGCGGACGGCGTGTTCAACTGGGCCTTCAGAAGCTTCCATGGAAGTCCGTTCAACGATTTTGATTCGCCGTTGGGCGACACGACGAACTATTATCCGGGCGAAGGGAAGATCAAAGGCGGGCCGGGCATTGGGCTGGTCAGCGCACGGGAGGGAATCGATGACTATAAATACATTAAGTATTTGCAGCAGTTGATCAAAGAGCGTCCTGGCGAGAAGGCAGATTATGCGCAACGTGTGTTGGATGCGATTTTGGAAAGCATACAATATAGGCCAGTCGTGCGGAATGAGGCGAAATTCACGGATATGGGAGATGACAGAGACAAAAAAGGCTTCATCTCTGGTTTTCTGAATCTGAATAATGGATGGGAGCTTGAAGATTACGACAGGGCGCGCGAAATCATTGCAGGACAAATTGAAGAGTTGCTTGGCTTGTCGGAAAAGACACAAAATGGAAAGACAGCCGTGTTGGCCTGCCAGCTGGGAGGTGCCGTTTCAAATTCTGGCTGGGGTGGAAAAAATATAGGGTTATATATTCCTAATAAGCATCATGTAACGGTGGGAAATTGCAAAAACGGTCCTGCATTGGATGGCAAGCTTGATGATGATTGCTGGAAAACGGCGGGCATCATGGACAACTTCTCGTTGATGGACGGCAGTGGCAAGCCGACGGCGAACACGAAGGCGTGGGTGACAACGGACGGCGTCAATCTGTATGTCGCCGTGGAGTGCGAAGAGAAGCTCATGGGCAACATCATTACGAATGTGCGCGAAAATCAGGGGGCGGTCTATAGCGACGACTGCGTGGAGATTTTCTTTGATTCAGACTATCGTAAAAACGATTACTATCAAATCTGCGTCAACAGTTTAGGATATTACTACACGGGTGGAACAAAGGGATCGTGGACGCCGTCGCTGAAGACGGCAGCGAGCCGTGGTGATGATTGTTGGACGGTGGAAATGGCGATTCCGTTAGCGGATTTGAAAATATTGGGGCCTTTGTTTGGCTTCAATGTCTGCCGTGAACGCCGTCCGCTGGAAGTGTTCGAACTAATCTGCTGGTCGCCTACGGGGGACCGTTTCGGCGAGCCGCGCCGTTTCGGCGAGGCGAACTTTAAAGGCACGCTATTGGCTGGTGGCGTCGCTCTTGACGATGTGAAGCCCGGAAACAGTAAAATGAGAGTTTTCCTGCGTGAAGGAACGTATTACAAAGACTTGTCGCTGTGCATTGATTACAAGCTTATAGCGAATGGACAGATGGTTGATCAGAGAACGGTCACTTATACAGGTATTGAACTATCCGACAAAATTGATTTTGACAGGCCGACAGTTGATTTGAAGCTCATTGAACAGGAGATTCAATTGAAGCAAGGCGGTGAATTGCAAGTGCTTGTATTGTTGAAGGATAAAGATGGCAAAATTCTGGACAAACGGATGCAGCAGAGAACCGTTCCGGAAGTGATGTCCTTGGAGCCAAATTGGCCGTTTACCGACAGATGGAACTGGCTGTGCTTGGGGCATATGCAATACGGCGCGGATGAAGAGCAGGAACTGGAAATGGCCGTCTGGGCAAAGTCGAATCCCGACAGGAAGACAGTCGTTAAATTAAGGGAAAAAGACAATTTAGCGCTAATCAGACTGGCAGAAGGCGCTTTCCTGCCATTAGACGAAATCTGCGCGGAACTGCGTGACGTGAAGACAAAACGTGTTTTGGGACACGCGGAAAAGAAAATATTCACCATTCGATGATGCTTCAGTAGAGCAATGAATAGGAGCAGCAAATGTCAATATCTTCAAAAAAGGATTTGATAGAGGAAATCGCGGAGGCTCTCACGATGGATACAAGCGAAGAAACGCCTTTCCTTGATTTAACAGAGCAGGAAATTCTGCCCTATCCAGAGAATATAATGGATGATGACTTTGACATAAATTGTATGGATTTATGTTTGTCTGCTGAAGAACTCAAGGAAGCTCGTACGCATCAGTTGATAAAAATTGAAACGCTGCCTTCATATATAGAGTATAATTTGATGGAGGATTTTGCGGAACAGCATGACAATCAACGGCTGTTTCACGCCCTTCGCGGCAGGCATCCGTTTGCGGCATTCCGCAACGCCGTGGATACAGAAGGCCTTCTTGACGAATGGTACGCCGTCAAGAACAAATTCCACAATGAAAAGGCGGAGGGATGGCTCGAAAAAAATGGCATCGATGTTATTGATGGCAAGATTGTGCAAATCAACAAATAGAATATTGTCTTTCAAGATGGCGGCTTGGCATCCCTATATACTGAGCAAGATGTCCTGACGTCCAAAGAAATACAACGGCAACATGCCAAACATATCCGACTGGTTGATGTCTGTAAGCATTTTAACAACCGCTTCCAGTACATCTTCCATATCGTCATCTTCTATGGCCTGTTCCAATACGTGATATGCACCTTTGTAAAAATCCTTGTTGAACAATTAATCCACGCTTGCACCATTTTGAACAGTTACTTCACCTTGGCGCAATCGCCATCAATGACCGCTTGTTGCAAATGGTGTCCTCCGCATTCTGTAACTATTGAGACAACTGAGACAACAGTAAACATCGCAGTCGTCCCATAAGTCCCAGTTGCCCCAGTTAATTCAAAGGCATTAGCGTGCACCGCTTATTTTTTGCAAACCACTTTCCTTGAAGTATATTGTGAAAATTGGTTATGGCATGAACGACACGAAGTCTGGAGAATCATCATGCGACGTTGGTTGAACATTGTTTTCATCTTGGGAATCATGGCGATGGCGACAGGCTGCGTGCGCCTCAGCATGGAATTCGACCACGGCAATCGCCATTATTTCACTCATCACAAACCTGAGCATTCCACTGAACGCCTTTATGAAGGGACAAGGCAGGCGGCAAAAAACATCAACACGAACCTCTCTCCGTTGACACCCTATCTTATATTGGACTTGCCATTTGAGATTGTGGCGGACACGCTCTGCCTGCCGCTTGACGCCTGGATGTATTCTAAATACCTGATGCATCCTCCTTTGGAGAATCTTGTGAAGAAACACAAGCTGAAAACACTCGCCAGTCGGCTTGCACAAGGGGACCCTCCTAATTCCAATTCGGTCTATCAGGCAATCCATCAACATGACAACGAAGCATTTGCGTTGCTCGCGGAATATGGTGCGACAATTACAGATATTGCATATCGTACAATCAATCTTCAAAACAAGGAAATCATCGAAATCGCCTTGAAACATGACAAGAATATATCCGAAAAATACGCGGAAAGCGATATTCTTCTGGAGTGGATGCGGTTGCTGAAAATGCCTAAAACGACCATGACAGCCGCTGACGAAACCGACTTTCTGGAAATAATCGACATGCTGGCCCATCATGGTTTTGGAATCAATGTTTATGGCAATGAATACACGTTACGCCAGACGCCGTTGGACATCGCGCTTGGAAACAAAATGCTTTCAGAAAAAAGCCGTTCGCATCTTGTTTCCGTGCTGAAATCCAACGGCGCAATGACCTACAGGGAACTGGCACTAAAAAAGAATCTGCCTCATCTCAGGACAGATGGCCTTGAAATCCATCCCATGTTCAATCCCCTTCTGGAAATACTTGAAACACAACCAAAAGCGGAAACGATACGATTGTCCACCCATTATCAAGGGATTGAAGCCCCTGTTCTCGTCGTGGATTATCCGGAAGAAAGGACAATCGTCAAAATGCACCGACGCAAGGCCGATGGTACTTGGAATCAGGACACGGAAGATTTTGACATTCCCGCATGCTTTCGAATGATTTTCACGCCACCCGACGTGTATGTCCCGTCACGATTTCAGGCCGACATGCCGTTGTTTCTTTTGGAGGAAAAACGCTTTTCATTCAAAGATTATGAGCTTCTCCTGGAAATACCGGGCGGAATAGCCAATGACTTGGACTTGCCATGGCATAAGAATAAGCCTTCCAAAGTCTTTGAAGAAATCATGCAGCTTCCCCGCAATCCTAATGGAAAATACGCAAATGATGATATATCCGGTTCCTTTGTAAGCGAGTTGGGCATGAACACATTCTTGCGAATGACAGAATACACACGGCCTTTGACATACGAGGATAAAGAATGGCTGGAAAAGGCGAACCGCCTGACGGCGGAGGCAGGGCTTGCTGGTCGCTGGCGGCGGATGCAATTCTCAAGTAAACCGGGGGTGATTTTCAGTGGTGATTCGTCATGGGTGTACTATGTCTTCACCAATCATGAACGATTTCCAGAAAAAATATTGCCGGGCGACATCCCCGCCCCCTATCCCGATGAAATCATCTGCATTTTCACACCAAACGACTTCAAACCAACCTCCAACACCGTCATAAAATACGACGGGCAGGCGGGAAGAACCTATTGGAACCATTGGAATACCATGCACGCGAATATCCTGTTCGGCGATGAAATCAAAAAAGATACGTTGGACTTGCTGAGATTGACGATATTGGACATCATGAAAAAATAATCCATTCTTCTGGATGGAGGTCATCATGAAAAAAACACAGAAAAACATTTTGGCGGCAGTCATTTGCATGTTCTGCCTGACAGGGTGCATACGCATGAGCGAAGAAATGCGATTGTTATCTGGAAAGTCAGGCTATGCCAAACCGCCAAATCATTTCTACATGGGATCCAAAGGTTGTTCTGGATTCATCTTCTCTGCGTGGCCATATACATGGCCGTTTGTCCCATTTTTTCTGCTTGACTTTCCTTTTGAACTGGTTGCCGACACGCTTTGCATTCCGCATGACATTTACCTGTATCATGACTACAAGCAAAATCCACCGCTGGCCCTTCTCGTCAAAGAAAAGAGATACGACGAACTGGAAAAACGCCTGAAAGGGGGTGAAATACCGGATAAGTTCGACTGGCGTATGCCGGATGGCATGTCCCCCTTGCAACAGGCGTTGCAAGATCAGAATGTCAAGGCATATTCGCTCCTGCTGGGACATGGGGCCACGCCTGACGAAACATCCTTCACCAACTTTCTCAATCTACTGACCAACGATAACAAAGAAATCATCCGTCTGGCATTGGAAAGATGCCCCGCGAAATTTGACGTCATCTATGTATGGTGCCGTAACCATCTGAAAAGCACACGAAAATTAAACGTTTCCGAACAATTGATGCTGATCGACGTCATCGAAATGATGGCTGGCCATGGCTTTCCCGTGCAATCTCCAGCTTCCGCGCGCATTCAGCGGGAAACAGCCTTGGACATGGTCTTTGACGACAAAACGGTGCTCTCACCAGAAAACCGCCAACGGCTGATCGACATTCTGAAGGCACATGGCGGAAAGACATATATGGAATTGACAAAAATAGACAAAAGCCTTCCGCATCTCCATACGGAGAATCTTGAAATCCATCCGATGTTCAACCAGATAATCAAACAGTTGGAAAACTCATGGAATTCTGAAAATTACTTGCTTTCAACCCATTATGACGGAATAGACGGCCCCGTGCTGGTCATTGAGGCACCGATGCAGTTCCTTGACGGAACCAATAAATCATTAAAGGCACGAATGACCATCTCCGCCCACCGCCGCATCAGCGCCACGAAATGGAACCAGGAGGGCGAACCGTTCGATGTTCCGACAGGATGGCGCATGATCGCGACTCCCAAAGGGCGGAAGATGCCTTCACGGCTCCTCCCGGACATGCCGCGCTTTCTTCTTGATGAAAAATGGTTGACACTGCCTGAATGCGAAGTGTATCTGGAAAGCGGGGGAGAGTTTTTTCCAAACAATTCATCCTCCATCCAGCGGATTTTGAAGCTTGACAAACCGTCCTCAGCCCAAAAGCCCCCCGAAATCCATGAAGCCTCATTCGAAGCCTACTTCTTGCATCGTGATATGAGAACATGGACATTCCGATTGACAAAGGCCGATGAAAAATGGCTTTCATCTTTGAACAAGGCGACGGCCTCCGCAGGCTTGCCAGGCCAATGGAGCCGATGCTCCTTTGAGCACGACAGGGCGGCTCCATTCTATGCCTATGACGTGCATGGAAGATTCAGCCATAAAACGGACGAACATCCGGAAATCATCCCCTGCCCCGATGAAATCATCTGCCTGATTACTAAAAGTACTTTCAAATCTGCCAAGGCCAACAAGACCATGATGAACAGCAGGGAAGGCAATTCCTACTGGAACTACTGGAAGATCAGCAATTTCGGTTATGATATCCATATTTTCTTCGGCGACGAAGTTACCATGGATCAGCTGAACCAGATGCAGACCGCTGTTGAAAACGTCATAGAAAAACAATAAGAAGATCCCTTGTGGAAAGATAGGATTCTCCATGCTATCCGTTATTCTTTCCATGCCTTGACGATCCTCGCGAATGCGTCACGGTAACGCGTATTGGGCATGGTGGCGGACGATCCTAAAGTGGGACAAATCCATGCGCCTTCTTCGAATTCGTTCCATGCGAACGTCAGGACATGCCCTGTCGGACAAAGGTCATGATGTTCCATCGCCCACGCCTTGAGACGTTCTGCCGCGGCAAACAGCTGCTCGACGGTGGCGGGCGGCGCATAGACGCCTTCCGGATAGGTCACCCACGGCACGGGATGCTTGATGCGCGGTGTCGGATTCCAGCCCATGGAGAAATGCGGCACGACAGGCAGGCCGTTTTGGCTGCGCCGTTCATTACGGGCCATTTCCTGTTCGAAAAAATCATCCCATGTACGGGCCTGCACGGTGCCGCCAGCGTATGCGCAGAGAGCCTGCACTTTCGGCGCATCGGCTGGCGAAACTGCATTCGCCAACAACACCGCGTATGGATCGGCCACGCCGGCGGCCTTGCAACAGGCACGCAGTCTTCCAAGCACGTCCTCCCACGGAGAAGCGAAAAGATACACGAGAGGACGACCATCGATCTTCTCATAGAACGGCTCCTTCATCGTCTCTGCCAGATCGGCCAGTTCCTTCGGTATATATGGATGGCAGGTGATGAGAATGGCGCAGAGGCCGATCTTGTCGCGCAAAGGGCTGGCCAGATGCTTGAAACGGGCGTCCACCAACTCGCAGACCGTATCATCGACGGTAGCTCCGGCGCCGCTCACAAGATGATCCGAATGCGGCACGCGGTCATACCAGCAGTAGGCGAAATAATCGATGCCTGCGGCGATGGCGTGACGTAGCTCGATTTCATAGTCGGCCACAGTCCGTTCACGGTATTGAATCGTGTCGGGAGCCGTCTCGATGGCGTAGTATGGCGTCCTGTCGCGGAATTCACGCGGCCCCAACGAGCGTGTTGCATAACGGCCGAAAAACGTCGTTTCAGAAGGGATGCTGCAATCCCAGTTGATGACACCAATACGCTTAAACGATGATTCTGACATATTTACATCCTGTTTGAATGCACTTTCCCATGCTTCCGCCATCTTGGAAAATCTGTTGTTGAAAATTTACCCAATATTCTCTGGAAATCAATTTGAACTTCTTCCATTCATGGGCATTTGAAGCTGAAAATCCGCTCCGTTGAGTTGAAAAGAGCCGATTTCATATTATGTTCTATTGTATCCGTTATTCCATTTCTAATGAAACGAAAAGAAAATATGTTTTTACCGCCATCAATTATTCAATGCTTCGGAGCATTGAATGTAATCAGTCGGAAATGATCGCACTAAAGACACTTAGGAACTATCCATGAACGCACAGGACAGCAAAAAGCTAAAGATCCTTGTCATCAACCCAGGCTCTACCTCCACGAAGGTGAGCCTTTACGAAAACGAAAAGTCGCTCTTCGAAAAAAGCATTTTCCACGACGCACCGGTCTTGCTGCAATTCCCCCACGTGAACGACCAGATGCCGTTCCGCTACCAAGTTATCATGGACATGCTGAAAGACTACGGCGTCGCGGCGTCGGACATCGACGTATTCGTCGGCCGCGGCGGCAGTGCCTATACTCAGCCCGGTGGCGTGACGGCCATTGACAAACGGCTTTACGACGACACAGTGGCGGCTGTCGGCGGCAGCGAGCATCCCGCTAAACTCGGCGTCATGCTGGCGTGGAAATTCGCGCAGGAATTCGGCCGCAACGCCTATACATTGAATCCGACAAATGTCGATGAATACGGCGATTATGCACGCCTGACGGGCATCAAGGGCGTCTATCGTTACTCCCATTCCCACGTGCTCAACCAGAAGGCTGTCGCGGAATTCCATGCGAACAAGCTCGGCAGACGCTATGAAGACTGCAATTTCATCGTGGCTCATATCGATGGCGGCATCACCGTCAGCGCGCATGACCACGGCCGCATGGTCGATGGCAACATGGGCGCGGACGGCGAAGGCACGTTCACGCCGACACGCATCGGCAGCGTTCCCGTCCTCTCGTTGCTCGACTACATCGACAAGCATTCCGTAAAGGAAGCGCGGCTGATGTGCTCCCGCGCGGGCGGCTTCGTCAGCCTCTTTGGAACGGCGGATTCAGATGTCATCCATAAAAAAGTCGAAGAAGGCGACCGCAAAGCCTCATTGGTTTGGAATACAATGATTTACCAAATCTGCAAACAGATTGGCGAAATGAGCGCCGTCCTCTGCGGAAAGGTCGATGGCATCCTGCTGACAGGCGGGTTGATGCGTTTCCAAGACATCATCGACGGCATCCAGATGCGTTGCGGATGGATCGCCCCCATCAGCGTGTATCCCGGTGAAATGGAACAAGATGCATTGGCACTCTCCGTTCTCAAGGCGTTGCGCGGCGAAGCGCCGATTCTGACGTATTCCGGCAAGCCCGTGTGGGACGGCTTTGAAGGCGTTGATCTTTAATGCGATATTTGCATAACAATTTCTACAAAAGGAAACGACCATGGGAATGATAGAACAAGTCAAAGTGAAGGCGCGTCAATGCGTCAAGACAATCGTCCTGCCGGAAGGCGACGAACCGCGCACGGTGCAGGCCGCCGTCAAAATCGTGCAGGAAAAAATCGCCCGCCCGATCCTGTTGGGCGATCCCGCTCGTGTCAAAGCCGTCGCGGTGGAAAAAGGCGTGGATGTCTCCAACATCGAAATCGTCAATCCGCT